>NZ_JBIVPJ010000029.1:0-88542 GCF_044754585.1 Streptomyces sp. NPDC093065 | reverse complement strand
GACTTTTGGCACGCTGTTGAGTTCTCAAGGAACGGACGCTTCCTTTGTACTCACCCTCTCGGGCTTTCCTCCGGGCGCTTCCCTTCGGTCTTGCTATCTTGCGTTTCCGACTCTATCAGATCTTCCCGATCCGATTTCCTCGGTGCTTTCCAGGTTCACGCTTTCGCGTTTCCCTTTCCGGCGGTTCCGACTCTATCAGATCCTTTCGGGCTCTGATTTCCCGTCAGAGGGGGTTGCCGTCCCGGCTGTTGGGCCGTTTCAACGAGGTGAGACTCTAGCGGACTCCCGGCTCCCGAGCTAATCGGGGGCCGCGTTCTTTCGAACGTGGATTCCTCATTCCGTAAATACACGCACCGACAGGACGACGACGCCGACAGTGCGACTGTTCATCGAAGAGTGGTTGGTACTCGCGGAATCGCTGTCCGGGGACCGACCGGGGTCGGCGCTCACGTCGGACAACTCGGAGAACACTAGGAGTGCCGGGCAGTCGTGTCAAATCCCGGGTGGTGGGGGTCGGGCGGGCGTACTGTGGGGCTCGTGACGACGCGTACGTGTAGCCAGCTCTGGTGGGCCGCCTGACGGCGGCCGTACACACGTATGCACTCGACGGCCGCCGCTTCGGCGGCCGTTCTCGTATCTCCCTCCAGGAGGGGCGGCCGGCGGGTGGCGGCGGCCCTGACCAGGAGGTGGAGAGATGACGCGGGTCTTCAGTGGGGTCAAGCCGACCGGGCACCTGACCCTGGGGAACTACCTGGGAGCGATGCGGCGGTGGGCCGCGGTGGACCAGCACCGGTCGGACGCGTTGTTCTGCGTGGTCGACCTGCACGCGCTGACCGTGGACCACGACCCGGCGCGGGTGCGCAGACTGAGCCGGCAGGCGGCGTCGCTGTTGCTGGCGACGGGGCTGGATCCCGAGGTGTGCACGGTGTTCGTGCAGAGTCACGTGGACGAGCACGCCCGGCTGTCGTACGTACTGGAGTGCGTCGCGACCGACGGGGAGATGCGGCGGATGATCCAGTACAGGGAGAAGGCCGCGCGGGAGCAGGGGCGGGGCGGCAGCGTGCGGCTGTCGCTGCTGACGTATCCCGTGCTGATGGCGGCGGACATCCTGGCGTACGGGACGGACGAGGTGCCGGTCGGGGACGACCAGACGCAGCACGTGGAGCTGGCGCGGGATCTCGCGGTGCGGTTCAACCATCGGTACGGGCACACGTTCGTGGTGCCGCGGGCCACCGGTCCGGCGGTGGCGGCGCGGGTCATGAACCTGCAGGAGCCCGCGTCGAAGATGGGCAAGAGCGACGACGTCGGGCCGGGGATCGTCTATCTGCTCGACGAGCCGGACGTGGTGCGGAAGAAGGTCATGCGGGCCGTCACCGACAGTGGACGTGACGTCGTCTACGACCCGGAGGAGCGGGCGGGGCTCGCCAATCTGCTGGAGATTCTCGCCGCCTGTACCGGTGGGGATCCGGCGGAGCTGGCGGGTGGGTACGACTCGTACGGCGCGTTGAAGAAGGACACCGCGGAGGCGGTCGTCGAGGTGCTGCGGCCCGTGCGGGAGCGGCACAAGGAGCTGTGCGCCGATCCCGGGTATGTGGAGCGTGCCCTTCGGGACGGGGCCGAGAAGGCCCGGGCGATGGCGCGGCCGACCGTGGACGCCGCCTACCGGGCGATCGGGCTGCTGCCTCCGGTGAACGCGGCGCGGTAGGCGCGGGGGCTGGTGGCGAGGCGTGCTGCGAAGTGCTGGCGCATCATGACCTCGCTGCCGAAGCCGGCCCGGCGGGCGACCTCGGGCATGGGCAGGTCGGTGCGTTCGAGGAGCTTCTGGGCCGCGGCGATGCGCTGGTCCAGCAGCCAGCGCAGCGGCGTGGTGCCGGTGGCCGCCGTGAAGTGCCGGGCGAAGGAGCGCGGGGACATGCCGGCGCGGGCGGCCAGGTCGGCGACCGTGAGGGGCTCGTCGAGGTGGCGCAGGGCGTGTTCGCGGACGCCGGCGAGGGCGTCGGCGTCCCGGTCCGCGTGCCGGGTGGGGTGCTCGATGAACTGGGCCTGGGTCCCGGTGCGGAAGGGTGCGGTGACCATCGAGCGGGCGATGGTGGCGGCGGCCTCGGCGCCGTGGCTCAGCCGGATCAGGTGGAGGCAGAGGTCGATACCGGCTGCCGTGCCGGCGGCGGTCCAGATGTTGTCGTCCTCGATGAAGAGGGCGTCGGGCACGACGGTGACCCTGGGGTGGTGGGTGCGCAGGAGGTCGAGCAGCCGCCAGTGGGTGATGGCGCGGCGGCCGTCGAGCAGCCCGGCCTGGGCGAGGGTGAAGGCGCCTCCGCACAGCGCGGCGACGGTGGTACCGCGGGCGTGGGCGCGGCGGAGGGCGGCGAGGACCGGCGCGGGTGCCGGGGTGAGGTGGTCGTCGAGGCCGGGGACGACGACGAGGTCGGCTTCCGCGAGCCAGTCGAGGGGGCGGTCGGGGTGGAGGGCGAGGCCGCCGCGCATCGGAACGGTGGTGGTGTCGTCGGCGGCGACTCGGCGCAGGTCGAAGGCGGGGGCGCCGCGGTCGGTACGGTCGGTGCCCCAGACCTCGGTGATGACGGCGACGTCGAAGGCGCGGATGCCGGGGAAGGCCACGAGGGCGACGCGGTGGGGGGCCGGTGCCGATGCCGGTGCTTCTGCTTTCGTCGCTGCTTCTGCTCTCCCTGCTGCTCCTGCCATGGGTGGCAGTAAATCATCGATCGCAGACTTTCGGACCTCTGGGGTGCCGAGTCGCCGGGCGGCACGATCGGGGCATGGACATCGCCGAGAACGCAGCACTGGTGGTCGTGGACGTGCAGCAGGGCTTCGAGGAGCTCGACTTCTGGGGTACGCGCAACCACCCGGAGGCGGACGACAACATCGCCGCCCTCATCGACGTTTGGCAGTCGACCGGGCGGCCGGTCGTGTTCACCCGGCACGACTCGGTCAAGCCCGGGTCGCCGTTGCGGGTCGGGTACGAGGGGAACGGCTTCAAGGAGTACGTGGAGAAGCGGCGGGGGAAGGGCGGCGGGGCCGAGCTGCTGGTCACGAAGACCGTGAACTCGGCGTTCCTCGGCGAACCGGATCTGGGGGCGTGGCTGCGGGCGGCGGGGATCTCGCAGATCGTGCTGGCCGGGATCCAGACGAACATGTGCGTCGAGACGACGGCGCGGATGGGCGGGAACCTCGGGTACGAGGTCGTCTACGCTTTCGACGCGACGTACACCTTCGGCCTGGAGGGGCCCTTCGGCTGGCGGCAGAGCGCGGACGAGCTGGCGCGGGCGTCGGCGGTTTCGCTGCACGGGGGCGGCTTCGCCCGGGTGGTGCTGACGGAGGACGTCCTGACCGCCGCGCGGTGAGCCCCCGCGGGGGCTCGTGCCGGTCGTCTCCCGGGGGTCAGTCCTTGGTGCCGGAGGCCAGTTCGCGGCTGCGGTCGCGGGCGGCCTCCAAGGCCGCGATGAGGGCGGCGCGGACGCCGTGGTTCTCCAGTTCGCGGATGGCGTTGATGGTGGTGCCGGCGGGGGACGTGACGTTCTCGCGGAGCCTGACCGGGTGCTCGCCGCTGTCGCGGAGCATCTTCGCGGCGCCGATCGCGGACTGGACGATCAGGTCGTGGGCCTTGTCGCGGGGCAGGCCGAGGAGGATGCCGGCGTCGGTCATGGCCTCGACCAGGTAGAAGAAGTACGCCGGTCCGGAGCCGGAGAGGGCGGTGCAGGCGTCCTGCTGGGACTCGGGGACGCGCAGGGTCTTGCCGACGGCGCCGAAGATCTCCTCGGTGTGGGTCAGGTGGGCGGCGGTGGCGTGGGTGCCGGCCGAGATGACGGACATGGCCTCGTCGACGAGGGCCGGGGTGTTCGTCATGACGCGGACGACCGGGGTGCCGGGGGCGAGGCGTTCCTCGAAGAAGGCGGTGGGGATGCCCGCCGCGCCGCTGATGACGAGGCGGTCGGCGGGGACGTGGGGGGCCAGCTCGTCGAGGAGGGTGCCCATGTCCTGCGGCTTGACCGTGAGGATCAGGGTGTCGGCGGACTTGGCTGCCTCGGCGTTGGTGACCGGGGTGACGCCGTGGCGGGCGCGGAGTTCGTCGGCGCGTTCCCGGCGGCGGGCGGTGACCAGGAGGTCGGCGGGGGCCCAGCCGGCTCCGATCATGCCGCTGAGGAGGGCTTCGCCGATCTTGCCGGTGCCGAGGACTGCGACTTTCTGGGTCATGGGTTCGGTGCCCTCCGGTGCCCTGGCTGTTCTTGGGTGCGTTGTGCGTTGTCGGCATCCTCGCATTCGGAGGGGTGGGTGGGGTGTCGCGTCCAGTCTGCGGGACGGTGGTGGTGGGTGCCGCCAGGTATTTTTCGCCCCCGCCGCCCCTTCCCGTCCCGTCCCTGGGGGCTGCCGCCCCCCAGGCCCCCGCCTTTCGGCCTGGACGGCCTCGTCCTCAGGCGCCGGACCGGCTGTTATGCCGTTCGGCGTTTCAACGTGGCCGCGCCCAGGGCCAGGACCAGGAGGGCGCAGCCGGCGACGATCAGGGCGTCGCGGACGAAGGTGGCGGTCATGTCGGTGTGGCGCAGGACCTCGTTCATGCCGTCCACCGCGTAGGACATGGGCAGGACGTCGGAGACGGCCTCCAGAGCCGGGTGCATGTTGTCGCGCGGGGTGAAGAGGCCGCAGAGGAGGAGCTGGGGGAAGATCACCGCCGGCATGAACTGCACCGCCTGGAATTCCGAGGCCGCGAAGGCCGAGACGAAGAGGCCGAGTGCCGTGCCCAGCAGGGCGTCGAGCAGCGCGACGAGAAGGAGCAGCCAGGGGCTGCCGGTGACGTCCAGGCCCAGGAACCAGACGGCGAGGCCGGTGGCGAGGGCCGACTGGACGATGGCGAGGGCGCCGAAGGCGAGGGCGTATCCCGCGATGAGGTCGCCTTTGCCCAGGGGCATGGCGAGGAGGCGTTCGAGGGTGCCGGAGGTGCGCTCGCGCAGCGTCGCGATGGACGTCACCAGGAACATCGTGATCAGCGGGAAGATGCCGAGGAGCGAGGCGCCGATGTTGTCGAAGGTGCGCGGGCTGCCGTCGAAGACGTAGCGCAGCAGGAAGAGCATCACGCAGGGGATCAGCATCAGGAGCGCGATGGTGCGGGGGTCGTGGCTCAGCTGGCGCAGGACGCGGGTCGCGGTGGCCGTGGTGCGCGTGAGGCTCAGGGGGCGGGTGGGAGCCGGGGTCGGCGTCGCGCGGGTGGGTGCGGGGGCCGTGGGGGTGGTCATCGGGTGGACTCCTTCGTGCGGGCCGCCGTCTGCGCCCTCGCCTCGTCGACCAGGTGGAGGAAGGCCTCCTCGACCGTCTCGGAGCCGGTGCGGGTGCGCAGGGCGTCGGGCGTGTCGTCGGCGAGGACCTCCCCCTCGCGCATCAGGAGCAGCCGGTGGCAGCGCTCGGCCTCGTCCATGACGTGGGAGGAGACCAGGAGGGTGGCGCCGCGGTCGGTGGCCAGGGAGTGGAACAGGGTCCACAGGTCGCGGCGGAGTACGGGGTCGAGGCCGACCGTCGGCTCGTCGAGGACGAGGAGTTCGGGGGCGCCCAGGAGGGCCACGGCGAGGGAGACGCGGCTGCGCTGGCCGCCGGAGAGGTTGCCGGCCAGGGAGCCGGCGTGGGTGGTGAGGTCGACGTCGGTGATGACGCGGGTGACGTCCTCGCGGCGGTGGGCGGCGGCGGCCCGGCCGGGGTGGAGGATCTCGGCGAAGTAGTCCAGGTTCTGGCGGACGGTCAGGTCGTCGAAGACGGACGGGGCCTGGGTGACGTAGCCGATGCGGGTACGCAGGGCCGGGTGGCCGGCCGGGCGGCCGAGGACGTCCAGGGTGCCGGCGACCTTGGCCTGAGTGCCGACGACCGCCCGCATCAGGGTCGACTTGCCGCAGCCGGAGGGGCCGAGGAGACCCGTGATCCGGCCGCGCGGGACGGTGAAGCCGAGGCCGCGCAGGACGGTGCGGGTGCCGCGTACGACGGTGAGGTATTCGGCGTGGACGGCGGGTGGGGTCTGGGCGTCGCCGCGCCCGTCGGGTGGCCGGGAGGAGTGTTCCGGCGAGTAATTCATCATGTGATGAATACTCCTCCCGGGCACCCACGGCGTCAAGGCGTCGCCGTCAGGCCGTCGAGGTCGTGGCGAGGAGGAGGTGGACGTCGTACGTCTCCTCGACGAGTCCGTCCGGGAAGACCGACAGCAGGTGACGGCGCTCCTCGGCGAAGAAGGCCGCGACGCGTTCCTCGGTGTCGGTCAGGAAGACCGAGTGGCTTCCGAGGTTGGCCAGGTGGATGTCGAGGGGGACGCGCCGGCTCCAGCGGACCTCGCGGTGGACGAAGTCCAGGCTGCCGCTCGGGTCGGCGAAGCGGGCGTTGAAGTTCCGCTTCTCGGCGGCGAGGTTCAGGCCCGCGAAGTGCCGGTCGACGCGTCGTGCCGAGTCCGCGATCCACGGCACGTCGTGGGCGTCGGTGTTCCACCACAGCGCCAGCGCGCCGCCCGGACGCAGCACACGCCGCGCCTCCGGGACCGCCAGGGCGGGGTCGGTCCAGTGCCAGGCCTGGGCGTAGGTGAGGAGGTCCGCGCTGTGGCCTGCTAGGGGGAGGGCGTTGCCGTTGCCGCGCACCACGGGCACGCCGGGGAGGGTGCGGCGGAACTCGGCGGCCATGCCGGCGCCGGGTTCCACGGCGATCACGTCGGCACCGCGTTCGCGCAGGCGGGCGGTGGCGAGGCCCGTACCGGCGCCGACGTCCACGACGCGGGCGCCCTTGAGGGGACGGCCGGTCAGCTCCTCCAGCACGTCGAAGAGGGCGGGCGGGTAGGAGGGCCGGTTGGCGGCGTACTGGGCCGCGGCGGCGTTGAAGGAATGGGCGCGGGCACTGTGGCGGGCCTGCGCGGGGCCCGCGGCGGGCGTGGCCGGGCCGTCCGGAGTCAGCGGTGTCGTCATACGGCCATGGTGGCCGGGCGGGGCGGGGTGGAGCAGGGCGTTTCGGGGAGCGTCGGGGAAGGGGCGATCACTCGCTCGACCCGGGCCCCGCCTCACGCCCCGCGACTCCGGCCCCGGCCTGCCGCACCGGCTTCGGCTCCGGCTTCGGCTTCGGCTCCGGCTCCGGCTCCGGCTCCGGCTCCGGCTCCGGCTCCGGCTCCGGCCTACCGCTCCGGCCCCGGGCCAGGCCCCGGCCTGCCGCTCCGGCTCCGGCCTGCCGCTTCGGCCCCGGCTCCGGCTCCGGCCTGCCGCTTCGGCCCCGGCTCCGGCTCCGGCCTGCCGCTTCGGCCCCGGCTCCGGCTCCGGCCTGCCGCTCCGGCTCCGGGCTCCGGGCTCCGGGCTCCGGGCTCCGGGCTCCGGGCTCCGGGGTCCGGGTCCGGCGTGCGCCGCCTCGCGTCTCGCGGGTCCCAGCACGGCTCTGCAGCCACCGCTACCGGTCCCCGGCCTTCGGCCTACCGACCCCACTTCGGGGCCCCGGCCCCGCGTCCCCGGCCTCGGACACCTCGCCGCCGGGCCTCCGCTTGCCGCCACCCGGCTCCAGCGCCCCGGTTCCGATCGCCGGTGGGCGGCCTACCCTGCCGGATCACCGCCCGCGGGCCCCGCTCCCGTTGACGCTTCGCCCCGGCTACTTCCGGCGGCGCTTCTTCGACGGGTTGCCCGTGCGGCGGGTGGTGCGCTTCTCGTAGTTCTCGCGGGCCTTCTCGTACTCCGCGCGGTGCAGTGCCTCGCCCGGGGCCTCGGTGAAGGTGCGGAAGAAGTAGGCGAGGAGGGAGCCGACGAAGCCGATGGCGAGCAGGCCGCGCATGGAGGCCTGGCGGTCGGGGTCGGGGCGGCTGGTGAAGGCGGACCAGGAGTGGCGGAAGGCCAGGGCGCTGCAGACCGCGAACATCACGATCATCAGCAGCGAGACGAAGCTGCCGATGTCGGCGATCTGGAGGCCCTGGTAGGCGACGCGGAGCACGAAGCAGGCGGCGGCCGCCACGACGAGTGAGCCGACGGCGAGGCCCACCCGGCGGGCGGTGTAGCCGTTGTCGTGGTTCACCCAGGTCGTGCCGTAGAACCTGAGGGGTTCGGGGCGGGGGCCCGCAGGGGTGTCCGGGGTGCCGTTCTTGCCGTTCTCTGCGCTCACGGGTCGATTATGGCGCGCGCCTCTCGGAGCGTGCGGTGCGGTCAGCCGCCCTGGCCGGCGCTGCCCATCGGGCCGACCTGCACCGGGGTGCCCGAGCCGTCGGTGACGGGCAGGCTGGCGGCGCCCGGCCAGTCGAGGGTGACCGACTTGGTCTCGTTCGGCGGGGTCACGACCAGGCCCGTGATGCGGACGCCGGAGCCGCCCGTGTCGTTGATCGGGTAGGTGATGCCGAAGGTCACCGTGTCACCGTCCGCGAGGACGACCGTCGGGGCCTGCTCGCCCGTGCGCTTGGCGGACAGCGATCCCGCGTTCGTCTTCAGGTCGACGCCCGCGTAGCCCGCGAGCGTGCAGTCCCGGCCGCCGCCGTTCTTCAGGTCCACCGCGACGGTGCCCCTGTCGTCGCCGCCGACCGTGGCGTCGATCGCCGTGATCTCCAGCTCGTCGGTGCGGCACTTGGCGGCCTTGCCGTCCTCGGCGCCGCCGGTCCCGCCCGTCCCGCCGTTCGCGTCGGTCCCGCCCGTCCCGTTGGGGGTCTTCCCCTCGGAGTCCGTCCCGCCGCCCTCCTGGTCCGAGCCGGCCGGTCCGGAACCGCCGTCCGAGGAGGACGGAGCGGAGGCGGAGGGCGGGGTCGCGCTCTGGTCCGTGCCGTCGTCGTTCTGGCAGGCCGTGAGCGAGAGACCGGCGGCGAGGGCCATGGCGGCGAGGGTCAGCTTGCGAACGCGCATCGTTGTCCACCTCAGAGTCGGTTGGCGTGCCGGTCCGCCCCCATCCTTGGGTGCGGGCGGCGTTTCCGACCATGAAGAGCCACTCGGCCCGGCACGCCGTTCCCCCCGGCGACCTCCTAGTACGTCGCTGAGACAGCGCTGTTACAAGGTCAGCGGGGCGCCACGCTCAGCAGCGCGGAGCCACGTAGCCGTCGCTGCCGGTGCGGACGTACGCGTCGGAGACGTACTGGCCGCTGCCGATGTTGTCCCAGATGTTCGAGGTGCCGTAGGGGCCCGAGACCCGCTCCCCCGCGCGCTGGCAGCTGATGGCGACCCTGGAGCCCTCGGACAGGACGCGCACCAGGCGGTAGTTGGTGCCCGGACCGCTGCGGACGTTCAGGCGGTAGCCCGGCGCGACCGGGTAGGAGAGCAGGGCCGCGGTCGCCGCGACGGCTCCCTCGTGCGTCCCGACCGCTTCCTCTTCCCTGTCGCCGATGTTCCGGACCTGGTCGACCGACATGTGGAACTCCCCCCGTTGCGCCCCACGACTGTCGTGGGGGACCGTTGATACCCCGAGAACAAGCCATGAAACACCAGTTCGCAAGTCGCACACGGACGTCGGCAGGCCGCCTCTGTCCCGTACGCCCCATCGACTAGGCTCCGAGCATCGCTCGCGCGAACGAACAGCACGGGGGTGGTTCCATGGCGCCGCAGCGGGATGCCGGAGCGGACGCGGAAGCGGAACTTCCGGAGTACGCCGGTCACTACCGTCTGGAGTCCCGTCTGGGCTCGGGCGGCATGGGCGTCGTACATCTGGCCCGCAGCACCTCCGGGATGCGCGTCGCGGTCAAGGTCGTGCACGCCACGTATGCCAGGGATCCCGAGTTCAGGGGGCGTTTCCGGCAGGAGGTGGCCGCGGCCCGGCGGGTGAGCGGGGCCTTCACGGCGCCGGTCGTGGACGCCGATCCGGAGGCCGGGCGGCCCTGGATGGCCACGCTGTTCATCCCCGGCCCGACGCTCTCCGAGCACGTGAAGCGGAACGGGCCGATGGACGAGCCACAGTTGCGGCGGCTGATGGCCGGGCTCGCCGAGGCGCTGCGCGACATCCACCGGGTCGGCGTGGTGCACCGGGACCTCAAGCCGAGCAACGTCCTGCTCGCCGAGGACGGGCCGAAGGTCATCGACTTCGGTATTTCCCGGCCAAAGGACAGCGAACTGCGGACCGAGACCGGGAAGCTGATCGGCACGCCGCCGTACATGGCGCCCGAGCAGTTCCGGCGGCCCCGGGAGGTGGGGCCGGCGGCCGACGTCTTCACCCTCGGGTCGCTGATGGTGCACGCGGCGACCGGGCGCGGGCCCTTCGACTCCGACAGCCCGTACGTCGTCGCCTACCAGGTCGTGCACGACGAGCCCGAACTGACCGGCGTACCGGACTCGCTCGCACCGCTGGTGCTGCGCTGTCTCGCCAAGGAGCCCGAGGACCGGCCGACGCCGGACGAGATGATGCGGGAGCTGCGGTCGGTGGCGGCCGCCTACGACACACAGGTGTTCATACCGGCTCCGCGGACCGAACCGGACCGGACCCCGCACGGGGCCGGCGGACCCGCGCCGCAGCCTCCCGCCGAGCCGTCCGCACGGCGGTCCCGGCGGGTCGTACGGCGGCTGGGGAAGCGGTCGGTGCTCGTCGCGGGGGCGGTGTGCCTCGCCGTGGCCGGGAGCCTCGTGGCCGTGCAGGCCTTCGGCGGTGCCGAGCCCGCGGGCACGCCCACCGCGCAGAGCGCGCCGGGCGGGTTCGGGACGTGGGAGGCGGTGCCCGCGGCGAAGGACGGCGGGATGCCGCAGTGCTCGTACGCGGAGCGGCGGCTGCTGTGCGCGCGGCCGGGGCTGGTCTTCGCCCTCGATCCGGCCGACGGGAGCACGCTGTGGCGGCACCCCGTCGAGGAGGCCGTACGGAGCGAACCACCGGTCGTGTCGGGCGGGCTCGTGCAGCCCGAGGTCGGCCTGCTGGGCCCGCTGGAGGCGCTCGACCCCGCGACGGGTGAGCCGGAGTGGCAGGAGGACATGCCCGCCTACGACGGACTGCGCACCGTCGGCGACATGCTGCTGCTCACCCGCGCCGACGGCACGGTCACCGGCGTGGACAGCGCCTCGGGGAAGACGAAGTGGACGCACCGGATCCCCGGGCAGTCCGTGCCGTACTTCACCTCGTTCCCCGGGGAGCGGCGCCCGGCGGCGTACGCGACGAGCCAGAGCGGCGACGGGAAGCGGACCCGGGTGACCGCGGTGGACCCGGCGAGCGGAGACGTGCGCTGGGACGCGGAGTTGGCGGGGACGCTCACGCCCTTGGGGGCGGCGGACGGGTCCGTGTTCCTCGTCGCCGAGGGGGCGGCCTACGGCGACGTCAGGGCCGTGGTGCGCTACACGCCCGCCACCGGTGCGACCCGGCGGGTGGCGCTGCCGGTCCCGGTCGAGCAGGCGCAGGCCGGGGTGCACGGGGACACCGTGTACCTCATGGGGGCCGGCGGTTCGCTCGTCGCCGTCGACATGGCGGCCGGGAAGCAGGCGTGGCGGCTGGAGACGGGGGTGAGCCGGGGTTCGGCGCCGGTCTCCGACGGGCGGCACGTGTACGTCACCGCGCCCGACGGGCGGCTCCTCGGCGCCGACGCCCGCGAGGGCAGGCTGCTCGGGCAGACCCGGCCCCGGCTCGGCGCCGAGTCCGACAAGGTGCCCGCGTCGCTGCCGGCGCCGCTGCTCGCGGGCGGGCACGTGTACGCCGGGGCGCCGGACGGGACCGTGTTCGGGGTGGCGGGGCGGGACCCGGGGACCTGGTAGGCCCGGGGGTCCCGCGTGGCGGGCGTCAGCCCAGCTTGCTGACGTCGCGGACGGCGCCCTTGTCGGCGCTGGTGGCCATCGCGGCGTACGCCTTCAGGGCCGCGGACACCTTGCGGTCGCGGTTCTTCGGGGCGTACACGCCGTTCAGCGCCTGCTCGCGGCGGGTCAGCTCGGCGTCGTCCACGAGCAGCTCGATGGAGCGGTTCGGGATGTCGATGCGGATGCGGTCGCCGTCCTCGACCAGGGCGATGGTGCCGCCGGCCGCCGCCTCCGGCGAGGCGTGGCCGATGGACAGGCCCGAGGTGCCGCCGGAGAAGCGGCCGTCGGTGACCAGGGCGCAGGCCTTGCCGAGGCCGCGGCCCTTCAGGTAGGAGGTCGGGTAGAGCATCTCCTGCATGCCGGGGCCGCCCTTGGGGCCCTCGTAGCGGATGACGACGACGTCGCCCTCCTCGACCTGCTGGGTGAGGATCTTCTCGACGGCCTCCTCCTGCGACTCGCAGACGACCGCCGGACCCTCGAAGGTCCAGATGGACTCGTCGACGCCGGCCGTCTTCACCACGCAGCCGTCGACGGCGAGGTTGCCGCGCAGCACCGCCAGGCCGCCGTCGACGGAGTAGGCGTGCTCGACGGAGCGGATGCAGCCGCCCTCGGCGTCCTCGTCCAGGGAGTCCCAGCGCTCGGACTGGGAGAAGGCCTCGGCGGAGCGGACGCAGCCGGGGGCCGCGTGCCACAGCTCGACGGCCTCCTGCGCCGGGGAGCCGCCGCGCACGTCCCAGGTCTTCAGCCAGTCGGCCAGGGACGGGCTGTGCACGGAGTGGACGTCCTCGTTGAGCAGGCCGCCGCGGTGCAGTTCGCCGAGCAGGGCGGGGATGCCGCCGGCGCGGTGCACGTCCTCCATGTAGTACGTGCGGTCCTTGGCGACGTTGGGCGCGACCTTGGCCAGGCAGGGGACGCTGCGCGAGAGGGCGTCCATCTCGGTGAGGCCGTAGGAGACCTCGGCCTCCTGGGCGGCCGCCAGCAGGTGCAGGATCGTGTTGGTGGAGCCGCCCATCGCGATGTCCAGCGCCATGGCGTTGCCGAAGGCGGCGGGGGTGGCGATGCTCCGCGGCAGGACCGAGTCGTCGTCCTGCTCGTAGTAGCGGCGGGTGAGGTCCAGGACCGTGCGGGCCGCGTTCTCGTAGAGCGCCCTGCGGGCGGTGTGGGTGGCCAGGACCGAGCCGTTGCCGGGCAGGGAGAGGCCGATGGCCTCGGTCAGGCAGTTCATCGAGTTGGCGGTGAACATGCCGGAACACGAGCCGCAGGTGGGACAGGCGTTCTCCTCGATGCGGAGGATGTCCGCGTCGGAGATCTTGTCGTTGACCGCCTCCGACATCGCGTCGACCAGGTCCAGCGTGCGGACCGTGCCGTCGACCAGGGTGGCGCGGCCGGACTCCATCGGGCCGCCGGAGACGAAGACCGTCGGGATGTTCAGGCGCAGGGCCGCGTTGAGCATGCCCGGGGTGATCTTGTCGCAGTTGGAGATGCAGATCAGGGCGTCGGCGCAGTGGGCCTCGACCATGTACTCCACGCTGTCCGCGATCAGGTCGCGGGACGGGAGGGAGTAGAGCATGCCGCCGTGGCCCATCGCGATGCCGTCGTCCACGGCGATCGTGTTGAACTCGCGCGGGATGCCGCCGGCCGCGACGACGGCCTCGCTGACGATCCGGCCGACGGGGGCCAGGTGGGTGTGGCCCGGCACGAACTCCGTGAAGCTGTTGGCGACGGCGACGATCGGCTTCCGCCCGATGTCCGCGCCGGGTACACCGGAGGCACGCATAAGGGCGCGGGCGCCCGCCATGTTGCGGCCGTGGGTGACTGTGCGGGACCTCAGTTCGGGCATCGTCGCTCGCTCCTTCGGAGAGTTATGACTGCCGTCGAGCGTACGCCGGTCATCCAGGGGTCGGGACGGGGTGTCCGGAATGCGGGACGCGCGTCTCGCCGTACGCCGTCGTCGGGACCCTCAGGGTCCGGTGAGGTGCCCCTGCACGACCGGTGCCAGGCGGGCGACGATCTGCTCCGGGTCGGCCGAGGCCAGCGGCTCCACCTTGATCACGTAGCGGAGCATCGCGCATCCCACCAGCTGCGCCGCGGCCAGCTCGACGCGCAGCTCCGCGTCCGGGCGCTCCAGCCGGGCCGCCACCCGCCGCATCACCTGGGCGGCGATCAGGCGGCGGAAGACCGCGGCGGCGGTGTCGTTGTTGACCGCGGAACGGACGATGGCCAGCACCGGCTTGCGGGTCGTGGGGTTCTCCCACACGCCCATGATGAACCGGGTGAGCTGCTCCCCGATCCCGTCGAGGGGGCCGTCGCCGATCGCGTCGGGGGCCTTCAGGGCGGGCGCGAAGGCGACCTCGATGGCCGCCTCGAAGACCCGCTCCTTGGTGCCGAAGTAGTGGTGCACCAGCGCCGGGTCCACACCCGCCGCCTTGGCGATGCCGCGCACCGAGGTCTTCTCGTAGCCGCGCTCGGAGAACTCCTCGCGGGCCGTGGTGAGGATGCGGTCGCGGGTGTCCCCGGCCTCCGTACGGGGCGGGCGGCCGCGGCGGCGGGTGGCCCCGCCGGCCTCGCTCACCGGAGCTCCGTCCACGCCGCCGGGCCCCCCGCGACCGGGGACGCCGACTGCGCGAGGTGCTTCCGGGTGAAGGCCAGCGCCTCGGCGAGATCGGCCTCACGTTCGGCGCCGGACATCGCGCGCCTGGTGTTGACCTCGATGACGACGTGGCCGTCGAAGCCGGTGCGCGTGAGGTGCTCCAGCACCTCGGCGCAGGGCTGGTTGCCGCGGCCGGGGACGAGGTGCTCGTCCTTGGCGGAGCCCTTGCCGTCGGCCAGGTGGACGTGGCCGAGGCGGTCGCTCATGCGGTCGATCATGCCGAGGGCGTCGGTGCGGGAGGTCGCGGCGTGGCTGAGGTCGATCGTGAAGTGCCGGTAGTCGTCCTTCGTCACGTCCCAGTCGGGGGCGTACGCCTGCATCTCGCGGTCGCGGTAGCGCCAGGGGTACATGTTCTCCACGGCGAAGCGGACGTCCGTCTCGTTCGCCATCCGCCAGACGCCGTCGACGAAGTCCCGCGCGTACTGGCGCTGCCAGCGGAACGGGGGGTGGACGACGACGGTGGACGCGCCGAGCCGCTCGGCGGCGGCGCGGGCGCGCTGGAGCTTGACCCAGGGGTCGGTGGACCAGACGCGCTGGGTGATGAGCAGACACGGTGCGTGCACGGCGAGTATCGGCATGCGGTGGTAGTCGCTGAGCCTGCGCAGCGCGTCGATGTCCTGGCTGACCGGGTCCGTCCAGACCATCACCTCGACGCCGTCGTAACCGAGGCGCGCGGCGATCTCGAAGGCCGTCGCCGTCGACTCCGGGTAGACGGATGCCGTCGACAGGGCGACCTTCGCGTCCGGGGGGCGGACTGCGTCCCTGGGTTTTGCCACGGGGGTCAGGGTACGGGGTGTCCTCCGGGGGGCGCGGGGTGCCCAATCGCCGTTGTGGTCATTGC
Source organism: Streptomyces sp. NPDC093065 (assembly GCF_044754585.1). Lineage (NCBI taxonomy): Bacteria > Bacillati > Actinomycetota > Actinomycetes > Kitasatosporales > Streptomycetaceae > Streptomyces > Streptomyces sp. NPDC093065. The sequence goes on along the minus strand of NZ_JBIVPJ010000029.1, from coordinate 73,367 downwards.
CATAGGTGGCGGGTGCGGGTGCGTCGTGGCTTGTCGCGCAGTTCCCCGCGCCCCTTCGGGGGCGCGTTCATCCCTGACCCATGTGGTCCAGGCGGCGCAGGATCACGCCCTCCCTCAACGCCCACGGGCAGATTTCCAGGCTCTCCACGTGGAAGAGGTCCATCGCGGCCTCGGCCACCAGGGCGCCGGCCAGGAGCTGGTTCGCGCGGCCCTCGGAGACGCCGGGCAGTTCGGCGCGTTCGGCGCCGGTCATGGCGGCCAGGCGGGGCACCCAGGCCTCCAGGGAGGCGCGTTTCAGCTCGCGCTGGACGTAGAGGCCCTCGGCGGAGCGGGCGGCCCCGGCGATGCGGGCCAGCTGCCGGAAGGTCTTCGAGGTGGCGACCACGTGGTCGGGGGCGCCGAGGCGGCTGAACTCACCGACCGTCCGGGCGATCTCCGTACGGACGTGGCGGCGCAGCGCCCTGACGTCGTCGGGGTGGGGCGGGTCGTCCGGCAGCCGGCCCGCGGTCAGCCGGCCCGCGCCGAGCGGCAGCGACACGGCGGCGTCCGGTTCCTCGTCGAGGCCGTAGGCGATCTCCAGGGAGCCGCCGCCGATGTCGAGGACCAGCAGCCTGCCCGCGGACCAGCCGAACCAGCGGCGGGCGGCGAGGAAGGTGAGCCGGGCCTCCTCGGCGCCGCAGAGGACGGTCAGCTCGACGCCGGTGTCGGCGCGCACGCGCGCGAGGACGTCGTCGGCGTTGCTCGCCTCGCGCACGGCGGAGGTGGCGAACGGCAGCAGGTCCTCCACGCCCTTGTCCTCGGCGGCCTGGAGCGCCTCCCGGACCACCGCGACCAGCCGGTCGACGCCGTCGGGGCCGATCGCCCCGTCCTCGTCGAGGAGCTGGGCGAGGCGCAGCTCCACCTTGTGCGAGTGGGCGGGCAGCGGGCGGGCGCCGGGGTGCGCGTCCACCACCAGCAGATGCACCGTGTTCGAACCCACGTCGAGGACACCGAGTCTCATGTACGGAACGCTACTGCCGGCGGCGCTCGCGGTGGTCCCGTCCGTGGTGTCGTCCTTGGTCCCGTCCCGCCGCTCCGGCGACTTACCCTGGAGCCGTGCCAAAGACGAAAAAGGCGAAGGACGAAAAGTCGGCCAAGAAGGACAAAAAGCGCAACGTGGGTGACGAGCAGGGGCTCGACTTCGCGCGCGCGTGGGTGGAGTTCCCGGATCCGGCGGACGACGAGCAGGTCTTCCGGTGCGATCTGACATGGCTGACCTCCCGCTGGAACTGCATCTTCGGCAGCGGCTGCCAGGGCATCCAGGCGGGCCGCGCGGACGACGGGTGCTGCTCGCTGGGCGCGCACTTCTCCGACGAGGACGACGAGAAGCGGGTCGCCGGACATGTGGCGAGGCTCACTCCGGACATCTGGCAGCACCACGCCGAGGGCACGCGGAACGGCTGGACCTCCGAGGACGACGAGGGCTCCCGGCAGACCCGGCCCTTCCAGGGCTCCTGCATCTTCCAGAACCGGCCGGGATTCTCCGGGGGCGCGGGCTGCTCGCTGCACATCCTGGCGCTGAAGGAGGGCCGGGAACCGCTGGAGACCAAGCCCGACGTGTGCTGGCAGCTGCCGGTCCGGCGGACCTACGAGTGGATCGACCGGCCCGACGACACGCGCGTCCTGCAGGTGTCGATCGGCGAGTACGACCGGCGCGGCTGGGGTCCGGGCGGTCACGACCTGCACTGGTGGTGCACGTCGGCGACCTCGGCGCACGGCGCGGGCGAGCCCGTGTACGTCTCCTACCGGCCGGAGCTGATCGAGCTGATGGGCAAGGCGGGGTACGACCGGCTGGCCGAGCTGTGCGAGGAGCGGCTGGCCTCGCAGCTGCCGTTGCTGGCGCCGCACCCGGCGGACCCCGCCCGCTGAGACCGGCTCCGGACCCGCCCCGGGGTCTGTCCGGCGCATCGGGCCGCAGGACGCAAACGGCGCCTCGTCGGCGCCGGTGAGCGGGGCCCGGGGTGCGCGGCTGCGCGGCGGAGGAGGGCGCCCTCGCGACGAGGACCCCTCCTGCGCGAGCGAAGCCGAGCGCGGGCAGGCGGCGGCCGACGGCGCCGCGGATGCCGTCCCGGACCCCGCGTCCGCGGCCTGACCCGCAGGACCGACCGGCCTCAGGAGCCGGACGGGCCGGGGGTGCCGGTGTCGCCGTCGCCCGGCGGTGGTGACGAGCCGTCCGGGCCGCCGGTCGGGGACGGCTCGCCGGTCGTCGGGTCCGGGCCGGCCGACGTCGGCGGCGGGTCGTCGGTGGGCGTCGGGTCCGGGTCGGTGGGCTGCGAGGTGGACGGGTCCGGGTCCGGGCTCTGGCCCGGATGGGACGGGGACGCGGTGTCGTCGGGCGTGCTGGGGCGCGGGCCCGGACGGGACGGGGTGGGCGCGGGGCCGTAGCCCCGGATGGTCACGACGGCCCCGGCGGGCGAGACGGCGACCCGTGCGCTCCAGTGGCCGGACGGCTCGCGCAGGTGGTCGACGTACACCCGGACCGTCACGGACCCGCCCGGGCGCAGGGTGCCCGAGGACTGGCTCAGATAGAGCCAGGCGGCGCCGACGGACGCGGACCAGCGGACCGGGGCGTCGCCGGTCGCGGTCAGGGTGACCAGCGTGGTGTCGCCGTCGTGGCCGGCCGTCACCCCCAGGTGGCCGGTGCCCTTCTCGCCGGCACCGGAGACTCCGACGACCTCCACGGAGACGTCGGCCTCCCCGTTCCCGCCGAAGCCGGTGCCCGCGCTGGTGCTGGCGTTGCCCGCGTTCTCGTAGCCGCCGCCCGGCGACTCGCCGCTCAGGGCGTCCGGGTCCTGCGCCTCGCTGGCGCTGGCAGAGCGGCCGTCCTCGCCCTCGACGACGGGGGTGCCCCGGTAGGCCGCCCACAGGGCGAGGACCGGGGCCGCCACGACGGTGGCGACGACGGTGGTGGTGACGGCACGCGCGCGCAGGCGGTCCCGCCGGGCCGCGCGGTCCTTGGGATCCATCGGGAAGCCGCGCCGGTCGAAGCGGGGGGCGTTGCCCCGCGCGCGGGAGGCGTGGGCCGGGGCTCCGCGCAGGGCCGTGCGGGGGGCCTCCAGTACGGGCAGCTCGGCGGGGGTGACGCTGGTGCCGGGCCAGCGGCCGGGGATCGCGCGCTCGGCGGTACGGCGGCAGCGCGGGCAGTCGTCCACGTGCCGGACCAGCTCGCGGCGCAGGGCGCTGCTGAGGACGTAGCGGTTGTCGCCGGTCAGGCGGGCGACGCCCGCGCAGGTGCCGGTCTCGACCACGGCGAGGGCGGCGCGGGTGCGTTCCACCTCGCAGGCCGCGGAGGCGAGCAGCTCCCGGGCTGCGGCCGGCTCCATGCCCAGGACGGCGGCGACCTCGTGCGGGGCGAGGTGGTGGCGCACGGCGAGTTCGAGGGCCTCGCGCTGCTCGGGGGTGGTGCCGGCGGCCTCGGGCCAGGCGAGGAGGGTGAGTTCGCTGCGGTGGCGCCGGTGGGCCTCCTCCTGGGCGGGGGTCGTGGGCGCCGTGGGAGCGGTGTCGGGTCCGGGGTCCGTGGTGGGGCGGCCCGCCGCGTGGCTGCTCGGACGTTTCTGCTTGGCCTCGGCCAGCTTGCGCAGGCACGCCCAGCGGGCCAGCGCGTACAGCCAGGCCCTCCGGTCCGCCGCGGACGCGGGGCCGCGGTGGCCGCGGCGCTCGGCGAGCGCGAGGACGTCGCCCAGGGCGGCGGTCGCGGCGTCGTGGTCGCAGAGCACGGACAGGCAGTACGTGAACAGGCCGTCCAGATACGCGTCGTACGCGGCGTACCGCGCGGGCGGGCGCTGCGCCGGCGGCTGTGCCAGCGCCCTCGCCGCGGCGCGGTCACGCGCTTCCCGGTGCGCCCGGTGTGCGCCGGTCGTGCGGGTCGTGGTTTCCGGACTGCTCCTCATCACTCGGCGACCGTAGGGGGCCATGGGTGGCGCGAACTGGCGCGTTGGACACTTTTAATCCGTACGGGTGAAACGATCCCTCATAAGGGGACAGGAAGCTGTTCTTCCGTGGCCGGGGCGGGGTCGTGGTCGCCCGTTCGTGGCCGCCGCGGGCGCCCTTGCCCGGCCACGGCCGCCCGCGCGGAGCGAGCGGGGGAACACGGACCGCGGGGTCCGCTGTCAGTGGCGGCGGTTACGGTTCGTGCATGGCTGCCCGTACGAAGTCCGCCAAGGAACGGCCGTCCTACCGCTGCACCGAGTGCGGCTGGCAGACGGCCAAGTGGCTCGGCCGCTGCCCCGAATGCCAGGCCTGGGGCACGGTCGAGGAGTACGGCGCGCCCGCCGTGCGCACGACCACGCCGGGGCGCGTGACCACCTCCGCCGTGCCGATCGGGCAGGTCGACGGCCGGCAGGCGACCGCCCGCTCCACCGGCGTGCCCGAGCTGGACCGGGTGCTCGGCGGCGGCCTGGTGCCCGGCGCCGTGGTGCTCGTCGCGGGCGAGCCGGGCGTCGGCAAGTCCACGCTGCTGCTCGACGTGGCGGCCAAGTCCGCGAGCGACGAGCACCGGACGCTGTACGTCACCGGTGAGGAGTCGGCGAGCCAGGTGCGGCTGCGGGCCGACCGGATCCACGCCATCGACGACCATCTGTATCTCGCCGCCGAGACCGACCTCGCGGCGGTGCTCGGGCATCTGGACGCCGTGAAGCCGTCGCTGCTGATCCTGGACTCCGTGCAGACGGTGGCCTCCCCCGAGATCGACGGCGCCCCGGGCGGCATGGCGCAGGTGCGGGAGGTCGCGGGCGCGCTGATCCGGGCCTCCAAGGAGCGCGGCATGTCCACGCTCCTCGTGGGCCACGTCACCAAGGACGGGGCCATCGCCGGGCCCCGGCTGCTGGAGCACCTGGTGGACGTGGTGCTGCACTTCGAGGGCGACCGGCACGCGCGGCTGCGGCTGGTGCGGGGCGTCAAGAACCGGTACGGGACGACGGACGAGGTCGGCTGCTTCGAGCTGCACGACGAGGGCATCACCGGGCTCGCCGACCCCAGCGGGCTGTTCCTCACCCGGCGGGCCGAGCCGGTGCCCGGCACCTGTCTGACCGTCACCCTGGAGGGGCGCCGGCCGCTGGTCGCCGAGGTGCAGGCGCTGACCGTCGACTCGCAGATCCCCTCCCCCCGGCGCACGACCTCCGGTCTGGAGACCTCGCGGGTGTCGATGATGCTGGCCGTCCTCGAGCAGCGCGGGCGCATCAGCGCCCTGGGCAAGAGGGACATCTACAGCGCGACGGTCGGCGGGGTGAAGCTCTCGGAGCCGGCCGCCGACCTCGCCGTCGCGCTGGCGCTGGCGAGCGCGGCCAGCGACACCCCGCTGCCCAAGAACCTCGTCGCGATCGGCGAGGTCGGCCTCGCCGGAGAGGTGAGACGGGTCACGGGCGTGCAGCGCAGGCTCTCCGAAGCGCACCGGCTGGGCTTCACGCACGCCCTGGTACCGGCCGATCCGGGCAGGGTCCCTGACGGCATGAAGGTCCTGGAAGTCGCGGACATGGGGGACGCCCTGCGGGTGCTTCCGCGCTCGCGTCGCCGAGAGGCCCCACGGGATGAGGGGGACCGCCGGTAGACTTTGCCCTGGTCTCGCCCGTCCGTACGACCGAATGTGCGACACGGGAGTGCCAGAAGAACCTGCGACCGGAGGAGTGCAGTGGCAGCCAACGACCGGGCAGCAGCTCCCGGAAAGTCCGGTGGGAGTGCCGGTGCCGATGGCCTGATGCGCGCCTCACTGAGCGCCGTTGCGCCCGGTACGTCCCTGCGCGACGGCCTGGAGCGGGTCCTGCGCGGAAACACCGGCGGTCTGATCGTGCTGGGTTCCGACAAGACCGTCGAGCAGATGTGTACGGGCGGTTTCGTGCTGGACGTCGAGTTCACCGCGACCCGGCTGCGCGAGCTGTGCAAGCTCGACGGCGGCATCGTGCTGTCCTCGGACCTGTCGAAGATCCTGCGGGCGGGGGTGCAGCTCCTCCCGGACCCGACCATCCCCACGGAGGAGACCGGCACCCGGCACCGTACGGCGGACCGGGTCAGCAAGCAGGTCGGGTTCCCCGTCGTCTCGGTGTCGCAGTCCATGCGGCTGATCGCGCTGTACGTGGACGGGCAGCGACGGGTCCTTGAGGACTCCGCCGCCATCCTGTCCCGGGCCAACCAGGCTCTGGCCACCCTGGAGCGGTACAAGCTGCGGCTCGACGAGGTGGCGGGCACCCTCTCGGCGCTGGAGATCGAGGATCTGGTGACGGTCCGGGACGTCTCGGCGGTCTCCCAGCGCCTGGAGATGGTGCGCACGATCGCCACCGAGATCGCCGAGTACGTGGTGGAGCTGGGGACGGACGGGCGGCTGCTGGCCCTGCAGTTGGACGAGCTGATCGCCGGTGTGGAGCCCGAGCGCGAGCTGGTCGTGCGGGACTACGTGCCCGAGCCGACCGCGAAGCGGTCCCGTACGGTCGCGGAGGCGCTCGTCGAGCTGGACAAGCTCAGCCACGCCGAGCTGCTGGAGTTGCCGATGGTGGCGCGGGCGCTGGGCTACACCGGCTCGCCCGAGACGCTGGACTCGGCGGTGTCGCCGCGCGGCTTCCGGCTGCTGGCCAAGGTGCCGCGGCTGCCCGGCGCGATCATCGACCGGCTGGTGGAGCACTTCGGCGGTCTGCAGAAGCTGCTCGCCGCCAGCGTCGACGACCTGCAGACGGTGGACGGCGTCGGCGAGGCGCGGGCCCGCAGCGTGCGCGAGGGGCTGTCGCGGCTGGCGGAGTCCTCGATCCTCGAGCGTTACGTCTGAGCCCCCGGGCGCGTACGGTCAGTCGCTCTTGAGCACGAACGACGTCCGTACCTTCTCGAAGCCGGCCGCCTTGGCCTCCACCAGGTAGGTGCCCGCCTTGGCCGAACCCGCCGGAGGCGTCCCGCACTCGGGAGCGCTCGGCCTGCGGTCCCACTTCACGGTGTAGCCGATGCCGCTGCCGGCGGCCACCCGGTACCGCAGGCTGCCCTTGCCCTCGACACAGTCGTCGGAGGCCCAGTACGCGTCGTCCGCGCCGGCCGGGGTGATCGTGAACACCGTGTGCTCGGGGCCGAGATCGACCTTGCAGTCGCTGCCCGAGGTGTTCCGCGCGGTCAGTTCGAAGGCCGGGGTCTGTCCGGGCGAGTAGTTGTTGCGGACGCTGCGCAGGCTCAACTTCACCGCTCCGGGCGTGCAGTTGGGCAGGGCAGTCCCGGCCGGCAGCGCGTCGCCCGCGCCGACACCGGTCACCGCGCCGCCCGCGGAACCCTCGCCGGCGCCACCGCCCGACCCGTCACCGCCACCGGAGCCGCCGCCCGACTCGCCGCCGCCGGACCCCGATCCGCCGTCCGAGCCGTCGCCGCCACCGGAACCCGCCCCGGATCCCGAGCCGTTGGAGTCCCCGCCCCCCGACTCGTCGCGGCCGCCCGGTGCCTGGCTGATCGCCGGGCCGGAATCCGAGGGGCCCGGAGTGATCGACGGTGCCGGGTTCTTGCCGTCGGCCCCGTCCTTGCCACCCTTGCCGCCGCCTCCGCCGCCGGAGACCACGATCCAGGTGATCAATAGCGCCAACAGGGCGAAAAGAGACAGCAGTACGGCCCTCCGTCGCCAGTAGATGGAGGAGGGAAGCGGCCCGACCGGATTGCGCAGAGATCCCACGGCGCAAACTGTACGAGAGATCGGCGCGTTCCCCCGTCCCACCCGCCGTTCGGGCTCGCAACTTTTACGGATCATCATTCCGGCAGACCGGCTCCCCCGCCCGCCACCGGGTGGCGGTGTTCCCGTGCGGAGGTCCTCCCGTGGCAGGATCGGAGGGTCATGACTGCGCCCACGAAGCCCTCGCCAGGCGGACCCTCCGACCCCGCCGCGTCCGGTGTGCCGCTGCACGCCCCCGTCATCGACTGGTTCGACGAGCACGCCCGAGATCTGCCCTGGCGGCGCCCGGAGGCCGGTGCCTGGGGCGTGATGGTCAGCGAGTTCATGCTCCAGCAGACCCCGGTCAGCCGCGTCCAGCCCGTGTACGAGCAGTGGCTGGCCCGCTGGCCGCGCCCCGCCGACCTCGCCGCCGAGGCACCCGGTGAGGCCGTGCGGGCCTGGGGCCGGCTCGGTTACCCGCGCCGCGCCCTGCGCCTGCACGGCGCCGCCGTGGCCATAACGGAACGGCACGGGGGCGACGTACCCGCCGACCACGCCCAGCTGCTGGCGCTGCCCGGCATCGGCGAGTACACGGCCGCCGCGGTCGCCTCCTTCGCCTACGGCCAGCGGCACGCCGTACTGGACACCAACGTGCGCCGGGTCTTCGCCCGCGCGGTCACCGGTGTGCAGTACCCGCCGAACGCCACCACCGCCGCCGAGCGGAAGCTGGCCCGGGCGCTGCTGCCCGACCGGGAGGCGAGCGCCGCGCGGTGGGCCGCCGCGTCGATGGAGCTGGGCGCCCTGGTCTGCACGGCGAAGAACGAGTCGTGCCACCGCTGCCCGATCGCGGCCCAGTGCGCCTGGCGGCTGGCCGGCAAGCCCGCGCACGACGGTCCGCCGCGGCGCGGCCAGACGTACGCGGGCACCGACCGGCAGGTGCGCGGGCGGCTGCTCGCGGTGCTGCGGGAGGCGACCGGGCCGGTGCCGCAGGCGGCCCTGGACCAGGTGTGGCAGGAGCCGGTCCAGCGCGCCCGCGCCCTGGACGGCCTGGTGGCGGACGGCCTGGTGGAGCCGCTGGCGGACGGGCTGTACCGGCTGCCGCTGAGCTGACCCACAGCCGGACACAAGGATCCGGGCACCTCTGTGACAGTCGCCAGGGTGTCCCTGTGACAGCTCCCCGTCGGGCATATCACCCCATGTCGTCATCAAGTGGGCTGCCGTTTTACCCGGTTCCTACTTCCGTTACACAACCGACGGACAGCCGAGGGTTCGCCGAAGGCTGCATCGCACAGCGTCGTGACAACGCTTCCCTACCTTCGTTTGCGTGCCCAGGGGGCACGGCAGGACTACGGACCACAGGCAGTGGGCCGGCGGTGACCACCGCCGGATTACGGGGATCGGAAGGCGGTTGACATGGGCGAGGTGCTCGAGTTCGAGGAGTACGTCCGCACCCGGCAGGACGCGCTGCTGCGCAGCGCCCGGCGCCTGGTCCCCGACCCCGTCGACGCCCAGGACCTGCTGCAGACCGCGCTGGCGCGGACGTACGGGCGCTGGGAGACCATCGAGGACAAGCGGCTCGCGGACGCCTACCTGCGCCGGGTCATGATCAACACGCGGACCGAGTGGTGGCGGGCGCGCAAGCTGGAGGAGGTGCCGACCGAGCAGCTCCCCGAGTCGCCCATGGACGACGCCACCGAGCAGCACGCGGACCGCGCCCTGCTGATGGACGTCCTGAAGGTGCTCGCCCCGAAGCAGCGCAGCGTCGTGGTGCTGCGACACTGGGAGCAGATGTCGACGGAGGAGACCGCCGCCGCCCTCGGCATGTCGGCGGGAACGGTCAAGAGCACGCTGCACAGGGCGCTCGCCCGGCTCCGCGAGGAGCTGGTCGCCCGCGATCTGGACGCACGGGCGCTGGAGCGTGAGGAGCGGGAGCGTTGCGCGGCCTGACCGACGGTCGGACACCCGGGGAGACCCGGAGAACCACGCAGGCGGCGAGTACGGCGGTGGCCGTGTTCGTCGCCCTCGGCGTGTCCCTGACCGGCTGCGGGACCGGCGGCACCGGCGCCCGCGACGAGGGCCCGGCCCGCGCGGACGCGGTGGGCGGCGCCGCCTCCTCGTCCCCCGCGCCCGCGGCGAAGGCGTCGCCCTCCACGGTCCCCGACCGCGTGGACGCGGTGCGGCTCGTCAAGGCCGATCCCAAGGTCTCCGCGGAGGTCAAGCGGGAGCTGAAGCCGTGCGTCGCCGACGAGTACCCGATCGACGTGTCGTACGGCAGGCTGACGGGCGGCTCGGTCGACGACGTCGTCGTCAACGTGCTGACGTGCGGCGACACGGTGGGTGTGGGCAGTTACGTGTACCGCGAGGAGGACGGCGGATACCAGAATGTGTTCCAGGCCGAGGCGCCGCCGGTCTACGCGGAGATCGACCGCGGCGACCTGGTGGTGACCAAGCAGGTGTACGACAAGGAGGACCCGGTGTCGAGTCCGTCCAGCGACTACGTGATCACGTACCGCTGGGCGTCTGGCCGGTTCACCGAGGAGTACCGCACCCACAACGACTACAGCAAGGCGGCGGGGAACGCGCCCACCCCGGCCCCCGAGCCGGACGGCTGACCCGCCCGCCGCGCCGGCCGGCGTGAACCGGTCGGGCCGCTCACACCGATGACCGGGTGAACGCGGTGCGCGGCCGGTCCGGCACCCCGTCCGACCCGACCACACCATGAGGACTGAGAGCACCGGGATGGCAGACCAGACCCACGTCCTGTTCGTCGAGGACGACGACGTCATCCGTGAGGCCACCCAACTCGCCCTGGAGCGGGACGGCTTCGCGGTCACCGCGATGCCCGACGGGCTCTCGGGCCTGGAGTCCTTCCGGGCCGACCGTCCCGACATCGCCCTCCTCGACGTCATGCTCCCCGGCCTCGACGGCGTCAGCCTGTGCCGCCGCATCCGGGACGAGTCCACGGTGCCGGTGATCATGCTGTCGGCGCGGGCGGACTCCATCGACGTGGTGCTCGGCCTGGAGGCCGGCGCCGACGACTACGTGACCAAGCCGTTCGACGGGGCCGTGCTGGTCGCCCGGATCCGGGCGGTGCTGCGCCGCTTCGGGCACGCGGGGGGCGACGGCCGGGCGGAGGCGACCGGCGCCGCGGACGCCGGGGGCGTGCTCGCCTTCGGGGACCTGGAGGTGGACACCGACGGCATGGAGGTGCGCCGGGCCGGACGGCCGGTGGGGCTCACCCCGACCGAGATGCGGCTGCTGCTGGAGTTCTCCTCCGCGCCCGGCACCGTGCTCTCGCGCGACAAGCTGCTGGAACGCGTGTGGGACTACGGCTGGGGCGGGGACACGCGGGTCGTCGACGTCCATGTGCAGCGGCTGCGCACCAAGATCGGCCAGGACCGGATCGAGACGGTCCGCGGCTTCGGCTACAAGTTGAAGGCCTGAGCGGGGATACAGGGATATGCGGGGGTTCTTCCGACGCCGGACCGCCTCACCTCCGGGGCATCCGTACGACAGCACGGGGCCGGACGGGCACGCGGGGCCGGACGAGCTGACGGCTCCGGGCGGGCACGCCGGCCCGGGTGAGCACATGGGACCGGCCGCCCGTGCGCGTGGTCTCGTCGCCCGCGGTCTCGCCGCCCGCGGGGTCCGCACCGGGCTGCGCTGGAAGCTGAGCGCGGCCATCGCGCTGGTCGGCGCGCTGGTGGCGGTCGCGCTGAGCCTGGTCGTCCACAACGCCGCCCGGGTGTCGATGCTCGACAACGCCCGCGACCTCGCCGACGACCGGGTCCTGATCGCCCAGCGCAACTACGAGCTGTCCGGGCGGCAGAACTTCCCCAACGCCCAGATCGACGACCCCGCCCTGCCGCCGGAGCTGCGCCGCAAGGTCGAGGCGGGGCGGCGGGCCACGTACGTCTCCGAGCGGGCGAACGGTGTGACGGACATCTGGGCGGCCGTGCCGCTCAAGGACGGGCACGTGATGTCGCTGCACTCCGGCTTCACCGACCGCAGCGCGGACATCCTCAGCGACCTGGACCAGGCCCTGGTGATCGGCTCGATCGCGGTCGTTCTCGGGGGCAGCGCGCTCGGTGTGCTCATCGGCGGTCAGCTCTCGCGCCGGCTGCGCAAGGCCGCCGCCGCCGCGAACCGGGTGGCGGGCGGCGAGGCGGACGTCCGGGTGCGGGACGCCATCGGGGGCGTCGTCCGGGACGAGACGGACGACGTCGCGCGGGCCGTGGACGCCATGGCGGACGCGTTGCAGCAGCGGATCGAGGCCGAGCGGCGGGTCACCGCGGACATCGCGCACGAGCTGCGCACCCCGGTGACCGGCCTGCTCACGGCCGCCGAACTGCTCCCGCCGGGCCGGCCGACCGAGCTGGTCCTCGACCGGGCGAAGGCGATGCGCACGCTCGTCGAGGACGTCCTGGAGGTGGCCCGCCTGGACGGTGCCTCGGAGCGGGCCGAGCTGCAGGACATCATGCTCGGCCACTTCGTGTCCCGGCGCGTCGCCGCCAAGGACCCGGCCGTCGAGGTGCGGGTGATCCACGAGTCGGAGGTCACCACCGATCCGCGGCGCCTGGAGCGGGTGCTGTTCAACCTGCTGGCCAACGCCGCCCGGCACGGCCGCGCACCGGTCGAGGTGAGCGTCGAGGGCCGGGTGATCCGGGTCCGCGACCACGGGCCGGGCTTCCCTGAGGACCTGCTGGCCGAGGGACCGAGCCGGTTCCGCACCGGCAGCACGGACCGGGCGGGCCGAGGTCACGGCCTCGGGCTGACCATCGCGGCCGGTCAGGCCCGGGTCCTGGGCGCCCGCCTCACCTTCCGCAACGTACGCCCGGCCGGTGCCCCCGCCCACGTACCGGCCGAGGGCGCGGTCGCCGTCCTGTGGCTCCCGGAACACGCACCGACCAACACGGGGAGCTACCCGATGCTGCCGGACCGGACGGGCGGCGGCACCTCGTCGCCGTCCCGCGAGGTGCCGCAGGAGACATCCAGGAAACGGTGACACCCGGCTCGGCGGTGACGCCGGGCTCGGCGGTCACATCCGGTCGAGTGCGGCGCGGACCCGGTCGAGTCCCTCCGCCCTCCAGTGGTCCCGGTCGGGCATCTGGTCGTCCCGACGCCAGCGCCAGGCGGAGAACAGCGCCCAGTTCAGCGCGCGGCACCGGTGGAGCAGTGCGGGGTCGGCACCCGTGTAGTGCCGCGCCACTTCTTCGGGCCCATGGGCGAGGTCGAACTCGACCGGCCCACGGCAGCAGGTGGCGAGGTCCACGAAGAGCGGGCCGTGGCGCGTGTTCAGGAGGTTGCCCGGGTGCGGTTCGCCGTGCAGCAGCTGGTCGCGTGTTCTGTCGGCGCCGATCCCGGCACTCAGGTCACTGAGTGTGTCGTGGAGGAGTCCCCGGTCGGAGTCGGACAGCTCGGGTGACCGCTCCCGGTCGTCCACGCCTCCCAGCGCCACGGCCACTCGGTCGCTGAAGTGCGGTGCGTCCACGTCGATCCGGCGCAGGGCGGCGTGGTACCGCATGAGCGCGTCCGCGTATTCGGCCGGCGTGATCTCCGGTCCCACCGGCGGGTAGTAGGTCCAGAGCGAGACGGCGAAGGTGTCGCGCACCTGGACCCGGGGCTCGGTCCGGGGGTCGAGCGCGCCCACCGGAGCACCGGTGTCGGTGAGCCGGTGAGCGACCTCCACTTCGAAGGCGGAGTCGGACAGATGCCCCGAGGGCGCGACCCGGGCCAGAACGTCACAGGGAAGCAGGCGCAGTACGACCCGGTCCGAGTTGTGGACGACGACCACCTCGTCGGCCCGGAGGCCCTGCTCCGAAGCGGCCGTCCGTCCGGCCTCGACTGCGCGGCTGAGTTCCGCCGGCTGCACACCGTCCTCCTTCGTGGGATCGGTGCTCCATGATTCCGGCGCGGGTGGTCCCGGTCCAGAGGTTTTCTCTCCCAGCGGCCGAACGCGGAGGTCACAGTGGCAGGGGCCGGGCCTCGACCAGGTTGGCCATGACGAGGGTGGAGCTGAGGCGCTGGACGCCGGGCAGGGAGGCGAGGCGCTCGTCGTAGAGCCGCCGGTACGCCTCCAGGTCGCGGGTGACGACGCGCAGCAGGTAGTCGGGGTCGCCGAACAGCCGCTGGGCCTGGAGGACGTGCGGGATCTCGGCCACGGCCGCTTCGAAGGCGGCCACGGTCTGGCGGTCCTCGTACCGCATGGTGACGAAGACCAGCGCCTCGAAGCCCAGGCCGAGCGCGGGGGCGTTCAGTGCGGCGTGGTAACCGGTGATCGCCCCGGAGCGCTCCAGCGCGCGCAGGCGCCGGTGGCAGGGAGAGACGCTGAGACGGACCCGCTCGGCGAGTTCGGTCAGGGTCTGCCGACCGTCCCGCTGAAGCTCGGCAAGGATTTTGCGGTCCACGTCATCCATGGGGGGGAATCTTTCCACGCACGGCAGCACACCGGAGAAAACTTGCAAGCACCTTTCGGGCGATCTTTCCTAATCTGCCCAGGAGAGCCGGAAGAGTGTGAGGTGGAGACGGTGGAGATGGCCGGCATCGGGGCGTTCTGGTCGGTGTCCTTCCTGCTGGTGCTGGTCCCGGGGGCGGACTGGGCCTACGCGATCACGGCGGGACTGCGGCACCGGTCGGTGCTGCCCGCCGTCGGCGGCATGCTGAGCGGATACGTCCTGCTGACCGCGGTCGTCGCCGCGGGACTGGCGACCGCGGTCGCCGGTTCACCGGCGGTGCTGACCGTGCTGACCGGCGCCAGGGCGGCGTATCTGATCTGGCTCGGCGCCACGACCCTGGTCCGTCCCGCGGCGCCGCGGGCGGAGGAGGGCCGCGAGGGGGACGGCTCCGGCTCGTGGGTGGGGCGTGCGGTCCGTGGGCTGGGCATCAGCGGCCTCAACCCCAAGGCGCTGCTGCTGTTCCTCGCACTCCTGCCGCAGTTCGCGGCCCGTGACTCCGACTGGCCCTTCGCCGCGCAGATCGTCGCGCTGGGCCTGGTGCACACGGCCAACTGCGCCGTGGTCTACGCGGGGGTCGGCACCACCGCGCGCCGAATCCTGGGCGCCCGCCCGGCCGTCGCCACTGCGGTGTCCCGCCTCTCGGGCGCGGCGATGATCCTCGTCGGTGCTCTGCTGCTGGTGGAACGGCTGGTCTAGCCCGCCGGGGGCGTGCCTCTAGCCTGTGGCGCCATGGGCATACGCATCGAGGCAGAGGTCGGTTACCCCGTCAACGACGAGGTGGAGCGGGTACTGGGGTTGGCCGAGGCGGTCGGCGAGCCGGTCACGGTCACGTTCGTGTGGGAAGGGGGTCGGCCCCTGCTGCACGGGGTGCTGGTGCCCGCGGCGACGCTGGCGCTCTGGGAGCACTGGGCACCCACCGCCTACCCGGCGGGCGACCGGGCGGAGGGGCCCGAGCTGGCGCACCCCGAGGAGTTCGGCCCCTTCACGCTCTTCCGCCGTCGCGTCGGCGGACGTACGGCGGTGGCCCGCGACGGCGCGGTGGTGGCGGAGCTGCTCGATCCCGCGGAGGCGCACTGGCTGGAGGAGCAGGCCCGCGATGTCCGCCAGGGCTTCATGGACCCCAAGCAGAAGGCGGCGTTCGAGGACTTCCTCGCCCGGCAGGCGGCGAGGGGTGAGCAGTAGCGGTCGGCCGGTTACCGCAGACCGTCGACGAACGCCTGCCAGCCACCGGCCCCGACGGTGACGACCGGCCCGGACGGGTCCTTGCTGTCCCGGACGGGGACGGCGCCGGTGGCGCTGTTGTCGGCGACTTCGACGTGGCGGCGCACTCCACGCATTCCCCCCAGTGCTTCCGCTGTAACTGGACTTACGCCACTGGCTGTTCAGCCGGCTGGGAGCCGTGTCCATAGCGTTCCTCCATCACCCGGATGATCAGTTCCGCCGAATCCTCCACGGAGAGGGCGGCTTCCATGATGGTCTCGGAGTCGGCCGTCATATGGCCGGAGATGAGAGCCAGTACCACGCCGAGCTCGCCATGGGCGCGCACTCGGCCCGCCATCTGCGCCGCGTGCTGCGGCTGTACCTCGTCCGCTCGGGCCTGTCGGACGAGGCCGACGCCGCCGAGCCGGCGCTCACGGAGCTGGTCGCCAACGTCGTACGGCACGCGCCGGGACGGCGGGGCCGCGTGTGCTTCCTGCTGCGGCCGGGCGGGGTGCGGGTGGAGGCCGCCGACGGGTGCCCGGATCTGCCGGTCCCGGCCGCCGGAGACGCGCTGGGAGGGGGCGGGCGGGGGCTCGTGATCGTCGCGGCGGTGACCGACCGGTGGGGCGTCACGCCGTACGCGGACGGGCGGGGCAAGACGGTGTGGTTCGAGTGCGTCGGCAAGGCGAATCCGTCGTCGCCTCGTCCGTGACCGGCGCCTCTCAGCCGGCCGCGTGCCGTGTGGCGACGAGGCGTACCTCCTGGGCGGCGCCCGGCGGTTCCAGGAGCATGTGACCGGCCTCGTGCCCTTCGTGGTGGACGCGCAGGCGCGGGCCGTCGACGAGGACGCGCAACTCCGGCCACGGGTGGCGCCACAGCAACGCGGACCGCTCCCACAGTTGCAGGCCGCGGCTGGTCACCACCAACTGGTACTGCGGGCCTTCGTGTGCCGCGGGCGGCGTGTGCTCGCGGTACGGGGGCCGGACGGTGTAGGTGCCGAGAACCTTCTCCCCCGGCTCCAGAGCCTCACGGCGTACGGCTCTGCGTCGGCCGATCCGTATTCCGGCCCAGCCGGCGAGCCCTGCGGTCAGCACGGCCGGTCCGGTCACCGCCCACCACGGCAACGCGGCCTCCACGCCCGCCAGGACGACCGCGGCGACCGGTAGGAAGGCCGTTCCGGCCGCGGCGGCCCACTCCGAGCGCCGACGGGGTCCCGTCCTGCCGTTCTCGTCCGTGTTCATGCCCCTGCCCCGTCCCTGTGTCGGCCTCGGCCTCGGCCTGGTGATCGCCCCCGGACTTCTGCGGCTCAGCCTATGCGGCGCACGACGAAGCCCCCGGGTGAACGATCCACCCGGGGGCCTGTCGAGAGGCAGGCGACAGCTCGCCGTGCTGTCAGACCGCCTCGGTCACCGGCGCCTTCGCGGCGACGGTGTCGTCGCCGTCGGCCGGGGCGTCGGCCGGCTTCGGGCCCGCGCCCTTCAGCGGGACCTCCTTCACGAACACCGCCGCGACCAGTGCGAGGACCGCCACCGCGGAGCCCAGCAGGAACGCGCCGTGGGTGCCGGAGGACACCGCGTGCTGGTAGGCGTCGCGGATCGCCGCCGGCAGGGCGTTCAGCGCGTCCGCGGTCAGCGTCGCCGACTGCTCCGTCGCCTTGGCGCCCTCCGGAGCACGCTCGGCCATGGCGTCCTGGACGCGGTTGTTGAACAGCGCGCCCATGATCGCGACGCCGAAGGAGGAGCCGAGGGTACGGAAGAGGGTGGTGGAGGAGGACGCGACGCCCATGTCCTTCATCTCCACGCTGTTCTGCGCCACCAGCATCGTGATCTGCATCAGGCAGCCCATGCCGAGGCCGACGACGGCCATGTACAGGCCGGAGGTGAAGCGGGTGGTGTCGGTGTCCATGGTGGACAGGAGGAACAGGCCGACCGTCATCAGGGCGCCGCCCGCGAGGGGGAAGATCTTGTAGCGGCCGGTGTTGGTGGTGACCCGGCCCGCGACCATCGACGTGACGAGCATCGCGCCCAGCATGGGCAGGAGCAGCAGGCCCGAGTTGGTGGCGGACGCGCCCTGCACCGACTGCTGGTACAGCGGCAGGAAGAGGGTGGCGCCGAACATCACGAAGCCGACGATGAAGCCGATGATCGACATCAGCGTGAAGTTGCGGCTGCGGAAGATGTGCAGCGGCAGGATCGGCTCCGCGGCCCTGGTCTGCCAGAACACGAACCCGACCAGCGCGGCGACGCCGATGCCGATCAGCTCCATGATCCGCGCCGAGGTCCAGGCGTACTCGGTGCCGCCCCAGGTGGTGACGAGCACGATGGCGGTGATGCCGACGGTCAGCAGCACGGCGCCCGGATAGTCGATCCGCGCCTTGCTGCGCTTCTTCGGCAGGTGCAGTACGGCGCTGATGGCGATCAGCGCGATCACGCCGAGCGGGATGTTGATGTAGAAGGACCAGCGCCAGCCCCAGTTGTCGGTGATGGTGCCGCCGACCAGCGGTCCGCCGATCATCGAGAGCGCCATGACACCGGCGATCATGCCCTGGTACTTGCCGCGCTCCCGGGGCGGTATCAGGTCACCGATGATGGCCATGACGCCGACCATCAGACCACCGGCCCCCAGGCCCTGGATCGCGCGGAAGCCGATGAGCTGGCCCATGTCCTGGGCCATGCCGCTGAGCGCCGAGCCGGCCAGGAAGATCACGATCGACGTCATGAAGACGCCCTTGCGCCCGTACATGTCGCCGAGTTTGCCCCACAGCGGGGTGGAGGCCGCGGTGGCCAGGGTGTAGGCGGTGACGACCCAGGAGAGGTGCTCCAGGCCGCCCAGCTCGCCCACGATCGTCGGCATCGCGGTGCCGATGATCATGTTGTCGAGCATCGCGAGCATCATCGCGATCATGAGGGCGAGCAGGACGACCCGCACGCTCCTCGGCTGCTTGCCGGCGCCGGCTTCGCCGGTCGCCGCCTCCGTTTTCTCGGCCATCTCTCCTACTCCCCCAGCTGCCGCTGTGCCCTTGCCACTTACTTGCCGCCCGGCAAGTTGTCTACACTGGGGAAGGTAGACGCGTAACTAGCCGGGCGTCAAGTAAGTTTTTCGGAAAGTGCGCGGGGCAGGAGGTGCGTAGGAGGATGGGCGGCACAATGAACGGCACCAAGCAGCAGCGACGCCGCGGGGACACCCGCCAGCGCATCCAGGACGTGGCGCTCGAGCTCTTCGCGGAGCAGGGGTACGAGAAGACCTCCCTGCGCGAGATCGCCGAGCGCCTGGAGGTCACCAAGGCCGCGCTCTACTACCACTTCAAGACCAAGGAAGAGATCCTCGTCAGCATCTTCGAGGATCTCTCCCGGCCGCTGGAGGACCTGATCGCCTGGGGGCGGGAGCAGCCGCACACCCTGGAGACGAAGCAGGAGATCATCCGCCGCTACAGCGAGGCACTGTCCGGCGCGGCTCCGCTGTTCCGCTTCATGCAGGAGAACCAGGCCACGGTGCGCGACCTGCGCATCGGCGAGCTGTTCAAGCACCGGATGTTCGGCCTGCGGGACATCCTCATGGACCCCGAGGCGGACCTGGTCGACCAGGTCCGCTGCATCAGCGCGCTGTTCACCCTGCACGCCGGGATGTTCGTGCTCCGGGACCTCGAAGGCGACCCCGAGGAACAGCGTGCCGCTGTCCTCGAGGTCGCCACCGATCTGGTCACCCAGGCCCACCGTGGAGCCGCGGGAGCGTAGTCACGCTCGTCAGACGGTCACGCCCTTGGACTTCAGGAAGGTGACCGGGTCTATGGCCGAGCCGTAGTTCGGGGTCGTGCGGATCTCGAAGTGCAGGTGCGGACCGCTGGAGTTGCCGGTGTTGCCGGACTTGGCGATCGACTGGCCCGTCTTCACGACCTGGCCGATCTTCACGTTGATCTTGGACAGGTGCGCGTACTGGGAGTACGTGCCGTTGCCGTGCTTGACGACGATCGCGTTGCCGTAGGCGGGGCCGTCGCCGGCGCCGTTGCCGCCGGCCTTGACCACGGTGCCGCCGTGGGCGGCGACGACGTTGGTGCCGATCGGCACGGCGAAGTCCTGACCGCTGTGCTTGTGCGCCCACATGCCGCCGTTCTGGGCGAAGCTGGCGCTCAGCGTGTACTTCTTGACCGGGTCGACCCAGGAGACGGCCTTCTTCTTGGCGGCGGTCTTCTTCGCGCTCGCGGTGGCCTTCTCGGCCTTCGCCGCCTTGGCCTGCGCGGCGGCCTGGGCCTCAACGGCGCTCGCGGCGGAGGTGGTGCTGGAGGCCGCCGTGGTGCCGGTGGCGGCCGCGACCCCGGCTCCCAGTGCGACCGAGGCTCCGAGGCCTGCGGCCATCACCGCGGCGCGGGTGCGGATGGTCGTACGGGAAGAACGGGACGTGACACGCGGGAACATTCGAACCTCATGGGGACGGGTGCAGAGGGATGCCCACCGGCGGGACGCACAAGGCGCTCACCGGGCGGGCTCAACCTTGGTAACCCGGCGACCCCGAACCGCACAAAGGTGTGACCTACGACCCTATTTAGTACTTCGGAGTGAAACTTCACGACCCGTGCCAGAGCCGTCATTCTGGACAGAACCAGGTCAGAAACCCGGAAAGCACCCTCCACACTGCTCCGTTATGTCCGTTTTCGTAGTTCTTGCGGCTTCCACTATTCCCCGTAGTACAGGCCAATCCGCCTGTGCGGCACGTCACCGGCGGCCATGATCGAAGCGCCCCCGAATGTGACGGGGGCTACTCCCGTCCCCTCTCCCCCCGGCACAAGGGGGTCCACCTGATTCTTACGAGGAGGCTCCGGCGTTCACGCTGGGGAGGAATCGCATCCGAGTATGGCGACGCGGGGCGTCGCCGAAGTCCAGTCCCGGGCACGGAGCGCCCGTACGGCTACCAGCACGGCCAAGGCGAAGCGAACGCGTGTGCCTGTGATCGCTGGTTGGGGTGACGGTTGCGGGTGTCGTCAGCGGCTCGTGCCCTGCTGGCGGCGGAGTGGGACCGGTGCCGCTGGACAGGATGCCGACGTGGAAGACCCGGCGTGAGTCGTTGGCGGCCCTGAACCACACGCGGCGCGGGTTTCGGCTGAAGGACGGTCGGCTGCATCTGGCGGGAGGGTTCGTCCTGAACGTGGCGTGGTCTCGGGAGCTGCCCGACGAGCCGTCTTCGGTACGCGTGTATCAGGACGGTCTCGGGCACTGGTACTGCTCCTTCGTCGTCCCCGCCCAGGTCCAGCCCTTGCCGAAGACGGGCCGTGTCCTCGGTGTCGACTGGGGTGTGCGGGAGACGGCGACGACCACGTCCGACGCGCACGACCTGCCGCACCCCGCACACGGTGGGAAGGCGAAGGAGAAACTCACCCGGTACGACCGGATGATGGCCCGCCGCAGGCCGAAGAAGGGAACCCCCGCATCGAGGGGCTACCGGACGGCGAAGAGACTGCGGGCGAAAGCGCACAAGAAGGTCGCCCGGCAGCGTGCGGACACCGGCCGCAAGTGGGCCAAGAAGGTCGTCCGCGACCACGATGCCGTCGCGGTGGAGGACCCCCGGCCGAAGTTCCTGGCCAGGACAAACATGGCCCGCAAGGCCGCGGACGCCGCCATCGGCGCCACCAAGGCCGCCCTGATCGAGATGGGACGCAAACACGGGCGGGACATCCGCCTGGTCCACCCCGCGTACACCACGATGGACTGCGCGCAGTGCGGAGCGAGAGCCAAGCACGCACTGCCGCTGGATGAACGCACCCACACCTGCACCGCCTGCGGAACCACAGCCCCCAGGGACAAGAACTCCGCACGCGTCATGCTCGTCCGGGCTGGTCTCAACCCGGCTGGCGCCGACGGCACAAGACCTCCTGGAGCGCCGCTCCAGGAGGCAGCCTGAGCCAGGAATCCCCTTCCCCTTTAGGGAGGGGAGGATTCAACTAGGCTCGGAACATGGTCGACGTCACAGCACTCGGGGCCCGTGTCGCGTCCGGCGCGGTCACGCCGCTCGTCCGTCGGCTCTTCGTCCGGGACGGGCCGGGAGCGGGGCTGGTGGACCGGCCGGTGCGGATCTCGGCGCTGGTGTCCTTCCGGGGCGAGAAGCGGACCGTCACGCCCAAGGACGTCGAGAAGATCGCCGGCGAGCTGGTCCGCAGGGCGCTGACCACGGCAGGACCCGGCGAGGAGCCCGTCGACGCCGCCGAGGCCGCGGCCGTCAAGGACGCCCTGGCCCGCACGCTCGCCCGGCTCGGCGAGATCACCGTCGAGGACTACGAGGCCGTCGGGCTCGGCCCCGAGCGCTTCGCCCGCGAGCTGAGCGCCGGCGTACCGCTGGCCCCGTACGGGCTGGGCGAGGGCGGCACCCTGCTGTACGAGCGGCTGCTGCACACCGCCGCGCTGCACATCCTGAACTTCCTCACCCAGCGCTCCACCTACGTGGCCCGCCGGCAGACCGTCCAGACACAGCAGCTGGCCCGGCTGGTCCAGGCCGTCGACGTCCTGCTGGAACGGCTGCCGTCCCGGTCGGCCGAGGACGCCGGGTTCGAGGAGCGTTACGCGGACCACATCGCCGCCCGGTACGGGACGCTCACCATCTACGGGCTGGACGCCGGGACCCGGGAGTGGCCGCTGGACACGGCCTATCTGAGCCTGGAGGCGACCCGGCCCCGGGCCGGCCGGGACGCCGCGTCCCGGGCCGTCGCCGCCGAGCAGGTCCTCGCCGACCACGACCAGGTGTTCCTGCGCGGCGTCGCCGGGTCCGGCAAGACGACCCTCGTGCAGTGGCTCGCGGTCACGGCCGCGAGCCGCGTCTACGACCACGGGCTGACCCACCTCATCGGGCGGGTGCCGTTCGTGCTGCCAATGCGCCGCATCGTCCGGCCGGGCGCCGAGCTGCCCTTCCCCGGCGACTTCCTGCGCGCGGTCGGCTGCCCCGTCGCCGGGGAGCAGCCTCCGGGGTGGGTGGAGCGCGTGCTGCGGGCCCGGCGCGGGGTGCTGCTGGTCGACGGCATCGACGAGATCGCCCAGGACCGCCGTGCCGCCGCCCGGCGCTGGCTGCGCGAGCTGGTGCGGGCCTTCCCCGGGAACCTGTGGCTGGTCACCTCCCGCCCCTCGGCGGTGCCGGAGGAGTGGCTGGCCGCCGAGGGCTTCAGCGAACTCGTCCTCGCCCCGATGGGCCGCGAAGGCGTGGCCACCTTCGTACGGCGCTGGCACCGGGCGGCCGAGGTGGAGCAGTCCGTCGGCGAGTCCCTGCTGGCCTCCGTGCGCGGCACCCCGGAACTGACCGGACTGGCCACCAACCCGCTCATGTGCGGCATGCTGTGCGCCCTCCACCGCGACCGGCGCGGTTTCCTGCCGCAGGACCGCAAGTCGCTCTACGAGGCCGCCCTGACCATGCTCCTGGAGCGCCGGGACCGGGAACGGGAGCTGCACGGCCCCGACGGGCTGCGGCTGGCGTACGCCACGCAGGTGCAGCTGCTGCAGCGGCTGGCGTGGTGGCTGATCCGCAACAGCCGGGCGGAGATGGACCGGGACGAGGCGCTCGGCATCGTGGGCCGGACGCTGCCCGCGCTGAACCTGGACGGCGCCGGTGACGAGGAGGTCTACCGCGCGCTGCTGCTGCGCTCCGGTCTGCTGCGCGAGCCCGCCGAGGGCCGGGTGGACTTTCTGCACCGCACCTTCCAGGACTACCTGGGCGCCCGGCTGGCCGTGCAGGAGATGGACTTCGACCTGCTGGTCAACCACGCGGACACGGACCAGTGGGAGGACGTGATCCTGCTCGCCCTCGCCCACGCCCGCCCGAAGGAGGCGGAGCAGATGCTGCGCCGGCTCACGGAGCCGGGCACCGCGCGCGGGACGCTGCTGGCGGCGGCCGGGCTGCGGTACGCGGCGGAGGTGGCGCCCGAGGTCCGGGGACGGGTGGAGGAGGGACTGGCCGCCCAGGTGCCGCCGGCCACCTTCGAGGCGGCGCGGGAGGTGGCGCGGGCGGGCGGCGATCTCGTGCTGGGGCTGCTGCCGGGGCCGGAGGAAATCGACGACAGCACCGCGGCGCTGGTGGTGCAGACGGCAGTCGGCGTGGGCAGCGAGGCGGCGTTGCAGTTCCTGACCCGGTTCCGGGAACACCCTGGTGCCGACGTGCAGCTGTTCCTCGCGGCGTCCTGGAACCGGTTCGACCGGGATCAGTACGCGCGGGAAATCCTGGCGCACCTGCCCCGGCAGCGGACCGTGGACGTGTTCACCGTTGACGATCTCCGTGCGCTGCACGCGTTGGGCGGTTGGGAGGACATCCTGATCCATGGTGCTTACAGAGTGGAAGACCTCGTAGAACTGATAGTGCACGAGCGGCTCGTTCATCTCTTGCTGGAGGCTCCGCACCCGGTCGAGGGGCTGACCTGGTTGTCCGCCTTCCCCCGTCTCGAGGTCGTCTCCGTGTTCACGGAGCCGGACGAGGCATGGGCCCGGCAGGTACCACCCGGCGTGAGGCTCCAGTACCTGGCGCACTCCCCGTCCACCGACCACCAGGGGT
The DNA here is from genome assembly GCF_044754585.1 of Streptomyces sp. NPDC093065. NCBI lineage: Bacteria > Bacillati > Actinomycetota > Actinomycetes > Kitasatosporales > Streptomycetaceae > Streptomyces > Streptomyces sp. NPDC093065. The sequence goes on along the minus strand of NZ_JBIVPJ010000029.1, from coordinate 49,553 downwards.
AACCCACATCCATGGATGCCGTCGTCCGCACCCCCTCCCGTCTCGCCTCCCCCCTCGTCCACCGGCTGTTCCGCGACCCCGCCCGGCCACCCGTGTTCTCCGAGCCGGTCCCCGGCCTGGTCACCTGGCGCGGCGCCCGGGCCACGGCCACCCCGGACGACGTCCACCGCACCGCTGCCGACCTGGTGCACCTCGCCGCCGAGCGGCACACCGCGCCCACCGGCGAACTGGCCCCGGTCGTCGACGTCCTGGCCCGCACGCTGCTGGCCATCGCCGAGGTCGACGTCACCGACGCCGACGCCGTACGACTGGGGCCGCAGGACTACGCGCGGCGGCTGCGGGGCGCGGTGCAGGGCGCGGACCGGGAACTGTCGCCGGACGCGGCCTGGTTCCACGACGCGCTGCTGGTCTCGGTGTGCCTGCACGTCCTGCACCACCTGGTGCGGCGGTCCGCCTACCTCCAGCGGCAGCTGCCGGGACGGGCGAGCCGCATCGCCCAGCTGGTCGACCTGGGGGACGCCGAGGTGGCGGCCCGCCCGACCGAACGGCCGGAGGAAGATGTGACGTTCGAGGCCGAGTACGCCCAGTGGGTGGCCCGGCGGCACGGCTGGCTGACCATCGTCGGCGTGGACTTCCCCAACGCGCCCGACCGTTGGCCGCTGGAGGAGACCTATCTGAGCCTGGAGGCGGAGGAACGCAGCGGCGGCGTGGCCGGCGCCGAGGACGAGCAGCGCACCGTGCTGCTCGCGGACCGCGCCCTGGAGGACCACGACCGGGTGCTGCTGCGCGGCGGCGCCGGGTCGGGCAAGACGACCCTGGTGCAGTGGCTGGCCGTGGCCGCCGCCCGCGAGGGCTCCCGGGTCCCCTTCGTGCTGCCCGTGCGCCGCTTCGCCCGCGAGGGCTTCCCGGCCCCGGACGACTTCCTGCACGCGGTCCGGCACCCGCTCGCCGACCGCGCCCCGGAGGGCTGGGTGGTGCGCACCCTGCTCGCGGGCCGGGCCCTGCTGCTGGTCGACGGCATCGACGAGGCGCCGGAGAAGACCCGCGGCGAGCTGCGCGACCGGCTGCGCCGGCTGCTGCGCGTCTTCTCCGGCAACGGCTGCCTGGTCACCTCCCGGCCCTCCGCCGTCTCCGACGGCTGGCTGTCGGGGGGCGGCCTCGCCGAGGAGGACTTCGTCGAGCTGTCCCTGGCGCCCATGTCGCGGGACCAGGTGACGCGCTTCATCCGGGACTGGCACTCCGCGGCCCGCCTCGACGAACAGAGCCGCACCCCGGGGGCGCGCGAACGAGAGCGGGAGCGCAGCACGCTGGACGAGTACGAGCAGCGGCTGCTGCACTCCGTGCGGATCTACCGCGAGCTGCGCCAGCTCGCCACCAACCCCCTGATGTGCGGCCTGATATGCGCACTCAACCGCGACCGCGCGGGCTCCCTGCCCAGCGGCCGCAAGGAGCTGTACGACGCCGCCCTGGAGATGCTGCTCCAGCGCCGCGACCCCGAGCGGGACGTGCTGTACGCCGACGACGTGCAACTCCAGCAGAGCACCAGGGAACGGCTGTTGCAGAAGCTGGCCCACGCCATGCTGGAGGAGGACGCCTCCGAGCTGACCCGCGAACGCGCGGTCGCCATCCTGGAGGCCGCGCTGCCCGCGATGCCCGCCGCCCGCGCCCAGGGGGACGGCACGACGATCTTCCGGCATCTGCTGCACCGCACGGGTCTGCTGCGCGAACGGTCGGGCGAGTCGGTCGACTTCGTCCACCGCACCTTCCAGGACTACCTGGCCGCCAAGGAGATCGTGGCCCGCGGTCGGTTCCCCACCCTGGTCGACCACGCCCACCAGTCCGAGTGGGAGGAGGTCATCCGCATGGCCGCCGCCCACGCCCGCCCCGAGGAGTGCGCCCAGTTCCTGGAGCGGCTGCTGGCGCCCGCGCCCGGACTGCGCCGCCCGCAGATCAACCACCGCCGGCTCATGGCCGCGGCCTGCCTGGACCACGTCACCGAACTCGACCCGGCCGTGCAGCACCTCGTCCACGACCGCACGAAGAACCTGGTGCGCCCCACCACCGAGTTGGCCGCACGGGGCCTCGGCTGGGTCGGCCCCATCGTCCTGGAGCTGCTGCCCGACCCGGGTCAGGTGCCCGACGACCGGCAGGCCCTGCTGCTCGCCTGCACCGCGACCCGGGTCGCGGACGACGCGGCCATCGACTATCTGGTGCGGCTGCGCTCCCGCGCCGCCCTGCCGGTCCGCACCGAACTGGCACGGGGATGGCGTCACTTCGACACCGAGCGGTACGCCCAGGAGATCATCGCCCATCTCGACCCGGACGGCCTCTACTTCCCGGTCTCCGACACCGCCGAGCTGGCGGCGCTGCGCGACCTCGGCGGGCGGGCACGCATCCAGGTGGCCGGGGTGATGCGGGCCGAGGAACTGCTGGCGGGGCTGCTCCCCGGCCGGCTGACCCACCTGTGGCTCAACGCGGAGCTGCCCGACACGGACCTCTCGTGGCTGTCCGGCTTCCCCCGGCTGCGGGTGCTGCGGGTCAACCCCCGGCTGCCGCGGGTGCGGAACGTGCCGAACGGGGTGGAGATCACGGCGTAGGCACGGACATGGACACGTAGGCCGGACGGCCGACCACCGGCTGACTACTGCTCAGTAACCCAATCGTTGCCGTTCGGCCACTTGTTGGGGCAAGCATGCACGCGACAACTTTGCCGTCAGGCATCCGCGCAGGCATGAGAGGACCCCACCCCCCATGACCGACCAGACCGGACAGACCAGGCAGACCGGACGGATCCGTCGTACCCGGTGGCGTGCCGCGGGCACGGCCGCCGTCGTCGGGGCGGCGCTCACCGCGAGCGTCACGCCGTCCGTCGCCGCCCCCGCCGAGGCGCCCCGCACGAGCACGACGGTGACGGCCGCCGCCGCGGCCGGCGTCGACTACGACACCTGGCAGCGGGACTGCCGGGCCGTGATGGACGGGGCACTGCCGTACCTGAAGGAGCGGATCGACGGCTCCGCGCCCGGCGAGAAGCAGGCGATCGTCCTCGACATCGACAACACCTCCCTGGAGACCGACTTCGGCTTCAGCTACCCCCAGCCCGCCAACCGGCCGGTCCTGGAGGTCGCCGAGTACGCCCAGGAACACGGTGTCGCCCTGTTCTTCGTGACCGCCCGCCCCGGCATCGTCGAGGCGCCCACCGAGTGGAACCTCGCGCACGCCGGGTACGAGTCGTCGGGGCTGTACGTCCGCGGCTTCCTCGACCTGTTCAAGGACGTCGCCGTGTACAAGACCGAGCAGCGCGCCGGGATCGAGTCGAAGGGCTACACGATCATCGCGAACATCGGCAACAGCGCCACCGACCTGTCGGGCGGCCACGCCGAGCGGACCTTCAAGCTCCCCGACTACGATGGCCAGTTGTCCTGACGCCGTTGTCCTGACGCCGTTGTCCTGAGGCCCGTTAGGCTCCCCTCGTCGACCGACCACGGGGGTGGCGCATGGAACCGGCGGTACTCGGCGGGAAGTTGGCGTCCAGTCTGGTCGCCCCGCTGGTGAAGAAGCTCTTCGTGACGGGCGGCCCCGGCGCCGGACTGGTCGACCGGCCGGTCCGGCTGAGCCGCCTGGTGTCCTTCCGGGGCGAGCAGCGCACGCTGGGCGAGAGGGAGGTGCGGGGACTCGCCGGGAAGCTGGTGGCGGGCTCCCTGGACTCCCCCGGCGAGCCGCCCTTCCCGCGCGACGAGACCGAGGCCGTCACCGACGCCCTGGCGGCGCGCCTCCTCGCCCTCGGCGACCTGGACATGGACGACGTGCAGGCGGTGCGGCTGGGGCACCGGGAGCTGGCCAAGCGGCTCCGGTACGGGGCGCCCACGGCCACCGCGGGACTGTCCGCGGACGCCTGCCACTTCCTCGACTCGGCGACCGAGTGGGCCTGCCTGCACATCCTGGAGTTCTTCACCCGGCGCTCGACGTTCGTCGCGCGGACACTGGTCGAGCAGTCCCGCACGCAGGCGGACCTGATCGCGAGGGTCGACGAGCTGATCGCGCGCGTCCCGCGCCCGGACGCCCGGGACACGGCGTTCGAACGCCGCTACCTGCCGTACGTCGCCGAGCAGCACAACCGCATCACCATCTACGGCCTCGACCTCCGCGACTCCCCCGACCGGTGGCCGTTGGAGGTCGCGTATCTGAGCCTGGAGGCGACCCTCGACGGGGAGCCCGACCGGGACCCCGTGCCCGTTGAGGGTGCACCCGCCCGTACCGGCCGGACGCCCGCCGACGAGGTGCTGAAGAAGGAGCCCCGGGTGCTGCTGCGCGGTGAGGCCGGCTCGGGCAAGACGACCCTGGTGCAGTGGCTGGCGGTGACCGCGGCACGGGCGGGGACGCTCGTCCCGTACGTCCTTCCGTTGCGCACCCTGATCCGCACCGGCCCGCTGCCCAACCCGGCCGCCTTCCTGAGCGCGGTCGGCTGTCCGCTGTCACCGCCGGACGGCTGGACGGAGCGTGTCCTCACCGCGGGCCGCGCACTGGTCCTGGTCGACGGGCTGGACGAGGTTCCGGCAGCCGACCGCCACACCACCCGGGACTGGTTGCGCGGCCTGATCCACGCCTACCCCGGCAACCGCTGGCTGCTGACCACCCGTCCCACCGCCGTACGCGCCGACTGGCTGGCCCAGGAGAGGTTCAGGGAGCTCTCCCTGACACCGATGGGCCGGGCGGAGGTCGCCACCTTCGTCCATCGCTGGCACGAAGCCGCTCGTGCCCAGGAGTACGAACAGCGACTGCTCGACGCCCTGCGCACCAAGCGCGATCTGTCCCGGCTCGTCACCAACCCGCTGATGTGCGGACTGATCTGCGCCCTGCATCGTGAGCGTCGCGGCTATCTGCCCACCGGCCGCAAGGAGTTGTACGACGCCGCGCTCACCATGCTGCTCACCCGCCGCGACCGTGAACGCGGCATGGGGGCGGTCGAGGACCCGGAGCTGGGTGAGGAGGCCCAACTCGAGCTGCTGCAACGGATCGCCTACGCCCTGGTCCTGAGCGGCCGGAACGAGATGCCCCTGGAGACGGCCGAAGGCATGGTGGAACGAGCGCTGCCGACCCTGGCACCGGCATCCGGGCAGGAAGGTGCTTCCGCCGCGCTGCGGACCCTGCTGCTGCGCAGCGGCGTCGTGCGCCGCCCGGCCGAGGGAATCCTGGACTTCGTGCACCGCACCTTCCAGGACTACCTGGCGGCGCGGTACGCCGTGGAGGAAGGCCACCTCCCCGTCCTCACCAGCCGGGCGGGCGACAGCCAGTGGGAGGACGTCATCCGCATGGCGGTGGCCCACGCCCGGCCCCGCGAACGCGTCACCGTACTGCGGGAACTGCTGGCCCGGGACACTCCCCGGCTGACCCTGCTCGCCCTGGCCTGTCTGGAGCACGCGACGGCGCTGGACCCGATGGTGCGCGCGGAGGTGGAGGAGCGGGCCGCGGAGCTGATCCCACCGCGTACGGCCGAGGCCGCGCGGGATCTGGCAGCAGCAGGGCCCCTGGTGCTGGAGCTGCTGCCGGGGCCGGACGAACTGACGGAGACGGAGGCGCTGGGCGTCACCGTCGCCGCCTCGGTCCTGGGCGGAGAAGTACCTGATGGCGCACTGGCCGTGCTGCGCCGTTTCAGGGAGCACCCCGATCTCGACGTGCGTCGGCAACTCGTCGGCACCTGGCACCGTTTCGACGCGGACGACTACGCCGGCGAGGTGCTGGACCACCTCGACCGTACGGATCTCCTCCTCGACTGCACGTCTCCCGCTCAGCTCGGCACCCTCGCCGGGATGCGGCCCTGGCCCAGGTTCCGCGTCTCGGGGCCGCACCGGGCCGAGGAGATCGTGTCCGCCCTGCCGGAGCCCACGGCGGTGACCGAGCTGAACATCGGCGAGAACCCGCTGCTGAACGATCTGACCGCGCTTCGGGGTCTTCCCGCTCTGACGAGGCTGACGTTCCACGAGTGCCCGAACGCGCTCGGCCTGGACCGGCTGGCGGGCCTGTCCCTCGCCGAACTGGTCATCGCCTCCCATGCCGAGCTCTCGGGGCTGCGGGCGCTGACGTCACTGACTCTGCTCTCCCTCGTCCCGAAGCTGCCCGGCACCGCTCTCACCCACTCCCTGCCCCTCGAAGCACCCTTGGGGTTCCTCTATCTGGGCGACCAGTGCACCGAGTCCACCGGGCTGCGGGGACTCGCCCACTGGAAGACCCTGCACACGCTCAGTCTGGGGGCGCTGGCCACGGAGCCGACCGCGGAGGACTGGCGGGAGGTGGCCGCCCTGCCCGGCCTCACCCGCCTGTACCTGGACGCCGCGATCTTCCGGGACCTCCCGGCCTCGATCGGCCGCATGCCCGAGCTGCCCTCGGTCGAGGAACTGGTCATCTCCAGAATGGAGGGCTCCGAACACCTCGCGGCGCTCGCGCCCCGGCTTCCGGGCCTGGTGAGGGCGTCGTTCATGAAGCGTCGCGGCCACGACTTCGCCGTCGCCGAATTCGCCCCGCTCTTCCCGGGCGTCGAGCTGGTCGGCATCGACAGCTGACACGGCACACGAAAGGGGCTCCCGGGACCGAAGTCCCGGGAGCCCCTCACCAGGCTCACCCCGGAGGGCTACGCCTCCTTGCTCAGGTTCGGACCCGCGCCGCCCCCGGCCGCCTGCTCGATCGGCGGGACGTCGGGGAGGGCCGCCTTCTCCTCACCCCGGAAGGTGAAGGTCGCCGTGTCGCCCTCGCCCTCGGTGTCCACGACCACGATGTGACCGGGACGCAGCTCGCCGAAGAGGATCTTCTCCGACAGCGTGTCCTCGACCTCGCGCTGGATCGTGCGGCGCAGCGGACGCGCGCCCAGCACCGGGTCGTAACCCCGCTTGGACAGCAGCTCCTTGGCGGACTGGGAGAGCTCGATGCCCATGTCCCGGTCCTTGAGGCGCTCGTCCACCTTGTCGATCATCAGGTCGACGATCCGCAGGATGTCGTCCTGGCTGAGCTGCGGGAAGACGACCACGTCGTCGACACGGTTGAGGAACTCGGGCCGGAAGTGCTGCTTGAGCTCGTCCTGGACCTTGTTCTTCATGCGCTCGTAGTTGGACTTCGTGTCACCCGCGGCGGCGAAGCCGAGGTTGAAGCCCTTGGAGATGTCCCGGGTGCCGAGGTTGGTCGTCATGATGATGACCGTGTTCTTGAAGTCCACGACCCGGCCCTGGGAGTCGGTCAGACGACCGTCCTCCAGGATCTGCAGCAGCGAGTTGAAGATGTCCGGGTGGGCCTTCTCGACCTCGTCGAAGAGGACGACCGAGAACGGCTTGCGGCGGACCTTCTCGGTCAGCTGGCCGCCCTCCTCGTAGCCCACGTAGCCGGGGGGCGAACCGAAGAGGCGCGAGACCGTGTGCTTCTCGCTGAACTCCGACATGTCGAGGGAGATCAGCGCGTCCTCGTCGCCGAAGAGGAATTCCGCCAGCGCCTTGGACAGCTCGGTCTTACCGACACCGGACGGGCCGGCGAAGATGAACGAGCCACCGGGACGCTTCGGGTCCTTCAGGCCGGCACGGGTACGGCGGATCGCCTTGGACAGCGCCTTGACGGCGTCGACCTGGCCGATGACCCGCTTGTGGAGCTCGTCCTCCATGCGCAGCAGGCGCGAGGACTCCTCCTCCGTGAGCTTGAAGACCGGGATGCCCGTCGCCGTGGCGAGGACCTCGGCGATCAGCTCGCCGTCGACCTCGGCGACGACGTCCATGTCGCCGGCCTTCCACTCCTTCTCGCGCTTGGCCTTGGCGGCCAGGAGCTGCTTCTCCTTGTCACGCAGGGAGGCGGCCTTCTCGAAGTCCTGCGAGTCGATCGCGGACTCCTTGTCGCGGCGGACGCCGGCGATCTTCTCGTCGAACTCGCGCAGGTCCGGCGGCGCGGTCATCCGGCGGATGCGCATCCGGGAACCGGCCTCGTCGATCAGGTCGATCGCCTTGTCCGGCAGGAAGCGGTCCGAGATGTAGCGGTCGGCGAGCGTCGCCGCCTGGACGAGGGCCTCGTCCGTGATGGAGACGCGGTGGTGGGCCTCGTAGCGGTCGCGCAGACCCTTGAGGATCTCGATCGTGTGCGGCAGCGACGGCTCCGCGACCTGGATCGGCTGGAAGCGGCGCTCCAGGGCCGCGTCCTTCTCCAGGTGCTTGCGGTACTCGTCCAGCGTGGTCGCACCGATGGTCTGCAGCTCACCGCGGGCCAGCATCGGCTTGAGGATCGACGCGGCGTCGATGGCGCCCTCGGCGGCACCCGCACCGACCAGCGTGTGCAGCTCGTCGATGAACAGGATGATGTCGCCGCGGGTGCGGATCTCCTTGAGGACCTTCTTCAGGCGCTCCTCGAAGTCACCGCGGTAGCGGGAGCCTGCGACCAGGGCGCCGAGGTCCAGGGTGTAGAGGTGCTTGTCCTTGAGGGTCTCGGGCACCTCGCCCTTGACGATGGCCTGCGCGAGGCCCTCGACGACGGCGGTCTTGCCGACGCCGGGCTCACCGATGAGCACCGGGTTGTTCTTGGTACGGCGGGACAGCACCTGCATGACCCGCTCGATCTCCTTCTCGCGCCCGATGACCGGGTCGAGCTTGGACTCGCGAGCGGCCTGGGTGAGGTTCCGGCCGAACTGGTCGAGGACCAGGGACGTGGAGGGGGTGCCCTCCGCAGGACCGCCGGCGGTGGCGGTCTCCTTGCCCTGGTAGCCGGAGAGCAGCTGGATGACCTGCTGCCGCACCCGGTTCAGATCTGCGCCCAGCTTGACCAGGACCTGGGCGGCGACGCCCTCGCCCTCGCGGATCAGGCCGAGCAGGATGTGCTCCGTGCCGATGTAGTTGTGACCCAGCTGGAGGGCCTCGCGGAGCGACAGCTCCAGAACCTTCTTGGCACGGGGGGTGAAGGGGATGTGACCCGACGGGGCCTGCTGGCCCTGCCCGATGATCTCCTCCACCTGCTGGCGGACCGCCTCGAGCGAAATCCCGAGGCTCTCAAGGGCCTTGGCGGCGACACCCTCACCCTCGTGGATCAGGCCCAGGAGGATGTGCTCGGTGCCGATGTAGTTGTGGTTGAGCATCCGGGCTTCTTCCTGAGCCAGGACGACAACCCGCCGCGCGCGGTCGGTGAACCTCTCGAACATCGTTAATCGCTCCTCAGAGCGGTCAGGCAGTAAGGGGAACTTCCCCTCCCTGTCCTTCCGCAGCTTAGTCCCGCAAGCGGGGACCGCTCATTCCAACTGCCGACACCGTCGATGGCCTCCTGACCCCTGACGCCGACATCTGCCACAACCCGATGGTGCGAGACGATGTTCCCGCAGGCCAGGCACTTACCCCACTCGCCAGTACGCCGATGGCGAACGCGAGACGGCCCGATCTGCATGTCGCCCCCTCCCACTAGGGATGTCTTACCCGCGGGAAGTGACACTCCATGCCGCGCGCACCGGTTCCCTCCGCTACGGGCGAACAACCTTGCGCCTCCCCGCACCCCGCACGCCCCCTCTTGCCGCCCCGTTCCAGCACACTGCGCATTCATTGCACCACCCAGCGTAACCCGAGCGCTCTTTCGACTGTTGCACTTGGCATGGTCGGCGCCTCGCACTCGGTCCCCCTCACTCCCGTGTCCCCCGCGGCCCCCGTCTCCCTCGTCGTGCCGTCGCCGCGCCGGACCACCGAGGGCGGCGACCCTGCGCGGGAGCGGACGCGGCGGTGGTACGAGAGCACGCTCGGGTGGCCGACGGCGCCCGGGGAGCCGGTGCGGCTGCGCACGGGCGTCCGCTTCGACGTCCTCGACGTGCCGGCCGAGGCCGGGTACGCGACGCTGCGGCGTCTCGGGCGGGCCGGAGGTCTCGGTACGCGCTCGCCGGTGCCGGGGTTCCCGGTGGCCGTCCAGGACGAGCGGATGCTGCTGCTCGTGGCGGCGGGTGGCGCGGAGGAGCTGCCCGGTCTCCTGGAGTGGCTGGAGTGGGGCTCACTGGCGCTCGACCTGACGGCGGTCGGAGCGGGAGGTCTCGTGGCCGCACCTCTCGCACCCGGGCCCGGTCCCTGCGGCCCGGACGGCTGCGGCCCGAGCGGCCCGCCGCCGCGTCCCCCGGAGCGCGACGGCCTGCGGGGGGCCGCCGTCTGGCTGCGACCCCCGGAGCCGGGGTGCGAGGTCGAACCCTCGCTGCCGGCGCTGTCGGCCCTCGGCACCGCCGGGACCGCCCCCGATCTCGCCCGGCTGGTCCACACCCTGGCCACGCAGTGCCACCGGGTGCGGCTCACCGCGTGCGGCCCACCGCGGGCACGGCCCGTGGCGCGGGTCGGCTGATCAGCCGTTGGCCTGCTCGTACGCCTCGCGGACCTTCGCGGGGACACGACCGCGGTCGTTGACGTCCCAGCCGTTCTCCTTGGCCCAGGCGCGGATCGCCGCGGTGTCCTGACTGCCGCCGGAAGCGGCGCGCGCCTTGCCGCGACCGCCCGAGGCACGGCCACCGGTACGACGGCCACCCTTCAGATACGGGTCGAGAAGACCGCGGAGCTTGTCCGCGTTGGCGGTGGTGAGATCGATCTCGTAGGTCTTGCCGTCCAGTGCGAACGTCACGGTCTCGTCTGCCTCGCCGCCGTCGAGGTCGTCGACAAGAAGGACCTGAACCTTCTGTGCCACCGGATTTCCTTTCATCGATAACTTGAGGGCCGGGGGTCTGCCGGCGTCCGCCGTATCGCCGTCCCTTGTTATATGCAGTACTGCAGTACGCCGGAAAGCAAACCGCTTTTGCCGGAAAAACACAAACCCCCGGCGGAGACCGGTAGCCCGACTCCGGGCCGGAAACATGCGCGTATCGGACATAGGGAACCCATGAAGGGCACCTCGGTGGAATAAACCTCGAAGGACCCCGGGCCCGGCACTGCCCGGCCATCACAGATGCAGAAGCATCCGGCTGTTGCCCAAGGTGTTCGGTTTCACTCGTTCGAGACCGAGGAACTCCGCAACGCCCTCGTCATAGGAACGCAGCAGCTCCGCGTAGACATCCGTGTCGACCGGGGTCTCCCCGATCTCCACGAAGCCGTGCTTGCTGAAGAAGTCCACTTCGAAGGTGAGACAGAAAACGCGGCGAACGCCCAGCCGACGTGCTGTGTCCAGCAACTTCTCCAGCAGCTTGTGACCGACGCCGGCGCCCTTCAGACCGGGCTTCACCGCGAGAGTCCGCACTTCCGCGAGGTCTTCCCACATCACGTGCAGGGCACCGCAGCCGACCACCTCGGCGTTGTCGTCCCGTTCCGCGACCCAGAACTCCTGGATGCTCTCGTAAAGCGTCACCATCGCTTTGTCGAGCAGGATACGGTCACGGACGTACGCGTCGAGCAGCCGGCGTACGTCCGGGACATCCCTGGTGCGGGCCCGCCGGACGCTGATGGCAATTGGCATGTGGGGACGCTATCGCTCGCCGCCGTCCGGTACCGCGCCGGGTCCCGGCGCGGGGGTTTCCGGTCCCTGCACGATGCGGATGGCGTCTTGGAGGGCCCGGCGCTGTTCCTCGCTCATCATGCCGAAGAAGGCGACGAGGGCGGCGGCGGGGTTGTCGCTCTGGGACCAGGCGTCGTTCATGAGGGCGGCGGCGTAGGCGGCGCGAGTGGAGACCGCCTCATATCGATAGGCCCGGCCTTCGGACTCGCGGCGCACCCAGCCCTTCTGATGGAGATTGTCCAAAACGGTCATCACGGTGGTGTACGCGATGGACCGTTCCTGTTGCAGGTCTTCCAGGACTTCTCGAACGGTCACGGGGCGGTTCCACTTCCACACCCTCGTCATGACCGCGTCTTCGAGTTCTCCCAATGGGCGAGGCACGCTTCGAACGATAGTGGGAGATGGGGACGATCGCGTGCCGGACGTGCGCGTTCGCAGGCGAACGTGCGCAAAAGAGGCGTACGGCTCCGCGGGAAAGAGCGCGGGAGCCGTACGCGCGTCGGTGCGTCGGTCAGGCTTCGGGGTGCGGGGACGCCTGCCGGGCGCCCTCCGCCCGCGCGAGGGCGGCGTCGACGACCGCGTCCTCCTTGGCCTTGTTGGCGCCGCCCTGGGTCTTCACGATCACGCGGATCAAGCCGATGAAGAAGACGGCCATGACGACCGGGGGCAGGAGCGCGGAGACGTAGTCCATGGGACCAGGGTAGCCAGGCGCCGTCAGCCGGCGGCGAGGTGGTGCCGGGAGCCGGGGGCGGGCGGGGCCGGCGGGGCGGGCTTGCGGCGCGGGAAGACCTCGCCGGGGGTGGGGACGGGGCGCTTGGGGGTGGCCGGGGCGGGGCGTGGGGCCGGCTTCGGGGCGGGCTTCTGGGCGGGCTTCTGGGCGGGGTCGCCGCCGGATCGGCGGCCGCCGGGGACCGCGTGGAGGCGGGTGCGCGCGGCGGGGAGCGTGACCGTGGCCGTGACGGCCGCCGTGACGGCCGCCGTGATGGACGCCGTGATGGACGCCGTGGGGCCGCAGCGGGCCAGGAGCGCGGCCGCGGCGGGGTTGCCGCGCAGGGCCCCCAGAGCGGCGAGGTCGTCCGCGCCGGGACGGTGGCCCGCGTCCAGCGCCTCGTCCAGGAGCGCGAGATAGCCGGTGGCGGTGCCGGGGAGGGCGGCGCGGTACCGGGCGAGGTCGGCCAACAGGAAGGCGCGCAGCCTGGCCCCCTCCCGCATCGCCTCGTCGAGCGACTCTGCGAGGTGGAGGCAGTCCTGGGCCTCCTGGGCCGAGACCGGGCTGGGGTTCAGGGCGAGGGCGAGGGCTCGCCGGAGCACACGCAGCTCCTGAGCACCGAACGCCATGCCGCCGCGGGGTCCGTAGGGCGTGGGCATGCGGCGACGATACGCGCTAATCAGACAAACTCGGCATAGGGGGCACGGGTGTGGCGCGCTCCTCCACCCGGATGCCGGTGCCTCCGGCGGTGGTGCGAAGTGCCTGCGGCGCCTGTGCGGGTTCGGTGGGGGTGCGCGTGGCGCCCTCGGGTCCGGTGGCGGGTCGGGGTCGGGCCGGGCGGTGTCCGTTCTCGGAACGGCGCGGAATCGGTCACTTGAAGAGGCTCGGCGCGTTGACGCGCCGACCGCCGCGGGCGGACACCCCCGTGCCGCCGCGTCGCCGCAGGCAGCCGCCCTGCCGCCCTGCCGCCGTCGCCGCGGGCAGTCGTGCCTCCCCCAGAGGGGGTGCCCCCATGGCGGCACGGGTGGGCGCAGCGGCACCCCGCAACGCCGGGCCGCACACCCCACCCCGCGCCCGCACCCACGCCGGGTGCCGATGCCGCGCCGGACCACCTACATGCGGGACACGTTCCGCTCGTACACCAGCCGCAGCCCCATGAGCGTCAGCCACGGCTCGTGCTCGTCGATGACGGAGGACTCCCCCAGCACCATCGGCGCAAGACCGCCCGTCGCGATGACCGTCACGTCGTCCGGGTCGTCGGCCAGCTCCCGCGCCATGCGGTTGACCACCCCGTCGACCTGCCCCGCGAAGCCGTACACGATGCCCGACTGCATCGCCTCGACCGTGTTCTTGCCGATCACGCTCCGCGGCCGGGCCACCTCGATCTTGCGGAGCTGCGCGCCCTTGACGCCCAGCGCCTCGACCGAGATCTCGATGCCGGGCGCGATGACCCCGCCGATGTACTCCCCGCGCGCGCTGACCGCGTCGAACGTCGTCGCCGTACCGAAGTCCACGACGATCGCCGGGCCGCCGTACAGCTCGACCGCGGCGACCGCGTTGATGATGCGGTCGGCGCCGACCTCCTTGGGGTGGTCGGTGAGGATCGGGACGCCGGTCTTGACGCCCGGTTCGACCAGGACCGCGGGGACGTCGCCGTAGTAGCGGCGGGTGACCTCGCGCAGTTCGTGCAGGACCGAGGGGACGGTCGCGCAGATGGCGATGCCGTCGATGCCGTCGCCCAGTTCCTCGCCGAGCAGCGGGTGCATCCCCATCAGGCCCTGGAGGAGGACCGCCAGCTCGTCCGCCGTGCGGCGCGAGTCCGTGGAGATGCGCCAGTGCTCGACGATGTCCTCGCCGTCGAAGAGACCCAGGACGGTGTGCGTGTTGCCTACGTCGATCGTCAGCAGCATGGGTTCTACTCCGCCGCTCGCAGGTCCAGGCCGACGTCCAGGATCGGGGAGCTGTGGGTGAGCGCGCCCACGGCCAGGTAGTCGACGCCGGTGTCGGCGTACGCCTTGGCGCCCGCCAGGGTGAGGCGGCCCGATGCCTCCAGCGCGGCGCGGCCGGCGACCAGTGCCACCGCCTCCTCGCACTCCTCGGGCGTGAAGTTGTCCAGCAGGATCAGGTCGGCGCCCGCGTCCACGACCTCGCGCAGCTGGTGCAGGGTGTCGACCTCGACCTCGATGGGCACGTCCGGGAAGCGTTCGCGCACGGCGTTGAAGGCCTCGGCCACGCCGCCCGCGGCGACCACGTGGTTGTCCTTGACCAGGGCCGCGTCCGAGAGGGACATGCGGTGGTTGACGCCGCTGCCGCAACGGACCGCGAACTTCTCCAGGCTGCGCAGGCCCGGCGTCGTCTTGCGGGTGTCGCGGACCTTGGTCTTCGTGCCGTCCAGGGCGTCCGCCCACGCGCGCGTGGCCGTCGCGATGCCCGACATGCGGCACAAAAGGTTCAGCGCGCTGCGTTCGGCGGTGAGGATGTCGCGGGTGCGGGTGGTCACGGAGAGGAGCTTCTGACCCGCCTCCACGCGGTCGCCGTCCTCCACGTGGCGGTCCACCTCGAACTCGTCCGTGCAGACGATCGACAGCACCGCCTCGGCGACCCTGAGGCCCGCCACGACGCCCGCCTCGCGGGCGGTGAAGTCGGCCGTGGCCACGGCGTCCTCGGGGATGGTCGCGACGGTCGTCACGTCCACGCCGCCCGCCAGGTCCTCCTGGATGGCGACGTTCGCGATGTCCTCGACCTCGACGGGGTCGAGGCCGGAGTCCAGCAGGAGTGCCGCGAGCGCCGGGTCGAGGCCGCACTCCATGTAGGCGTCTTCTTCGTTGTCCGCGTTGTCCGCGCCGCAGGCACAGCCGTCGCCGCAGCCTCCGCCGGAGGCGAGGGGGAGTTCGGTGGGGTCGGAGGGGTTCACTGCTGTCACTGCTCCTGGGGACGGTGCGTCGGCTGGGCGCCGTGGACGGTCGGGGGGAATTCTGGCGTGTCCGTGGTGTGCACGGCGAGGGTGCGGTCCGGGTTCAGGCGTACGACGACGTGGCGGCGCCACGCCGTGTCGTCGCGCTCGGCGTGGTCCTCGCGCCAGTGGCAGCCGCGGGTCTCCTCGCGCAGGGTCGCGGCGGCGGCCAGGACGCGGGCCACGCACAGGAGGTTGGTGGCCTCCCAGGTGTCGACGCCCGGCTCGGCCGTCTTGCCGTTCTCGTGCAGGGCCTCGCGGGCCTCGGCGTGCAGGCCCCGCAGCCGGTCGGCAGCCCGCGTGAGGGAGTCCGCCGAGCGCAGGACTCCGGCGCCCTCCGTCATGATCCGCTGGATGGTGAGGCGGGCCTCGGGAGGCAGGAGGGGGTGCCGCGGGTGGTCCGGGTGCGGGAGGGGGGCCGGTACGCGCGCGTGGAGGGTGCCGGCCGTGTGGCCCGCCGCTATGTCGGCCGCGATGCGTTCGGCGTAGACCAGGCCCTCGAGGAGCGAGTTGGAGGCCAGGCGGTTGGCGCCGTGCACGCCGGTGCAGGCGACCTCGCCGCAGGCGTACAGACCGGGGACCGTCGTACGGCCGCGCGGGTCGGTGCGGACGCCGCCCGAGGCGTAGTGGGCGGCCGGGGCGACCGGGATCGGCTCGGTGACCGGGTCGATGCCGTGGGCGCGGCAGGCGGCGAGGATCGTGGGGAAGCGGTGCTCCCACATGTCGGCGCCGAAGTGGCGGGCGTCCAGGTACATGTGCCGGGCGCCCCGCTCCTGCATGCGGCGCGTGATGGCCTTGGCGACGATGTCGCGGGGGGCGAGTTCCGCCAGTTCGTGCTGTCCGAGCATGAAGCGCACGCCGTCCGCGTCCACCAGGTGGGCGCCCTCGCCGCGCACCGCCTCGGAGACCAGGGGCTGTTGGCCCTCGGCGTCCGGACCCAGGAAGAGGACGGTGGGGTGGAACTGCACGAACTCCAGGTCGCTCACCTCGGCGCCCGCGCGCAGGGCGAGGGCCACTCCGTCGCCCGTGGAGACGGACGGGTTCGTCGTGGCCGAGAAGACCTGGCCCATGCCACCGGTGGCGAGGACCACCGCGGGGGCGTGGACGGCCCCCACGCCGTCGTGCTGGCCCTCGCCCATGACGTGCAGGGTGACGCCCGCCGTGCGGCCCTCGGCGTCCGTGAGGAGGTCCAGGACGAGCGCGTTCTCGACGGTGCGCAGCCCACGCGCGCGTACCGCCTCGACCAGGGCGCGGGAGATCTCGGCACCCGTGGCGTCGCCGCCCGCGTGGGCGATGCGGCGGCGGTGGTGGCCGCCCTCGCGGGTGAGGGCCAGGCCGCCCTCGGTGGACTCGTCGAAGTGCGCGCCGGTCGCGATGAGCCGGCGTACGGCGTCGGGGCCCTCGGTGACCAGGGTGCGGACGGCTTCCTCGTCGCACAGGCCGACGCCGGCCACCAGGGTGTCGTCGAGGTGCTGCTCGGGGGTGTCGCCCTCGCCGAGGGCCGCGGCGATGCCGCCCTGCGCCCAGCGGGTGGAGCCGTCGTCGAGGCGGGCCTTGGTGACGACGACCGTCGTCAGGCCGGCCGCCTCGCAGCGCAGGGCCGCGGTGAGGCCCGCGACGCCGGAGCCGACGACCACCACGTCCGCGGCGACGGCCCAGCCGGGCTCGGGGGCGTGCAGTCGTATGCCTGTGCTGGTCACGAGGCGGCTCCGAGGGATCCGAAGGTGAGGTGGACGTTGTCGATCAGGCGGGTCGCGCCGACCCGGGCGGCGACGGCGAGGACGGCCGCGCCGGTGTGGTCGTCGCCGATCTCGGTGAAGTCGGACGGGTCGACCAGGGCGAGGTAGTCCAGCTCCAGCGGCGGGGTGGCCCGGGAAGCGTCGTCCAGGACCAGGCGGGCGGCTTCCCGGACGGCAGCGGCGCTGCCGGGGGCGGAGGTGGCGACGGCGTGGGCGTCGGCCGCCGCGCGGGACTCGCCCAGGGCGCCCAGCGCCTCGGCCCGTGCCCGGGTCGCGGGTACTTCGCGGGCCCGCGCGCAGAGCGCCTCCTGGGCGGCGTGCCGGTCCTGGCCGGCGAAGAGCGCCTGCGAGAGCGCGAGGGCGGTGCGGCGCTCCGCCGTCGAGAGGTAGCGGTTGCGGCTGGACAGGGCCAGGCCGTCCTCCTCGCGCACGGTGGGGACGCCGACGATCTCCACGCCGAAGTTCAGGTCGCGGACCATGCGGCGGATCAGCGCGAGTTGCTGGGCGTCCTTCTGGCCGTAGAGGGCGAGGTCGGGGCGGGTGAGGTGGAGCAGCTTGCCGACGACGGTGAGCATGCCGTCGAAGTGGCCGGGGCGGGAGGCGCCCTCCAGGCGTTCGCCCATGGGACCGGCGGTGATGCGCACCTGGGGTTCGCCGCCGGGGTAGACCTCGTCGGCGCCAGGGGCGAAGACGGCGTCGGCGCCCGCCCGGCCGGCGATCTCCAGATCGGCGTCCAGGGTGCGCGGATAGCGGTCGAGGTCCTCGCCGGCGCCGAACTGGAGCGGGTTGACGAAGACGGTGACGACGACCTCGCCGTCCGGTCCGGCGAGGTCGCGCGCCGTGCGGATCAGGGTGGCGTGGCCCTCGTGCAGGGCGCCCATGGTCATCACGACGGCCCGGCGGCCGTGCCGCACGCGCGCGTGCAGCTCGCCTGCGGTGCGCAGCAGGGCGGGCGGGGTGGTGGTCATCGGGTCCCTCCGTCGGTGCCGTCGGTGCCGTCAGTGCCCTCGGGGCCGTCGCCGCCGTCGTTTCCGCCGGGGGTGTCGGGGCCGGGGTCTCCGTCGGGGCCGGTGGCTCCCGGGCGTCCCGGGCTTCGGGGGGCTGTCGTGGCTTCCTCTGCGAGCACCCCGAGCAGGTCCTCGGCGAGCTCGGCCTTCAGCAGACCGTGGTCCAGGGCGCGGTCGGCGGTCGCGCGGGCCATCGCCAGGTAGCCGGTGACGGCCTGGGGGGCGTGTTCGCGCAGCTCCGTGATGTGCGCGGCGACCGTGCCCGCGTCCCCGCGCGCCACGGGGCCGGTGAGGGCGGCGTCGCCGGAGCGCAGGGCGTTGTCGAGGGAGGCGCCGAGGAGCGGGCCGAGCATCCGGTCGGGGGCCGCCACACCGGCCGTGCGCAGCAGCTCCATGGACTGGGCGACCAGGGTGATCAGGTGGTTGGAGCCCAGGGCGAGCGCCGCGTGGTACAGCGGGCGCCGGTCCTCGGCGATCCACTCCGGTTCGCCGCCCATCTCGATGACCAGGGCCTCGGCGGCCAGCCGCAGTTCCTCGGGCGCGGTGACGCCGAAGGAGCAGCCGGCCAGGCGCTGGACGTCCACCGGGGTGCCGGTGAAGGTCATCGCGGGATGCAGGGCCAGCGGCAGGGCGCCGGCGCGCAGCGCGGGGTCCAGGACCCGTGCGCCGTACCGCCCGGAGGTGTGCACCAGCAGCTGGCCCGGACGCACCGCACCGGTCTCGGCGAGCCCGGTCACCAGGCCGGGCAGCGCGTCGTCGGGGACCGTCAGCAGGACCAGCTCCGCGTGTCCCAGGACCTCGGCGGGCGTCATGAGCGGCACGTCGGGGAGGAGGGCGGCGGCACGCCTCCTGGAGGCGTCGGAAACGCCGGAGACGGCCACCGGGCGGTGCCCGGCGAGCTGGAGGGACGCGGCCAGCGCGGGGCCCACCCGTCCGGCGCCGACAACGCCTACGGTGAGCCGCGCGGGGCGGTCCCTGGGGTCTGGCTGTGGGGTTGTGTTCACGCGACGGCGGCCTTCCCGTTCCAGTCCGCTCGGGGTACCGGACGATTTCTCGTCATGTTAACGCGATCGGTCCGGGCGGCGTCCGGTTGTCCACAGGCTGTGGGTTTCCGCGCGGGGACGGAGCACGCACCGCGCGCGCGTGTCCGAACCTGTGGAGAAACCCGGGTGCCCGGGGCGTGGCCCGCGCGCCATGATCCCCGTATGAGTGACACGGCAGAGCAGTCAGAAGCGGCCGAACCGACGGAATCCGGGGAACAGCGGCAGCAGCGACGCGTGGCCGCCCTTCGCGGCGCACGGCGCGTACTCGCCCGCCCGGGCTTCATCACGACCCTGCGGGAGCGCATCGCCCTGCTGGACGGGGCCGAGGAGCTGTACGACCTCGACGAACCCGCCGACATGTACGGCAACGGCGTCGTCGAGGCGCTGGAGGAGAAGACCGCCGCCCTGCTCGGCACCGAGGCCGCCGCCTTCTTCCCGACCGGCACCATGGCCCAGCAGGTGGCCCTGCGCTGCTGGACGGGCCGCACCGGCAACCCGGTCGTCGCCCTGCACGGGCTCGGCCACCCCGAGCTGCACGAGCGCGACGCCTTCAGCCGGGTGAGCGGGCTGCGCCCGGTACGGCTGACCGACGCTCCCCGGCCGCCGGCCGCCGACGAGGTGCGCGGCTTCGACGAGCCGTTCGGGGCGCTGATGCTGGAGCTGCCGCTCAGGGAGGCCGGTTACCTGCTGCCCACCTGGGAGGAGCTCACCGAGGTCG
Organism: Streptomyces sp. NPDC093065; assembly: GCF_044754585.1. NCBI lineage: Bacteria > Bacillati > Actinomycetota > Actinomycetes > Kitasatosporales > Streptomycetaceae > Streptomyces > Streptomyces sp. NPDC093065. Next base: position 29,927 of record NZ_JBIVPJ010000029.1, on the reverse strand, counting down.
TCGAGGCCGCCCGGGAGCGCGACGCGGTGGTGCACTTCGACGGGGCCCGGCTGTGGGAGTGCAGTACCCACTTCGGCCGCCCCCTGGCCGAGATCGCGGGCCTGGCGGACAGCGTGTACGTCTCGTTCTACAAGTCCCTCAAGGGCTACGGCGGTGCCGCCCTGGCCGGCCCCCGGACGCTGGTCGAGGAGGCGAAGGCCTGGCGGCACCGGTACGGCGGCCAGGTTTTCCAGCAGTTCCCCACGGCGCTGTCCGCCCTGGCCGGCCTGGAGCGCGAGCTGCCCCGGCTGCCCGAGTACGTGACCCACGCGCGCGTGGTGGCCGCCGCGCTGCGCGAGGGCCTCGCGGCGGCCGGACTGCCGTGGGCGCGGGTGCATCCCGAGGTGCCGCACACGCACGAGTTCCAGGTCTGGCTGCCCTGCGACCCCGACACCGCGGGTGAGGCCGCGCTCCGGCAGGCCGAGGAGACGGGGACGATGCTGTTCTCCCGTCCCTGGGACGCGGCCGGCCCCGGGATCGCCCTCACCGAGGTCGGAGTGGACGGGTCGGGCCTGGAGTGGACGGCCGACGACGTGCGGACGGCGGTCGCCGACTTCGCGGCCCGGCTGAAGCTCTGACGGCCGAGGGGCCCGTCGGTCGTACGCCGGGGGGTCAGCCCAGGGCGCGCGGCCACAGGGACCACCAGCGGCGCAGGGCCCGCCGTACGCGGCCGTGCGCGGGGCGGCCCGCGAGCACGGCCCGGAACCGCCGTCGGTCGCGCCACTCGCGCACGACCCGCCGGTCGTGGGTGCCGGGCGCGGGCGGCGCGGGCTCGCCGAGCTGCCCGGCACGGTAGGTGTCGAGGAGGTACTGCTGCGTGATGCTCATACGGGATCACCCTCGTCGTGGAGACGGGAACGTGGGGAGAGAACGGGCTCCGCGGCTGCCCCGGTGGTCCCAGACTGCTCCAAGCCGCACCCCGCGGTCGCGCCGATTGACGACGGCGGTCAATCGGCGGCGGCGTTGTCGGTGGCGGCGTGCACCATGGGGACATGAGCGTGCGCATCGACATCACGGGGCTGCGGCCGGAGAGGATCGCCGTCGTGCCCTCCCCGCTGGCCGAGCTGGGCATGGCGCTGCACGCGCTGTCCGAGCCGGGGCACCACCCGGGGCTGCAGGGCTGGGCGACGGGCGTGACCGCCCGGCTCGACTCGCACCTGGCCGACCGGATGTGCGAGGCCGACTTCCTGTGGCGGACGACCTTCTCGGACCTGTTCATGCCGTTCGCCGGGGTGCCGGGCCGCAGCACCCTGCCCGGCGCCACCCTCGACGACGACCTGGACCTGCTCGACAAGCTGTCCGACGAGCAGTTCGTCGACGCGGCCCTGGAGTTCACCTGCGCGCTGCCGTACAGCACGGGCGGGGACTCGGCGCTCGACGACCCGGAGGTGCGCCGGCGCGCGCTGGACCTGGCCGCCGCGCGGGGGCCGCGGCAGCTGCGCTTCAGTGAGCGGCTGCTGGCCGATCCGCCGCGGATCCGGGGCTGGCTGCGGCAGTTCGCTCGGGACTGCGACGAGGCGTTCTTCGCCGAGACCTGGTCCCGGGTGCGCCACCAGCTCGCCGCGGACGCCCGTCACAAGACGGACCTGCTGCGCCGCAAGGGCCTCGCGGAGGCGCTCGCCGCCGTGTCCACGGCGCTGACGCTGGACGAGGACGCCGCCCGTATCACCGTCGACAAGCTGGGCGACGGCCGTTCCGCGACCTCGGACGGCGGCCTGCTGCTGGTCCCGACCAGCCTGGGCCGGCCGCACCTGATGGTCCTGCACCGGCACGGCTGGCAGCCGGTGCTGCACTACCCGGTCGGCTCCCCGGAGCTGGCCGCACCGCCCTCGGTCGAGCAGCTCACGATGCGGATGACCGCGCTGTCCCACCCCGTGCGCATGCGGATCTGCCGGTATCTGGCCCGCAGCGCGTACACCACGGGCGAGCTGGCGCAGGTGCACGGCATGACCGCCCCCGAGATATCCCGCCACCTGGGCGTGCTGAAGAAGGCGGGCCTCATCACCACCCGGCGGCGCGGCCGTTACGTCCTGCACCAGCTGGACGTCACGGTGGTGGCCCGGCTGGGCAGCGACTTCCTGGAGGGGATACTGCGCTAGAGGGTGCCCGGACGGGCGGGGCGCGGCCGGTCAGTCGAACCGGATGTGCCGGATCCCGACCCCCGCCTGCCGCATCCGGGTGCGCAGCCTGCCCTCGCGGTTGGGCTCCAGGGTGAGTCCCGCGAGGACGGCGATGCGGTCGGCGGTCTTCGGGACGGTCGTGTGGTCCGTCCACAGATGCTCGGCGAACTCCGGCTCGGCCAGCCGCTCCAGGCAGTGGTCGAGCTGCCGCACGGCCCAGCTCTCCCGGCGCGGCCCGGCGCCCTTGCCGGACACGCGCCGCAGGACGTGCCCGAGTCCGCGCTCGCGCAGCCGCCGCAGGACGGTCTCGCGTTCGGCGAGGAGCGTGAAGTGGTGCACGTCGTGGCCCAGTTCGCGCAGTCGGCCGACGGTCTCGGCGAAGTACCCGGAGTCGGTGACCGTCATGGGCGCGACGACGACGCCGTCGTGCTCGGTGAGGGCCAGGTCCAGCACCTCCACGACCCCCTGCCGCCAGGACACCAGGTCCTGGAAGTCGTCCCGCAGCTCGGGCGGCAGCATGCGGCGCAGGCCGAATCCTGCGTACTCGGGGTCGCAGACGACGCTGCCGGGGAGCCGGCGCCGTATCTCGTGCGCGGTCTGTGTTTTTCCGCCCCCGAAGGGGCCGTTGATCCACAGGAGCATGCGCAGACCCTACCGACGCGGAGCCCCCGGCGGGGCCCGTCAGCCCTGTCCGCCGCCCGCCCGCACCAGCCCGGTCTCGTAGGCCAGGACCACCACCTGCACGCGGTCGCGCAGGCCCAGCTTGGTCAGGATGCGGCCCACGTGCGTCTTCACGGTCGCCTCCGACAGCACGAGCCGCGCCGCGATCTCGCCGTTGGACATGCCCTGTGCCACCAGGACCATCACCTCGCGCTCCCGCTCGGTGAGCCGCTGGAGCTCCTTCTGCCGGGGCTCCGGGCCGGTGGCCGGCAGCATCGGCGCGAACCGGTCCAGGAGACGCCGGGTGGTGGAGGGGGCGACCACGGCGTCGCCGCTGTGCACGGAGCGGATCGCGGCGAGCAGCTCGCCGGGCGGCACGTCCTTGAGCATGAAGCCGGAGGCGCCCGCCTTGAGCGCCGAGAACGCGTACTCGTCGAGGTCGAAGGTGGTCAGGATCAGCACCTTCGGAGCGTTCGGGTCCACGCAGATCCGGCTGGTGGTCTCCACGCCGTCGAGCTTGGGCATGCGGACGTCCATCAGCACGACGTCCACGGCGGTCGAGCGGAGCACCTGGAGGGCCTCGACGCCGTCGCCCGCCTCCGCGACGACCTCCATGTCCGGCTGGGCCGCCAGCACCATCCGGAACCCGGTGCGCAGCAGCACCTGGTCGTCGACGAGCATCACGCGGATCGCCATCGGGCCTCTTCTTCCTTCGCCTTGCAGGTGTCGTGCCCGCAGTGTCGTGCCTTACAGGTGTCAACGCCGTACGTGCGTACGGGCGCGGTGCTCAGTGCGCGGGCTTCAGCGGCAGCAGTGCGCTGATGCGGAATCCTCCGCCCGGGCGCGGGCCCGCGTCCAGGGTTCCGCCGACCATGCCGATCCGCTCGCGCATGCCGATCAGGCCGTGGCCCTGGCCGTCGAAGCCGCCCTCCTCGTACAGCTCGTGCGGGGCGCCCTTGCCGTCGTCCTCGATCAGGAGCCCGAGGCCGTCGTCGAAGTAGACCAGGCGCACGCTCGCGCCCGCGTTCTCCCCGCCGTGCTTGCGGGTGTTGGTGAGCGCCTCCTGCACGATGCGGTACGCGGTCAGCTCCACGCCGCTGGGCAGCTGCCTGGGGGTGCCCTCGACCTTGAAGTCGACGGGCAGCCCGGAGGTGCGGCACTGCTCGACGAGGTCCTCGATCTGCTGGACGTCGGGCTGCGGGACGTACTCCCCGGCCTCCTTGTGCTCGCCGGTGCGCAGCACGCCCAGCAGGCGGCGCATCTCCGCGAGTGCCTGCCGGCCGGTGGAGGAGATGGTCTCCAGGGCCTTCTTCGCCTGGTCGGGCGCCGCGTCCAGGACGTAGGCGGCGCCGTCGGCCTGCACCACCATGACGGAGACGTTGTGCGCGACGACGTCGTGCAGCTCGCGCGCGATCCGGGCGCGTTCGGCGGCGACCGCGACCTTGGCCTGTGCCTCGCGCTCCTTCTCCAGCCGGGTCGCCCGCTCCTCCAGCTGCGCGAAGTAGGCGCGCCGGGTGCGGATGGAGTCGCCGAGCACCCAGGCGAGGAGGAAGGGGACCGCCTGGAAGACCGTCACGGCGATGGTGGTCCCCATGCCCAGTTCGTTGTCGGACCAGCGCAGCTGGGCGAGGGGCGCCGCGCACAGGCCGGTGGCCAGCGCGGTGCGGGAGGCCCAGCGGGCGCCGGTCGCCGCCACGGTGTAGATGATCACCAGGAAGGCGAAGTCGGGCGGCATCGTCGACACGTCGAGCGCCAGCTGCCCCACGCCGAGCGCGACGGCGAGCAGCAGCATCCGCTCCGGCATCCGCTGCCGCAGTGCGATCACGACACCGAGCAGCACCACGAAGGGCAGGATCAGCACCAGGCTGTCCGTCCCGTCCGCCCGCGTCCCCGGATTCGTCACGGAGACGACGGAGATTCCGAGCACGACGAGGGCCCAGAAGGAGTCGACTCCGGTCGGGTGTCTGCGGAGGAAATCGTAGAGGCGCTGCACGTAACCCAGCGTAGGGAAGAGGAATAGGTGCAGGGGTCAACCGAAGGGCCGATCCGCGTCCCCCGCGCATACTCCGCAAGGTGGAGGCTCCGATCTTCTGTGCGCCTCCGTGGCCCTAGCCTGGGCCCGTGACACCAGGGACGGCAGGGTTCAGAGGGGCAGCGGAGACGGGTGGGGAGTGGCGGGGCTGGCGGCAGGCCGCCCAGGACGCCCTCTACGGGCCCGAGGGGTTCTACCGCACCGGTCCCGGGGGGCCGGCCGGGCACTTCCGGACGTCCGTGCACGCCTCGCCGCTGTTCGCGGGAGCCGTGGCACGGCTGCTGTGCCGGGTCGACGAGGCCCTGGGCCGGCCCGATCCGCTGGACTTCGTGGACATGGCGGCCGGACGGGGCGAGCTGGCCGCCGGGGTGCTGGCGGCCCTGCCCGCCGCCGTGGCGGCCCGCACGCGCGCGTACGCCGTCGAGGTCGCCGCCCGGCCCGAAGGTCTCGACCGGCGGGTGCGGTGGCTCGCGGAGCCGCCCGTCGGCGTCACCGGGCTGCTGTTCGCCAACGAGTGGCTGGACAACGTGCCGGTGGAGGTGGCGGAGGTGGACGCCGAGGGTGTGGCGCGCCGCGTGCTCGTGCGCGGCGACGGGGCCGAGCGGCTCGGGGAGCCGGTGGCCGGGGCGGAGGCCGAGTGGCTGGCCCGGTGGTGGCCGCTGACCGGCGAGGAGGGGCTGCGGGCGGAGATCGGGCTCCCCCGCGACGAGGCCTGGGCGACCGCCGTGGCGGCCCTGGACGGCGGGGGCGGCGGGCTCGCGGTGGCCGCCGACTACGCGCACTCGACGGCCGGCCGCCCGCCGTTCGGGACGCTCACGGGCTTCCGGGAGGGTCGGGAGACGGAGCCGGTGCCCGACGGGTCGTGCGACATCACCGCGCATGTGGCGCTGGACGCGTGCGCGGCCGCCCACACCGCGAGGTGCGCTCCGGAGCACGCGCCCCCGGATGCGCTTCTGCGCCCCCAGCGCGAGGTCCTGCGCGCGCTGGGGATCACCGGAGCACGCCCTCCGCTCACGCTGGCCTCCGCCGACCCCGCGGCGTACGTACGTGCACTCGCGGGCGCCTCCCAGGCCGCCGAGCTGACCGCGCCGGGCGGCCTGGGCGACTTCGTGTGGCTGCTCCAGCCGGTGGGGGCCCTGGACGCCGCCGCGCTACTTGTCGATGTCGCCGACCACGAAGAACAGTGAGCCCAGGATCGCCACCATGTCCGAGACCAGCGTCCCGGGCAGCAGGTCCGCGAGCGCCTGGATGTTGTTGTAGGACGCCGAGCGCAGCTTCAGCCGGTACGGGGTCTTCTCGCCCTTGCTGACCAGGTAGTAGCCGTTGATGCCGAGCGGGTTCTCGGTCCAGGCGTACGTGTGGCCCTCGGGCGCCTTCAGCACCTTCGGGAGCCGCTGGTTGACCGGCCCGGGCGCCAGCTCGGCCAGGCGGTCCAGGCAGGCGTCCGCGAGGTCGAGGGCGTTGTGCGTCTGCTCCAGGAGGACCTCGAAGCGGGCCAGGCAGTCCCCGTCGGTCCGGGTGACGACCTTCAGCGTGTCCTGGAGTTCGCCGTAGGCGAGGTAGGGCTCGTCGCGGCGCAGGTCGAAGTCGACGCCGGAGGCACGGGCGATCGGCCCGCTGACGCCGTAGGAGTGCACCGCCTGTGCGGACAGGGCGCCCACGCCCCGCGTACGACCCCGGAAGATCTCGTTGCCGAGCACCAGGTCGTCGAAGACGTCCATGCGCGGGCGCACGGCGGCGACGGCGGCACGCGCGCGCGTGGTCCAGCCCGCCGGAAGGTCCTCCTTGAGGCCGCCGACGCGGTTGAACATGTAGTGCATGCGCCCGCCGGAGACCTCCTCCATCACGTTCTGGAGGACCTCCCGCTCCCGGAAGGCGTAGAACACCGGGGTGATGCCGCCCAGCTCCAGCGGGTAGGACCCGAGGAACATCAGGTGGTTGAGCACCCGGTTCAGCTCGGCGAGCAGCGTCCGCGTCCACACCGCGCGCGTGGGGACCTCCATGCCGAGCATCCGCTCGACGGCGAGGACCACGCCCAGCTCGTTGGAGAACGCCGACAGCCAGTCGTGCCGGTTGGCGAGCATGATGATCTGACGGTAGTCACGGGCCTCGAACAGCTTCTCCGCGCCGCGGTGCATGTAGCCGATCACCGGCTCGGCACTCGTGATGCGCTCGCCGTCCAGGACCAGCTTCAGCCGCAGCACGCCGTGGGTGGACGGATGCTGGGGGCCGATGTTGAGCACCATGTCGGTGCTCTCCGCGGCACCGCCGATACCGACCGTGGTCTCCGTCGTAGGAGTCATGAACACAGTCTCCCCTACGTACGCTGGCCCCATGGAGACGGGGAGCCCGGACGACACGGGCAAGGCGGGAACGACGGAGGCGGCGGCTCCGGCAGGGGCGGCGGGCCCGGCGGGCCCGCCGCGCGAGGAGCCGGTGTGGACCGGCCTGCCGCCGGGACTGCTGCACATGCGGCGGCTGTTGCTGGTGGTGTGGCTGGGCCTGCTGACGCTCGCCGCGGGCCTGCTGCCCGCGCTGTTCCTGGACCCCTTCTGGGCCGCCCTGGCGTTTCTGCCGCTGGCCCTGCTGGTCTGGGGCTGGGTGCTGCTGGAGCGCAACTGGCGCTCGTGGCGGTACGCCGAGCGCGCCGACGACCTGCTGATCAGCCGGGGCGTGCTGTGGCGGGAGGAGACCGTCGTCCCGTACGGGCGCATGCAGCTGGTCGAGGTCACCTCCGGGCCGGTGGAGCGGCACTTCGGCCTGGCCAGCGTGCAGCTGCACACGGCCGCCGCCGCGACCGACGCCACCATCCCCGGTCTCGACCCGGCCGAGGCGGAACGCCTGCGCGACCGCCTCACCGAGCTGGGCGAGGCCCGATCGGCGGGACTGTGAGCGGGCCCGGGCCCGAGAAGGCCACAGCCGGGGACGGCACGACGGGGCATGCGGACGGCGGCGGCACACCCCCGGACCCGGCACGCGCCGCAAGCGGACCGGCGGGCAGCACAAGCGCACCGGGAGACGGCTCCGGCGCACCGACGGACCCGACAGACGCCGCAGGCGGGTCGGCAGACGGCACGAGCGCAACGAAGGGCGCCGCAAGCAGACCGGCAGACGGCTCCAGCGCACCGACGGAGTCGGCAGGCGCTGCCGGGAGCGGGCACGAGGCGGCCGGGAGGTCGGGCCACGACACGGCCGGGAGACCGGAGAACGACGCCGCCCGGACGCCGGAACACGCGACGGGTTCGGCCGCTCGTACGCCTGGCCCCGGGCCCGGGGCCACCGGCTCCGACCGTGACGCCTCCGGCGCGGGCATCCGCCAGGCGGTGGGCACGGGGGACCGTGCGAGGGGGCGCCCGGACCGCGTGCCCGGGACCGGTCCCGGCCCCGGCAACACCGCTGCCCCCGGGACCGGCACGACCGCCGACGCGTCCCCGCCCGCCCAGGAAGTCGTCGAGCGCCGCCTGCACCCGGTCACGCCACTGCGGCGGGCCTGGGCGCCCGTCGCCGTGCTCGTCGGCTGGGCCGTGCACGATCCCGACCAGGCGCAGCGCCAGCTGACCCGGCTCACCACCACCCACCTGCTGATCGGCCTGGCCGTGCTGATCCCGGCCGCCGCCCTGTACGGCTTCCTCACCTGGTGGGTCACCCACTACGCGGTGACCGACACCGAGCTGCGGATCCGCACCGGACTGCTGTTCCGCCGCACCGCCCACATCCGCCTCGAACGCATCCAGGCCATCGACGTCACCCAGCCCCTGCTGGCCCGGGTCGCGGGGGTCGCCAAGCTCAAGCTCGACGTCATAGGCACCGGCAAGAAGGACGAACTGGCCTTCCTGGGCGCCGGCGAGGCCCGTGCCCTGCGGGCCGAGCTGCTCGCGCGCGCGGCGGGTTTCGCGCCCGAGACCGCGCACGAGGTCGGCGAGGCCCCCGCGCGGCAGCTGCTGCGGGTGCCGCCCGGCGTCCTCGCCGTCTCGCTGGTGCTGACCGGCGCGACCTGGGGCACGCTGCTCGCCGCCGCCGTCGTACCGACGCTGCTGTGGCTGGCCACCCACAACCTGTGGACGGTGCTGGCGACCGCCGTACCGCTGGTGGGCGCCGCGGGCGCGAACAGTGTGGGCCGGTTCGTCGGGGACTACGACTGGACGGTGGCCGAGTCCCCGGACGGGCTCCGCATCGACCACGGCCTGCTGGACCGCGCCCACGAGACGGTACCGCCGGGCCGCGTCCAGACCGTGCGCGTCGTGGAGCCGCTGCTGTGGCGGCGCCGCGGCTGGGTGCGGGTGGAGCTGGACGTGGCCGGGTCGTCGAACTCCGTCCTGCTGCCGGTCGCCCCGCGCGAGATCGCCGAGTCGGTCGTCGCGCGGGTGCTGCCCGGGGTGGCCGTGCCCACGGGAGCGGAGCTGACCCGCCCGCCGCGGCGCGCGGCGCGGTGCAGGCCGGTGTGGTGGCGCGGCCACGGGATCACCGTCACCGACGCGGTGTTCGCCGCCCGGCACGGGCTGCTGCGCCGCAGCCTCGCGCTCGTGCCGCACGCCAAGGTCCAGAGCGTCCGTCTGACCCAGGGGCCCTGGCGGCGTGCGCTGCGGCTGGCCGACGTAACGGTGGACACGGGGGCGAACAAGACCGTGACCGCACGGCTGCGCGACGCCGACGAGGCGGCCCGGCTGCTGCGGAGCCAGGCGGAACGCTCCAGGACCGGCCGCCGGGACGCCCCGCCGGACCGCTGGATGGCCTGAGACCCGCAAGCCCCGCCGGGCACCCGCGGCTTTCGGCGGGCGGTCAGGAGACCGCGCTGCGCAGGCCCTGCACGTCGATCTGCTCGGTCTCGTCGTGGGCGGTCAGGTCGATCACCTGCGTCACGTCCCTGGACTCCTCGCCGGCCGGCTTGAAGCCGACCTCGGCCTCGGCCTTGTGCAGGGCGAGCGCCTCCTGGCCGACCACGTCGGCGAGGTCCTCGTTCTGGACGGTCTCCAGGGCGGCGTCGGAGGCGGCCGCCGTGTCCGCCACACCCTCGGGGACCTTGGTGCCGAAGAAGTCGAAGCCGCCCTCGACCACCGGTCGCCGCGCCGGAGCCGCCGGCACCACGGCCACCGCGGTCGGCACCGTGAAGTGCCCGTCGGCCCGCCCGGTGGGCCGCGTGGACTGGGTGGGCTGCGCGGGCCCCGGGTCGGACGTCGTCGTGGGGGAGGCGGCGGCGGTGCGCTCGTGGCCGTCGGCCGCCTCGGACTGCCCCTGCGCCTCGTCCTCCTGCCCCGCCCCGGCAGGCGCCGCGCCCTCGCCGCCCCCGTCACCGTCGCCGTCCCCGTCGGAGCCGTCGACGGGGTCGACGGGGTCGGCGGCTTCGGCCCGGTCGCCACCGTCCGGGTCGACGGGCGCACCGCCGTCCAGGCGGGCCAGTGCGGCGTTCGCGCGCAGGAACAGCCGGGAGCCCTCCGGCGAGAACACCGCGGGGACGCCGGCCTCCTCGACGCTCCCGCTCTCCTCGGCCGGCGCTTCTTCCTCGGCCTTCTCGGCCTTCTCGGCCACCGTGTCCGGCGTCTCCTGGACCGGCGTCTCCTGGACCGGGGCCGTGCGGGCGGCCGGCAGTGCGGGTGTCTGCGGCGCGGCCTCGATCTCGAGCAGGCGGCGGCCCTCCAGCGCGCTGGCCCGCTCGGTCTCCGCCGTGGCGTAGCGCCGCAGCAGCGAGGCGTGCTCGTTGCGCAGCCCCGCCAGCTCGGTGCGCTTGGCCCGCAGCCGGTGCTCCAGCTTCTGCCTCAGCTCGCGCGACTCCTCCAGGTCGGACTCCAGTTCGGCGACCCGCTCCTCGAACCGCCACTCGTCGCTGGCACGCGCGCGCGTGAGGTCGGCAACCCGCCGGCCCGCCTGGGCGTCCCAGTGCCGCATGACGACCGCGCCGACCACAGCCGTCACCGCGGCGGCGGCGGCCAGTACGCGCAGGATCAGCGTCTCGCCGAACAACCAGGGCCCGAGGGCGCAGACGACCGAAACACCTGCGATCGCCGAGGGAGGAAGCAGCCTGTGCAAAGGCGGGGAATGGCGGTGACGTCCACGTGGCATGGCCAGAAACTTACCGCGCGTAGGCGAATCTTGGCGCCCCGCCCCGTAAAAACACGGCCGTCTCCGACATGTTCACAGGGCACAGGTAATCCACATCCCCGACGGCGTCCCCGACGACGGAGGAATCACTCCCGGATTCCAAGATCATTCATGAGTCCCGCCGGCCGCCAGCCGCTCATCCAGCCACCGCAGCGTCGCGGGAATCTCGCGCCGCCAGGTATTGAAGTTGTGCCCGCCGCTTTCCAGGATGATCGACGAGATCCGCGTCGGCCGCTTCTCCTTCACCAGCCCGATGAACTTCAGCGTGTCCTTGTAGTTCGTCTCGCCGGTTCTGCTGCTGGTGACGAGCAGTGAAGTGTGCGGCGCGGGCCTGTTCTTGAGACACCACCACAGACTGGCCCGGTTCTCGCGGTCCTTGTCGCCCCGGAAGAGGTCGCCCGTGGTGGGGTCGTTCGGCGCGTCGTAGTACGGGGAGAGCCCGGCCCCGGCGGCGTACACCTCCGGATGGTGCGCGGCGAGCTTCAGGGCGCAGTAGCCGCCGGTCGAGTTGCCGACGACGCCCCAGCTCCGCGGCCCCTTGTCCACCCGGTAGTGCGCACTCACGGCCTCGGGAAGGTCCTTGGCGAAGAACGTCTCCGTCTGCGGCCCGCCCGGTACGTCCACGCACTCCGTGTCGCGCGGCGGCGCCACCGTGGGCCGCAGCATCACCAGGATCATCGGCCGCATCCGGCCGGCCTTCGCCAGATCCAGCGCCGTACGCGGGTAGTGGAGCTTCTCAACCAGCGCCTCGGCCGTCCCCGGATAACCGGTCAGGACGACGGCCGCGGGAAACGTACGGCCACGGTGCCGCGCCTGGAAGTACTCCGGCGGCAGATAGACGAACGCGGGGGACGCGATCCGCGACGTGCGTCCGACGACCCGTATCTCCTCGACCCGCCCCGACACCTCGGGCCGCGACCCGCCCGCCGGTGCCACCCTCCGGTCGCCGACGACCCGCAGCGGCCCGCCGCCCGCGTCCGCGGAGTGGTCCACGACCACGCCCTGCCCGTCCTCCCGTCCGAACAGGTCGGCCCAGCTGCCGTAGAAACCGAAGGACTGGTTGGCGACCAGACCCACCGCCGCGAAGACCGCCACCTGGGTGGCGAACAGCAGACCGACCCTGCCGAGAACGGCCCGCACGCTCCGCCGCGCCAGCCTCGGCCACAGCCACACCGTCCCGGCGAACAGCAGCGCCCCGGCCACCACGGCCAGCGCCAGCACCTTGTCGCTCGTCAAACCCATGCCTTGCTACCGCCCGCGCTTTCCGTGCGCCCGTGCGTCGGTCCGTCCGTTCGTCCGGGCTTTGTGATCAGGGGAGTGAACCTCTCCCTCCGAGACACCGTCCTAGAGGGCGCAATGTCGCCGGATGCCCGAAACGGGCCCGGATCCACGGTCTCTCGCAGAACTAACAGGTGCGATGTCTGTCAGGACAGATGAGGAAATGTCGGGCTCGGTTCCGGCGAGGTCCCCCCGCGTACGGCGCATACCGCGCGGTCCCCGCCCGGAGAACGTCCCTCTCCTCGTCGGCCGCGCCTGCGTGCTGGTCGGCCTGCTGGACATCGCGGCCGGCTCCTTCCCGCGCTTCCGGCACAGTCGTATGCACGCGCTGGCCGAGGTCCTGCCGGGCGCCTTCGGACCCTTCGCCGCCGCCCTCTCCCTGAGCGCGGGCGTCCTGCTCCTCCTGCTCGCCCACGGCCTCAAGCGCCGCAAGCGCAGGGCCTGGCGGGCGGCCGTGGCCCTGCTGCCGCTCGGCGCCGTCGCGCAGTTCTCGTACCGCCACTCCCTCATCGGCGTACTGATCTCCCTGGCCCTGCTGGTCCCCCTCCTGCGCCACCGCGCCGAGTTCGCCGCCCTCCCCGACCCGCGCAGCCGCTGGCGGGCACTGGCCAACTTCGTCCTCATGAGCGCCGGTTCCGTCCTGCTCGGCCTGCTCGTGGTCAACGCCCACCCGCACCGCATGCTCGGCGACCCGAGCCTGGCCGACCGCATCACCCACGTCCTGTACGGCCTGTTCGGCGTCGAGGGCCCGGTCGACTACCGCGGCAACACGTCCTGGACCGTCGCCTTCTCCCTGGGCGCCCTGGGCCTGCTGACCGCCATCACCACGATCTACCTGGCCTTCCGCCCCGAACACCCCGCAGCCCGCCTCACCGAGGACGACGAGACGCGCCTGCGCGCCCTCCTTGCCCGGCACGGCGGCCGCGACTCCCTCGGCCACTTCGCGCTGCGCCGCGACAAGGCCGTCGTCTTCTCCCCCAGCGGCAAGGCCGCCGTCACCTACCGCGTCGTCTCCGGCGTGATGCTGGCCAGCGGGGACCCGATCGGCGACGTCGAGGCCTGGCCGGGCGCCATCGAACGCTTCATGGACGAGGCCCGCGCCCACTCCTGGACTCCCGCCGTGATGGGCTGCTCCGAGACCGGCGGCGAGGTCTGGACCCGCGAAACCGGCCTCGACGCCCTCGAACTCGGCGACGAGGCGGTGGTGGACGTGGCGGATTTCTCCCTCGCCGGCCGCGCGATGCGCAACGTACGACAGATGGTCAAGCGCATCGAGCGGGCCGGTTACGAGACCCGGGTACGGCGCGTGGCTGATCTCTCCGACGCCGAACTGGACCGCGTCCGCCGCGCCGCCGACGCGTGGCGCGGCACCGACACCGAGCGCGGCTTCTCGATGGCCCTGGGCCGCGTCGGCGACCCGGCCGACGGCGACTGCCTGATCGCGACGGCGCACAAGCAGGACGCCGAGCCGGGCGAGTACGGCGATCTGAAGGCGGTCCTGCACTTCGTGCCATGGGGCACGGACGGGGCGTCCCTGGACCTGATGCGCCGCGACCGCGCGGCCGACCCCGGCATGAACGAACTCCTGATCGTGGCCGCGCTCCAGGCCGCCCCGAAACTGGGCATCGCGCGGGTGTCGCTGAACTTCGCCATGTTCCGCGCGGCCCTCGCGCGCGGCGAGAAGATCGGCGCGGGCCCGGTCCTGCGCGCATGGCGCGGACTGCTGGTCTTCCTCTCCCGCTGGTTCCAGATCGAGTCCCTGTACAAGTTCAACGCCAAGTTCCGGCCCCGGTGGGAACCGCGCTTCGTCGTCTACCGCCGCTCCGCCGACCTCCCGCGCATCGGCTTCGCCGCGATGCAGGCGGAAGGATTCGTCACGGTGCCGCTGCCGCGGTTCCTGCGCCGCCGGACGCCGTCGCGCCGTCCCTGCGCGCACCAGGCGCCGGCGCGGGCGGCGTAGGACGGCCAGCCACCCGGGGCGGGTGTGGTCAGTGGTCCGGCGCTGACGGGGTGCCGCTGCGCCCACCCGTGCCGCCATGGGGGCACCCCCCTGGGGGAGGCGCGACTGCCCGCAGCGACGGCGGCAGGGCGGCTGCCCGCAGCTACGGCAGCAGGGCGGCTGCCCGCGGCGACGCGGCGGGTCGGAGGTGTGCGCCCGCAGCGGTCGGCGCGTCAACGCGCCGAGCCTCTTCAAGTGACCGATTCCGCGCCGTTCCGAGGACGGACACCCCCCGGCCCGCCCCCGACCCACCACCGACCCGAGGGCGCCACGCGCACCCCCACCAGAGCCGCACAGGCGCCGCAGGCACCCGCACCCGCACCACCGCCGGAGGCAGCCGCAGCGGCACCCCACCCCAGGCCACCACCTACGCTGAACACATGAGCAAGCAGACCGGCCGCCGCCGCCATCTCGCGGGACTGACCGCCTGGGACCGCTGTGCGGTCATGGGCGTCGTCAACGTGACCCCCGACTCCTTCTCCGACGGCGGCCGCTTCTTCGACACCACGGCCGCCATCAAGCACGGCCTCGACCTGGTCGCCGAGGGCGCCGACCTGGTGGACGTCGGCGGCGAGTCCACCCGTCCCGGCGCGACCCGCGTCGACGAGGACGAGGAACTCAGGCGCGTGGTCCCGGTCGTGCGCGGCCTCGCCTCCGAGGGTGTCACGATCTCCGTCGACACCATGCGCGCCTCCGTCGCCGAGCAGGCCCTCGCCGCCGGCGCCGCCCTGGTCAACGACGTCAGCGGCGGCCTCGCCGACCCCCGGATGATCCCGGTCGTCGCCGACGCGGGCGCCCCCTTCGTCGTCATGCACTGGCGCGGCCTCCTGGAGCGCGGCAACGTCAAGGGCACCTACACCGACGTCGTCACCGAGGTCGTAGACGAACTGCACGCACGCGTGGAGGCCGTTCTCGACGGCGGCATCGCCCCCGACCGCATCGTCGTCGACCCCGGGCTCGGCTTCTCCAAGGACGCCGAGCACGACCTCGTCCTCCTCGCCCACCTCGACCGCCTCCACGCCCTCGGCCACCCCCTCCTCGTCGCCGCCTCCCGCAAGCGCTTCCTCGGCCGGGTACTGGCCGGCCCGGAAGCCGCCCCGCCCCCCGCGCGCGAGCGCGACGCGGCCACCGCCGCGGTCTCCGCCCTCGCGGCGCACGCCGGCGCCTGGGCGGTCCGCGTCCACGAGGTCCGCGCCACCGCCGACGCCGTCCGCGTCGCCCGCGCCGTCGAAGGCGCCCGGTGAACGCGCCGCACCTCGACGTCGAACAGGTCGAGGCCGCCAACACCGCCTTCTACGAGGCACTGGAGGAGGGCGACTTCGAGAAGGTCTCCGAGTTCTGGCTCACCCCCTCCGACCTGGGCGTCGACGAGTCGTACCACGACCCGGCCGACTCCGGCGTGGTCTCCTGCGTGCACCCGGGCTGGCCGGTGCTCACCGGTCGCGGCGAGGTCCTGCGCTCCTACGCCCTGATCATGGCGAACACGGACTACATCCAGTTCTTCCTCACCGACGTGCACGTCTCCGTCACCGGCGACACCGCCCTGGTCACCTGCACCGAGAACATCCTCAGCGGCGGTCCCGCCCCCGACGGCGACGAGGAGCTCGGCCCGCTCGTCGGCCAGCTCGTGGTGGCCACCAACACGTTCCGCCGCACCCCCGCCGGCTGGAAGCTCTGGTCCCACCACGCCTCCCCGGTACTCGCCGAGAGCGAGGACGAAGAGGGCGACGAGACCCCGCCCTGACCGGTGGCGGCAGGCGAAGTGGTTGGAATCACGGACCACGGGGTAGGGGCGGCTACCAACCCGTGATCCACCGGGACCGCCAGGGAAAACACACGGTGAAAACCTGCCCGCGCCCCACCGCGCCCCGCACCCCGCGGCCAGGTGCTGTCGGTCCCGACGGGTAGATTCGACTGGGGCCGCCGTACCACCCGCACGTGGTACGACCGGCCGAGACCGACGACTGCAGGAGTGATTCGCGTGGATCGTGTCGCGCTGCGCGGCCTGAAGGCCCGTGGGCACCACGGTGTGTTCCCCAAGGAGCGCGAGGACGGCCAGACCTTCCTCGTGGACATCGTCCTTGGCCTGGACACCCGCCCGGCCGCGGCCGACGACGACCTGGCGAAGACCGTGCACTACGGCATCGTGGCCGAGGAGGTCGTGGCCGTCGTCGAGGGCGAGCCCGTCAACCTCGTCGAGACCCTCGCCGAGCGCATCGCCCAGGTCTGTCTGAAGCACGAAGGGGTCGAGGAGGTCGAGGTCTGCGTCCACAAGCCGGACGCACCGATCACCGTCCCCTTCGACGACGTGACCGTCACCATCATCCGGAGCCGTGTATGAGCGCCCCCTTCGCCAAGGGTCCGAGCGACCCGACCGTACAGCCCGTGCCCGCCTCCGTCATCGAGCAGGTCGACGCCGCGGACACCACCCTGTCCAACCCCAAGCGCGCGGTGATCGCCCTCGGCGCCAACCTGGGCAACCGCCTGGAGACCATCCAGGGCGCCATCGACGCCCTGGAGGACACCCCGGGCGTGCGCGTCAAGGGCGTCTCGCCCGTCTACGAGACGGAGCCGTGGGGCGTCGCCCCCGACAGCCAGCCCTCGTACTTCAACGCGGTCGTGATCCTGAAGACGACGCTGCCCCCGTCCTCGCTCCTGGAGCGGGCGCACGCGGTCGAGGAGGCGTTCCACCGGGTCCGCGACGAGCACTGGGGCCCGCGCACCCTGGACGTCGACATCGTCGCCTACGCCGAGGTCGTCTCCGACGATCCGCAGCTCACCCTCCCCCACCCGCGCGCCCACGAACGCGCCTTCGTGCTGGCTCCCTGGCTCGACGTGGACCCCGAGGCCGCGCTGCCCGGACAGGGTTCGGTGGCCGACCTCCTGGCCGCCGTCACCCGCGACGGCGTCGCGCCCCGCGCCGACCTGGAACTCCGGCTGCCCGAGTAGTCGTTAAGGTCGACGAGGACGACGAGACGACGAGGTCGGGACGACCGCGCCGGGGAACCGAAGGGACACCGTGAAAGAGCTGCGCATCAGGGTGCTGGCCGGCGTGTTCGTCGTCGCGGGGGTGCTGTCCTGGGCCGGCGCCCGCCTGTGGAACTCGGTCGGGACCCTGCCGAGCGTCCCCCTGGCCGCCCCCGTCGTCCTCGCCCTGATCGCGGTGATCCTGCTGGCCACGGCACTCTCGATCCGCGCCCGTCTGAAGGCCCAGCGGGAGCGGGTGCCCGGCGCCAAGGGCGTCGACCCGATGATGGCGGCCCGCGCCGTCGTCTTCGGCCAGGCCAGCGCCCTGGTGGCCGCCCTCGTCGCCGGCATGTACGGCGGCACGGGCGCCTTCCTGCTGGAGCACCTCGACGTCCCGGCCCGCCGAGACCAGGCCATCTACGCCGGTTCCTCGGTCGTCGCGGGCATCGCCGTCATAGCGGCCGCCCTCTTCATGGAGCGGGTCTGCAAGCTCCCGGAGGACGAGGACGACGACCACCCGGGCGCGGCCTCGGCGGCGTGACGCGCCGGGCTCACCAGGGCCGGCGGGCCAGGTGTCCGTTGACCAGGAAGCCGGGATAGGGGCTGAGTCGGTAGCTCCAGAGGATGAACGGCTTGTTCACGGTGGTGCGCGTCGCCACCGACGTACTGCCTCATCAAAGCCTCCAGACGGGCGGGCAGCCCGGTGGCGACGGTGAGGCAGGCCGCATGGCGCTCGGCGAACGCCTCGTCATTGACCACCAGGGACACGTAGTTCCTGCCGACAGTCCCATCCGCGCAGGCGGCGCCGATCAGGCAACCCAGCTCGTAACCCGGCTCGACGGTCAACCGCGTGCGGCACAGCTTCCTCGCCTGCGTCCGGGCGGGCACCGTCCCGGTGGCGTCCCTCGCGTGGACCCGGCCGTCGGGCGTACCCAGCATCCGGTCGGGACCGTGCGCTCCCCGTCCGGCATCCACAGACGGCAGCCCACTCGCACGTCCCGCGCCCGCAGCCGCCCCTCGACGGCGTTCACCGTCTGCTTGCTGGGCAGTCCGCACCCCATGGCGATCCCCCTTGATCAGTGACCGACTCACTGACCAAGGACGGTATCGGGCACCTCCGACGATCGGTTCAGCGCGCCAGTATCAAGCTCATTGCCTCAGCACGCGTCGTAGCGTCCCGAAGCTGACCGCGCACCGCGGACGTCGTGGTCTTGGCGCCGGGCTTGCGAACCCCGCGTACCGACATGCACATGTGCTCGGCCTCAACGACGACGATCACGCCCCGGGCCTCGAGGATCCGCATCAGCGAGTCGGCGACCTGCGTGGTGAGACGTTCCTGCACCTGCAGGCGGCGCGCGAAGACTTCGACCAGCCGTGCGAGCTTCGACAGACCGGTGATCTTGCCACTCGCCGCCGGGATGTAGCCGATGTGGGCCACACCATGGAACGGCAGCATGTGATGTTCGCACAAACTGACGATTTCGATGTCCTTCACCAGGACCATCTCGTCGTGGCCGATGTCGAACGTCGTCGTCAGTACATCCTCGGGCTCCTGCGCATGCCCCGCCAGAAGCTCCCGATACGCCCGCGCCACGCGCGCCGGGGTCTCCCGCAGACCCTCGCGGTCCGGGTCCTCGCCGACCGCGATGAGCAGTTCGCGTACGGCGTTCTCGGCCCGCTTCTCGTCGAACTCGCCGATCTGGCCCTCGCCGTCCAGCGTCACGGGGTCGGTCATCTGATGCCTCGTTCCTGATCCGTCCTGCGAACGGCATACGGAAATGCCGCACCCCCCAAGGCTAGAACCTGGGGGGCGCGGCATACATTCCGGGCCTGGTGGGGCCGCCGGGAGGGGCGACCCGGGACGGCCGGGGTCAGCTCTCCGGGCGGTCCTCCGGTGCCCGTTCCGGTGCCGGGGCAGGCTCCACCGTGGTGCTCTTGGTGGTGGAGATCGCCGCCGTCGCGCCGTTCGCACCGTTCGTCAGGGCGAGCTCCTTCGGGGAGAGCACCGGCGGACGGGTCGAGGGCGTGCGGCGGGAGGAGCCGGTCCAGGCGGGCCGGGCCGGGCGCTTGACGATCTGGGCGAAGACCTCGGCGATCTCCTCCTTGCCCAGCGTCTCCTTCTCCAGCAGCGCGAGGACGAGGTTGTCGAGGACGTCGCGGTTCTCGACCAGGATCTCCCAGGCCTCGTTGTGCGCCGTCTCGATGAGCTTCTTGACCTCTTCGTCGACCAGCGCGGCGATCTCTTCCGAGTAGTCGCGCTGATGAGCCATCTCACGGCCGAGGAACGGCTCGCTGTTGTCGCCGCCGAACTTGATCGCGCCGAGACGCTCGGTCATGCCGTACTGCGTGACCATCGCGCGGGCCAGGCCGGTGGCCTTCTCGATGTCGTTGGCCGCGCCCGTCGTCGGGTCGTGGAAGACGAGCTCCTCGGCCGCGCGGCCGCCCAGCATGTACGCGAGCTGGTCGAGCATCTCGTTGCGCGTGGTCGAGTACTTGTCCTCGTCCGGGAGCACCATCGTGTAACCGAGGGCCCGGCCTCTGGAGAGGATCGTGATCTTGTGGACGGGATCGGAGTTCGGTGAGGCCGCCGCGACCAGGGCGTGACCGCCCTCGTGGTACGCGGTGATCTTCTTCTCCTTGTCCGACATGATCCGGGTCCGCTTCTGCGGGCCCGCGACCACGCGGTCGATCGCCTCGTCCAGCATGTGGTTGTCGATCAGCTTCTGGTCGCTGCGGGCCGTCAGCAGGGCGGCCTCGTTCAGCACGTTGGCCAGGTCGGCACCGGTCATGCCGGGCGTACGGCGGGCGACGGCCGACAGGTCGACGTCGGGTGCGACCGGCTTGCCCTTCTGGTGGACCTTGAGGATCTCCAGACGGCCCTGCATGTCCGGGCGGTCGACGGCGATCTGCCGGTCGAAGCGGCCGGGTCGCAGCAGCGCGGGGTCGAGGATGTCGGGCCGGTTCGTCGCGGCGATGAGGATCACGCCGCCCTTGACGTCGAAGCCGTCCATCTCGACGAGCAGCTGGTTCAGGGTCTGTTCGCGCTCGTCGTGACCGCCGCCGAGGCCGGCGCCGCGGTGGCGGCCGACCGCGTCGATCTCGTCGACGAAGACGATGGCCGGCGCGTTCGCCTTGGCCTGCTCGAACAGGTCGCGCACTCGGGAGGCACCGACACCGACGAACATCTCGACGAAGTCGGAACCGGAGATCGAGTAGAACGGCACGCCGGCCTCGCCCGCGACGGCGCGCGCGAGCAGGGTCTTGCCGGTGCCGGGCGGGCCGTACAGCAGCACGCCCTTGGGGATCTTGGCGCCGACGGCCTGGAACTTGGCCGGCTCCTGCAGGAACTCCTTGATCTCGTGGAGTTCCTCGACGGCCTCGTCGGAGCCCGCGACGTCGGAGAACGTCGTCTTCGGCGTGTCCTTGGTGATGAGCTTCGCCTTGGACTTGCCGAAGTTCATGACCCGGGAGCCGCCGCCCTGCATCTGGTTCATCAGGAACAGGAAGATGACCACGATGAGGACGAAGGGAAGCAGGGTGATCAGCAGCCCGACGAACGGGTTCTGCTTCGACGGCGACACCGTGTAGCCGTCGGGGATCTGCTTGTCCTGGTACTTGTTCTGAAGTGTGCTGGCGAGGGTCACGCCCTGGTCGCCGATGTAGCTCGCCTGGATCTTCGAGCTGCCTTCGACCTTCTGGCCGTCCTTGAGCTGAACCTTGATGTTCTGCTCGTCACCGGTGGTCAGCTTGGCCGACTCGACCCTGTTGTCGTTGATCGCCTGGACGACCTGGCCAGTGTCCACCGTCTTGTAGCCGCCGGACGAGCCCACGACCTGCATCAACACGACCACGGCAAGGACGGCCAGCACGATCCACATGATTGGCCCACGGAAGTATCGCTTCACGTCCATCCACACGGAGCGGTGTCGCCCCGTCCCTCCTGCCATAGTGAGTTTGATAAGACAGTTCTTCTGACGGTACCCCAGCGTGGCGGCCCTCAGCCGCACGGGCGGGCCGACGTCCCGTCTGCATGCTCCAACGGCGCGGGGGCCTCAGGGGTTCCCGGTGGCCCGCCGAAACGCCGTGGACCGCGCTGCGGGCGCGTCAGCCGCCGTACACGTGGGGCGCGAGCGTACCGACGAACGGGAGGTTGCGGTACTTCTCGGCGTAGTCGAGGCCGTAGCCCACGACGAACTCGTTGGGGATGTCGAAGCCGACCCACTCGACGTCGATGGCGACCTTCGCGGCGTCGGGCTTGCGCAGCAGCGTGCACACCTTGAGGGAGGCGGGCTCGCGCGAGCCGAGGTTGGAGATCAGCCAGGACAGGGTCAGGCCGGAGTCGATGATGTCCTCGACGATCAGGACGTGGCGGCCCTTGATGTCGGTGTCGAGGTCCTTGAGGATCCGCACCACACCGGAGGACTGGGTGCCCGCGCCGTACGAGGACACCGCCATCCAGTCCATCGTGACCGGGGTGGACAGCGTGCGCGCCAGGTCGGCCATGACCATCACGGCGCCCTTGAGGACGCCGACGATGAGCAGGTCCTTCCCCGCGTACTCCGCGTCGATCTTCGCGGCCAGCTCGGCCAGCTTCGCGTCGATCTCTTCCTTGGTGATGAGTACCTTCTCGAGGTCGGCACCCATGTCGTTCGCGTCCACCCGCATCACTTTCGGTCGTCCCACCGGCCACTCCGGAACGCCCCGGCGATCCGTGCGCGGATCGGTGGGAGGGTCCGGATTCAGCCTTGCCGAATCACCAGTCTGCCACCCTGCCGCCGGGCGACGACTTTGCCGGGGAGGTTGATGGCTCCCTGACCGCGCCAGCCGGTGATCAGCCGGTCGACTTCCTCGATGTGGCGGGCGAACAGGGCGCCGCCGGGGGCGCCGGCCTCCAGGGCGGCGCGGCGCAGGATCCGGCGGCGTACGGCGGGCGGCAGGGCGTAGAGCTTGGCGCACTCGAGGACGCCGGTGGCGTCGCGGACGCCGACCTCGGCCTGGTGGGCCCAGGTGTCGAGGGCGTCGGCGTCGTCCCGGGAGAGCTGGGCCGTACGGGCGAGGGCTTCGACGACGCCCTTGCCGAGCGCCTTCTCCAGGGCGGGCAGGCCTTCGTGGCGCAGCCGGGAACGGGTGTAGGCGGGGTCGGCGTTGTGGGGGTCGTCCCAGACGGGGAGGGACTGGACCATGCAGGCCTTGCGTGCGGTCTGGCGGTCGACCTGGAGGAAGGGGCGCCGGTAACGGCCGCCGGCCCCCGAGACCGCGGCCATGCCCGACAGGGAACGGATGCCGGAGCCGCGGGCGAGGCCCAGCAGGACGGTCTCGGCCTGGTCGTCGCGGGTGTGGCCGAGCAGGACGGCGGCGGCGCCGTGGCGGGCGGCGGCCTCGTCCAGCGCCGCGTAGCGGGCGTCGCGGGCGGCTGCTTCCGGGCCTCCCTCGCGGCCGACGGTCACGGCGGTGGCCTCCGCCGGGTCGAGGCCGAGTTCGCGCAGGCGCAGGACGACCTCTTCGGCGCGCAGGTCGGAGCCGTGCTGCAGGCCGTGGTCGACGGTGACGCCGCCGGCGCGGATGCCGAGCCGGGGGGCCTCGAAGGCGAGGGCGGAGGCGAGCGCCATGGAGTCGGCGCCGCCGGAGCACGCCACGAGGACGAGCGGGGAGTCGGGGAGTCCGGACGCGCCCTCGGGCGTGCGTCCGGCGGCCGTCGCGGCGGGGACGCCGGCCGGAGTGTTCAGTTCGGTGAGGATGTCGTGGAGGACGCGGCGGACCGCCAGGCGTATCGCCGCGACCGCAGGATGGGGACCCATGTCCGGTGCCCTTCATGAAGTTGTCGGGGGTGAGCCCGAGGTTCGGTCACGCAGAGTGTGTAGATGGTGACAGAAACGGGCCGATACCCGAGCATCGCACGCCTGCCGAAGGCTCACGGTCCCTCGGACGGGTGATTGAAGGGTCGTTCGCCTGCCGTCGGCCGGAATCGTTTCACGCCCCGCCCGCGCGGCTCACGCCTCCGGCTTGCGGTGCACCCGCGCGATCCAGTCCGCCGGTTTGGCGATCTCCGACTTGGTGGGGAGCGTGTTGGGCGAGGTCCACACGCGGTTGAAGCCGTCCATGCCGCACTCGTCGACGACGGCGCGTACGAAGCGTTCGCCGTCGCGGTACTGGCGGAGCTTGGCGTCCAGGCCGAGCAGCTTGCGCAGTGCCATGTCGAGGCGGGAGGCGCCCTTGGCGCGACGCTGCTGGAACTTCTCGCGGATCTCCCCGACGGTGGGCACGACCGCCGGTCCGACGCCGTCCATCACGAAGTCGGCGTGTCCCTCCAGGAGGGACATCACGGCGGTGAGGCGGCCGAGGACCTCGCGCTGGGCCGGGGTCTGCACCAGTTCCACCAGGGACCGGCCGCCGTCGTCCTCCTCCGTCTCGGGGCGGCCTCCGGCCAGCGTCTGGGCGGCCTCGCGGACCCGTTCGAGGACGGTCATGGGGTCGACGTCGGTCTCGGCCAGGAACGACTGGATTTCGCCCTCGAGGTGGTCGCGCAGCCAGGGCACGGCGGTGAACTGCGTGCGGTGGGTCTCCTCGTGCAGGGTCACCCACAGGCGGAAGTCGTGCGGTTCGACGTCGAGTTCGCGCTCCACGTGCACGATGTTCGGCGCGACGAGGAGCAGTCGCCCGCCGCCGTTCGCGCCGGCGGGCAGTTCGCGGGTGGCGGGGGCGAAGGTCTCGTACTGGCCGAGGACCCGGGAGGACAGGAACGACAGCAGCATGCCCAGCTCGACGCCGGTGACCTTGCCGCCGACGGCGCCGAGGACCGCGTTGCCCGTGCCGCCGCCGCGCCGCTCCTGCATCTTCTCCAGCAGGGGTTTGAGGAGCTCCCGGAACCCGGCGACGTTGGCCCGGACCCAGCCGGGCCGGTCGACCACCAGGACGGGGGTGTCGTGGGTCTCCTCGGTGCCCATGCGGGTGAAGCCGCGGACGTGTTCCTCCGAGGACTTGGCATGGCGGCGGAGTTCCCCGACGACGGCCCTGGCCTCGTCGCGGCTCACCTCGGGGCCCGGCCGTACGAGCCGGGTCGCGGTCGCCACCGCGAGGTTCCAGTCGACCATGCCGGAATTTGCGCCGATGCTCGTCATGGGTCAACGGTACGGGAGCGCTGCCGCTGGGGGCAGGCTGTGCGGTGCCCGGGGGACGCCTACGAGGTCGGCAGGGCCGAGGTCCATTGCCGAGGCACCCGGCGTTGCAGGCCGTGCCCACCCTCCCCCATTGCCTGAACGGCATGGGAGGTACCCCCATCGCCCTGCGGAACGACTGCCCACGGCGGTCAGGAGGCCAGCGTCGTCGCCGCCCGGTCCAGAGCCGACTGGGCCGACCAGGCGTCCGTCGTGCCGTGGGCCAGGAAGGCGAAGGCCAGGAGGTGGCCGTCGGGGGTGGTGACCGTGCCGGCGAGGGTGTTCACGCCCGTGAGGGTGCCGGTCTTGGCTCGGACGAGGCCCGCTGCGCCGTCCGTGTAACGGCCGGCCAGTGTGCCGGTGAAGTGGGCGACGGGGAGGCCGGTGAGCACCGCGCGCAGCTGGGGCCGGGACGGGCCGGCCGCCTCGGTCAGCAGGGCGGTGAGCAGATCGGGGGTGATCAGGTCGGTGCGGTCGAGGCCGCTTCCGTCGTGGAACCGCGCGCCGCGCACCGGCAGGCCGAGCTGCTTCAGGCGGGCCGTGACGGCGGCTCCCGCCCCGGCGAAGTCGGCGCGTTTGCCGGTGGCCACCGCGGTGTGGCGGGCCAGGGCCTCGGCGAGGTCGTTGTCGCTGTTGGTCAGCATCCGCTCGACCAGGGCCGACAGCGGGGGCGAGGAGACGGTGGCGAGGGTGGTGGCGCGGCCCGTGGCCTTGGAGGGGCCGGGGGGCGAGGTGGTGATGCCGTGCTGCTTCAGGAGGTCCGCGAAGGTGCGGGCGGCGGCGTCCGCGGGGTCGGGGACGCGCGGGGCGGGACCGCTGGTGGAGTCGTCGGTGCGGCCCTCGTCGGCCATCAGCGCGGTGACGCGGGCCAGGTTCTCGTTGACGCCGATCGGGTGCAGGTCCGTGCCGGCGTAGAGCGTCGTGTCGTACGACAGCGTCACCTTGCGCACGTCGCGTTTCTTCAGGGCGGCGGCGGTCTGCTCGGCGAGGGTGCGCAGGCCGGCGAGGCCGTGGGCCTCCTCGCGGGCGGTGAGGGTGGGGTCGCCGCCGCCGACCAGGACGAGTTCGCCGGTGTCGGGCTCCAGTGCGGTGCGGGTGGTGAGGCGGTGGTCGGGGCCCATGGCGGTGAGGGCGGCGACGGCGGTGGCGATCTTGGTGGTGGAGGCGGGGGTGAGGGCGGCGTCGGAGTCGAGGCCGTACAGGCGCTTGCCGGTGGTGAGGTCGACGACGGCCGCCGCGCGGTGCTCGCCGAGTGCGGGGTCGTCCCTCAGCAGGGGGTCGAGGAGGGCCGCGAGGTCCTGGTCGCCGGGTGCCGCCTTGACGCCGCCGGGGGTGGCGGCGCCGTCGAGCCCGGTCAGTACGGCACCGGCGCTGGGCGCAGGACGGGGCGAACCGGACGCCGTACCGGAGGCCGCTGCTCCGCGGCCGTGATCTGTGCCACCCGCGTGCTCCGTGGCGACGGCGCGGTCCCGCTCGGCCGTACGCTGACCCGTGGAGTCCCAGGGACCGGCGGCGGTCACCACACCGGCGGCCAGTGCCAGCCCGGCGGTGGCGGCACCGGCGGTGTACTGCCAGGTCTTCGGCCTCGTGATCCGGGCGAGCCGCGGCGCGGCGGCCCGTGCGAACCGTGCGACCCGCGGTGCGGCGGTCCGGGCGAACCGTGCCAGACGGGGACGTACGGCGCCCGCGGCCCGCACCACATGCGGTCTCGCGGTCCGCCAAGGCCTCAGCTCTGGCACTGTCACCAGCCCCTTTCGCGATCACACACCTGCGTGAGGGACACTTAACCACCAGAACTATGTGCTGATCATGGAGGAGCGTCCGGTGGAGTTCGACGTCACGATCGAGATCCCGAAGGGTTCGCGGAACAAGTACGAGGTGGACCACGAGACCGGTCGTATCCGCCTGGACCGCCGCCTGTTCACCTCGACCGCCTACCCGACCGACTACGGCTTCGTCGAGAACACCCTCGGCGAGGACGGCGACCCGCTGGACGCGCTGGTCATCCTGGACGAGCCGACCTTCCCGGGCTGCCTCATCCGCTGCCGCGCGATCGGCATGTTCCGGATGACGGACGAGGCCGGCGGCGACGACAAGCTGCTGTGCGTGCCGTCGACCGACCCGCGTGTGGAGCACCTGCGTGACATCCACCACGTGTCGGAGTTCGACCGCCTGGAGATCCAGCACTTCTTCGAGGTCTACAAGGACCTGGAGCCCGGCAAGTCCGTCGAGGGCGCCGACTGGGTCGGCCGCACCGACGCCGAGGCCGAGATCGAGCGGTCCTACAAGCGCTTCAAGGACCAGGGCGGCCACTGACCAGGTGCCCCTCCGGTGACGGGCCGCACGCACACGCGTGCGGCCCGTCCGCGTTTGAGTGACCATACTGAGGTCAACAGGAGGGTGTGTTCGTACCAGGGAGCGTTGCGCAGGTGACGGAGGCGGAGGACCCCAAACCGCAGTCGGACGAGGCCCGCAGTGCCTTCCGGCAGCCCAGTGGGATCGCGGCGTCCGTCGACGACGAGTCGTCGACGACGTCCGAGTTCGAGATCCCCCGGGGGCTCGCCGTCCCGCGACACGCCGGCACCGAGTCCGAGACCACCTCGGAGTTCTCGCTCCCCGACGGACTGGAGGTGCCGCAGGCCCCGCCCGCGGACACCGAGGGCTCGGCGTTCACCATGCCGAGCACGCACAGCGCGTGGACCGCCCCGGCCGCCTTCACCCCGGCGAGCGGTTTCCCGGCGGTGAGCCTGACGGACGTGCCCTGGCAGGACCGGATGCGCGCCATGCTGCGCATGCCGGTGGCCGAGCGGCCGGCGCCCGAGCCCTCACAGAAGCACGACGACGAGACCGGCCCCGCCGTGCCGCGCGTGCTCGACCTGACGCTGCGTATCGGGGAGCTGCTGCTGGCGGGCGGCGAGGGCGCCGAGGACGTGGAGGCGGCCATGTTCGCCGTCTGCCGGTCCTACGGCCTGGACCGCTGCGAACCGAACGTCACCTTCACCCTGCTGTCGATCTCCCATCAGCCGTCCCTGGTCGAGGACCCGGTGACGGCGTCGCGGACGGTCCGCCGCCGCGGCACCGACTACACCCGGCTCGCGGCCGTCTTCCACCTGGTGGACGACCTCAGCGACCCCGACACGAACATCTCCCTGGAGGAGGCCTACCGGCGTCTCGCGGAGATCCGCCGCAACCGGCACCCGTATCCCACCTGGGTGCTGACCGTGGCGAGCGGTCTGCTCGCGGGCGGGGCCTCGCTGCTGGTCGGCGGTGGGCCGACGGTGTTCTTCGCGGCGATGTTCGGCTCGATGCTCGGCGACCGGCTGGCCTGGCTGTGCGCCGGGCGCGGGCTGCCGGAGTTCTACCAGTTCGCGGTGGCCGCGATGCCGCCCGCCGCGATGGGCGTCGTGCTGACGGTGACGCACGTCGACGTGAAGGCGTCGGCGGTCATCACCGGTGGACTGTTCGCGCTGCTGCCCGGGCGGGCGCTGGTCGCGGGGGTGCAGGACGGTCTGACCGGCTTCTACATCACCGCCGCCGCACGTCTGCTGGAGGTCATGTACTTCTTCGTCAGCATCGTCGCCGGGGTGCTGGTGGTCCTGTACTTCGGGGTCCAGCTGGGCGCCGAGCTCAACCCGGACGCCAAGCTCGGCACCGGTGACGAACCGTTCGTGCAGATCTTCGCCTCGATGCTGCTGTCGCTGGCCTTCGCGATCCTGCTCCAGCAGGAACGGGCCACCGTGCTGGCGGTCACCCTGAACGGCGGCGTCGCCTGGTGCGTGTACGGCGCCATGCACTACGCCGGCGAGATCTCGCCGGTGGCCTCCACGGCCGCCGCGGCGGGGCTCGTGGGCCTGTTCGGGCAGCTGATGTCCCGGTACCGGTTCGCGTCGGCGCTGCCGTACACGACCGCGGCGATCGGGCCGCTGCTGCCCGGTTCGGCGACGTACTTCGGTCTGCTGGGTATCGCGCAGGGCGAGGTCGACGCGGGACTGCTGTCCCTGTCGAACGCGGTGGCGCTGGCGATGGCCATCGCGATCGGGGTGAACCTGGGCGGGGAGATCTCCCGGCTGTTCCTGAGGGTGCCCGGCGCCGCGAGTGCGGCGGGGCGCCGGGCGGCCAAGCGGACGCGGGGTTTCTAGCCCGGGATCAGCGCCCCTGGTTGTACGGGTACTGGTCGCCGTACTGCTGGTGCTGGTGCTGGTCGCCGTAACCCTGCGGGTACTGCTGGGCGTACGGCTGCTGCGGTGGCTGCTGGTACTGCTGGGGCTCTTGGTACTGCTGAGGCTCCTGGTACTGCTGGGGCTGCTGGTACTGCTGGGGCTGCTGGTACTGCTGCGGCTGCTGCGGCTGGTCGTACGGGTCCACCCTGCGGAGCTGGGTCGTGGCGTCGTCCATCACCGGGTAGGGGGGCTGGTGCTGCTGCTGGGGCGCCGCAGGGGCCGGCGAGGCCTCGGCGGCGCGCTGCTTCTTCTTGCGTTCGCGCAGGTACTCGATGCCGATCGGCACGACCGAGACCAGGACGATCACGACGAGGATCGCCTCGACGTTGGTCCGGATGAACTCGATCTGGCCGAGCCAGTAGCCCGCGAGGGTGACGCCGGTGCCCCAGGCGACGCCGCCGATGACGTTGTACGTGAGGAAGGTGCGGTACTTCATCCGGCCGGCGCCCGCCACGATCGGGGCGAAGGTGCGCACGATGGGCACGAAGCGGGCCAGGACGATCGCCTTGGGACCAAACTTCTCCATGAACTCGTGCGCCTTCTCCAGGTTCTCCTGTTTGAAGAGCTTGGAGTTGGGGCGGCTGAAGAGCTTGGGGCCGAAGAACTTGCCGATCATGTAACCGACCTGGTCGCCGAGGACGGCGGCGCCCACGATCAGGGCGCACACCAGCCACAGCGGCTGGCTGATGTACTGGCCCTGGGCGACGAACAGGCCCGCGGTGAACAGCAGCGAGTCACCGGGCAGGAACGCGAAGAGTCCCGACTCGGCGAAGACGATGAGCAGGATGCCCGGCAGACTGAACGTCTCGATCAGGTAGTCCGGGCTGATCCACTCGGGACCGAGCGCAAGGGTGGTCACGGGATTGTGGCTCCTGCTGCTGGGGGAGGCGGGCGGTACCTGGCTGCCCAAACGTACAACGCAGCCGCGGTGCCCCGGGTTCCACGGTGTGCCTTGGGGTGCGCCGTGACGTTCCCCGGGGAACCTGAGGACCATGGGAATTGAAGAATACGGCGGCGGCCGGGGCCCGCAGCCCGACGTGCTCGTCGTGCCGGGCTGAAGTCGCTGGTCGGCGGTGAGCTGCGCGGCCTCACCAAGACACTGGTCGAGCCCCGCAACCAGGCGATGGAGCGGCTGGTCGAGCAGGCACGCGCGCGGGGAGCGAACGCGGTGCTGTCCTTCCGTTTCGACGTGACGGAGGCGACGGACGTGGGCACCGAGGTGTGCGCGTACGGGACGGCGGTGGGGGGGGGGCCGGGGGGGGGCCCCCCGGGGGGGCCCCGGCCCCCCCCCCCCCCCCCGGGGGGGGCCCCCGGGGGGGGGGCGGCCGGCGGGGCCGCGGGGGGGGGGGGGGGCCCCCGTGG
>NZ_JBIVPJ010000028.1:0-99724 GCF_044754585.1 Streptomyces sp. NPDC093065 | reverse complement strand
CCGCTACGAGAAGACCGCCACCATCTATCTGGCCGGACTCCACATCGCGGGCATCTTCCTCTGGTCCGCCCGGTGATCCAAACGAAACTGCCTAGCCGTTCGCGCCCCAGATGGTGTTTCCGCGGCTGTTTCCGTTGCTGTCGCCCTCTTCTCCCGTCTCGCTGGACGTCGGCGAAGGTGATTCGCTGCCCTCGGAGCCGCCCGGGCCACTGCCACCGTTGCCGTTGCCGGCGTTCTCTCCGTCGTCACAGTTCCACTCGAAGACACCGCACGTATTGGTCGGCGCGGGAGGTGAGGGGCTGTTCTGCGTGTTGCTGGGCGACGGAGTCGGCGACGGGCTGGCTTCCTCGGTCTCGGACGCGGAGGGGGAAGGGGAGGGTGTCGGGGTCGGCGACGGGGTGTCGTTGACCACCTCGCCGATGGACTCCGGCTCCGGGAACTTCACCACCTTCATGCCCTTGACGGCATCCGACATGTAGTCCTGCCAGATCGTGGACGGGAAGGAGGCACCGTGGATCTTCTTCTCGCCGCCCGTTCCGTACATCTCCAGGAACGTGCGGTCCTTGATGGACTCGTCGTCCGGGTAGCGGTACATGCTGATCGCGGTCGACAGCTGCGGGGTGTAGCCGACGAACCAGGCGGACTTGTTGCCGTCCGTGGTACCGGTCTTGCCCGCGACATCTCGGCCTGGCAGCTGGGCCTTGGTGCCCGTTCCCTTCTCGACGACGGTCTTCAGGACGTCCGTGACGTTGTCCGCGACCTTCGCGGTGAAGGCCTGCTTCTCCTCGACCTTGTGCGTGTAGAGCGTGCCGTTCTTGCTCGTCACCTTCGTGACGGAGTACGGCTCGCGCTGCTTGCCGCTGTCCGCGAAGGTGGCGTACGCGCCCGCCATGCGGATGGCGCTGGGGTCCGAGATGCCGAGGGAGAAGGACGGGAAGTCGGAGCCCGTCAGACTGTCCTCCAGAAGCCCCGCGTCGACGGCGGCCTCCTTCACCTGGTCCAGGCCGACGTCCATGCCGAGCTGCACATAGGCGGAGTTCACCGACTCCCGCATCGCCTCACGGAGGTCGATCTTGTAGTCCGGCGGGTCACCGACGTCGTCCTGACCGTCGTTCTCCTGCCGCCACTGCTCGCCGTCCTCGTTCTCCCAGATCGACCCGTCATAGTTGTTGATCTTGAGTTTGTTCTTGCCGCTGTAGAGGCTCTTCGGAGAGACGACGGTGCGCTCGTCCTGGGCCTGGACCGGGCCGAGGTCCGGATCACGCACACCCCACTTCATCGCCGCCGCGAGCACGAACGGCTTGAACGTCGAACCGACCTGGGCACCGGTCACGTCGGCGTTGTTGGTGAAGTGCTTGGTGGCGTCCTCACCGCCGTAGATGGCCTTGATGGCCCCGGTCTGGGTGTCGATCGACGCCCCGCCGAACTGGACGTCGGTGTCCGTCTCGGGGCGCTTCTTGGGGTCGATCTTCTCCTTGTAGACCTTCTGGACCGCCTTCTCCATCTCGTCGACCTTCTTCTTGTCGAAGGTCGTGTAGATCGAGTAGCCGCCCTTCTCCAGCTGCTGCTCCGTCACCTTGCCGCTCTTGAGCACGGAGGACTTGGCGAGCCTGACGAGGTAGCCGATCTGGCCGCCCAGTTTCGCGTTCGACTGCGGGTTCTGCGTGGTGGGCAGTTCGGTGTACTTGGCCCGGTCCGCCTGGTTCAGATGCCCGTACTCGACCATCTTGTCGAGGGTGTCCTGCATCTGGCGGTGGGCGCGCTTCTTGTTGGCATCCGGAGTGGCCGACGGGTCGATGGAGACCGAGCCCGCCGGGTCGTAGTACGTGGCGCCCTTGAGCATCGCCGACAGGAAGGCACACTGCCCCGGGTTGAGGTCGACGGCGTCGACGTTGAAGTACGCCCGAGCCGCCGCCTGGATGCCATAGGCGCCGCGGCCGTAGTAGGCCGAGTTCAGGTAGCCCTCGAGGATGTCGTCCTTGGAGACGTCGGTACCGACCTTGATCGAGACGAAGATCTCCTTGACCTTGCGGGAGACCGTCTGCGACTGGTCGTTCAGCATCGCGTTCTTCACGTACTGCTGGGTGATGGTGGAGCCACCCTGGGTATCACCGCCCTTGGCCATGTTGAACACGGCGCGGGCGATGCCCTTGGGGTCGATGCCGCTGTCGGAGTAGAACGTCTTGTTCTCCTGCGAGATGACGGCGTTGCGCATGGCCTTGGGGATCTGGGAGAGATCGACGTTCTGCCGGTTGCGGTCTCCACCCGTGGCCACCATCTGGGTGTTGTCCGCCCAGTAGTAGACGTTGTTCTGCGCCGTGGCGGAATCGTCGACGACGGGGACGCTCACCATGGCGTACGCGAGACCGGCGGCGCCGACCAGGCAGCCGAAGAACGCGATGCACAGCCCGGAGACGAGCCTCCAGGAGGGCACCCAGCGGTGCCACCCGTCCTTGTCGTGGCGCGGGTAGTCGATCATCCGCTTCTTGCCGGGCGCGGCGGCGCGTCCCCGGCCCGGCCCTGCCGGTCCGCCGGGCGCCCCGCGCCGGCCGCCGCGGCCGGGCTCGGCCGCTCTGCGACGGCCACCCCCGTTCCGCTGTGCCGCGCGCCGGGCTTCGGCGCGACTCCCGTACGCCGGCTGCTCGTCATCCGGACCGTACGAGCCGGACGGAGACCCTGTGGCGCCTCGCGGTGCCGCACGGCGGCCGGAGGACGAGCCGGACTGGCCACGTCGGGCCGCGGCACGTCCGCCTCCCTGCGGCTGCGGCGGTTTGCGACGGTGCTCGCTCATCGAACGACTACTCCTCGGGCAGGCGCACCTTTGCGCGCCTGGTAAAGGCGGCTGGTTTCCGGTCCCCCCGAAGTACGGATGCGGCCCCTTCCGCATTCACCCGTACTGCACCGGGGACAGGGACGCCCCCAGACGTCACTCGGTTCCCGGTGGTTCGCATGGCGCACACACTACGCACCGTCAAAACCCCCGCGGCCCGAAGTTCACCTCAAATCAGGCAACTTGCTCGCGATGAAACCCTGATGTGATCCCGTTCACCAGTTCTCCTCTTGTCGCACGCGGAAGCTCGTTCTATCGTGCTGATGTATCGAGTCGATACATCAGCGCGGCATAAGGGCGAGAGGAGGCGACGATGAGCCGGAGATCCGGCATCCTCGAGTTCGCCGTACTCGGCCTGCTCCGCGAGTCCCCGATGCACGGCTATGAGCTGCGTAAACGGCTCAACACGTCACTGGGTGTGTTCCGGGCGTTCAGCTACGGGACGCTCTATCCCTGCCTCAAGACGCTGGTCGCCAACGGCTGGTTGATCGAGGAACCGGGGAACGTCGGCGAGGCCGCCGCTTCCCTCACGGGACGCCGCGCCAAGATCGTCTACCGGTTGACGGCCGACGGTAAGGAACATTTCGAGGAGCTCCTCTCCCAGACGGGCCCGGACGCGTACGAGGACGAGACCTTCGCCGCTCGCTTCGCGTTCTTCGGCCAGACGTCGCGAGACGTACGCATGCGCGTGCTCGAGGGACGGCGCAGCCGGCTGGAGGAGCGTCTGGAGAAGATGCGGGCCTCCCTGGCCCGCACCCGGGAGCGACTCGACGACTACACGCTTGAGCTGCAGCGCCACGGAATGGAGTCCGTGGAGCGCGAAGTGCGCTGGCTGAACGAGCTCATCGAGAGCGAGCGGGCGGGGCGGGACCTCAGGGGTTCCGCCGCCGAGGGGACCGCTCAACAGGACACGACATCTGGAGCGACGGGCGTCCTGCCCCGGCCGGGGGACGACCCCCGGCCGGATGCGCCCGGCGACACCGCCACGTGAGCGCCCAGTCAGGGCCTCACTCGTACACACAGGGAGCAACCGGAATGGGTTCGGTTCGCGTAGCCATCGTCGGTGTGGGCAACTGCGCCGCATCGCTGGTGCAGGGCGTCGAGTACTACAAGGACGCCGACCCGGCGGCCAAGGTCCCCGGCCTGATGCACGTCCAGTTCGGCGACTACCACGTCCGTGACATCGAGTTCGTCGCCGCCTTCGACGTGGACGCCAAGAAGGTCGGCCTGGACCTCGCGGACGCCATCGGCGCCTCAGAGAACAACACCATCAAGATCTGCGACGTGCCGAACAGCGGCGTCCAGGTCCAGCGCGGCCACACCCACGACGGTCTCGGCAAGTACTACCGCCAGACCATCGAGGAGTCCGCCGAGGCGCCGGTCGACATCGTCCAGGTCCTCAAGGACAAGCAGGTCGACGTTCTCGTCTGCTACCTGCCCGTCGGTTCCGAGGCCGCGGCGAAGTACTACGCCCAGTGCGCCATCGACGCCAAGGTCGCCTTCGTCAACGCCCTCCCGGTCTTCATCGCCGGCACCAAGGAGTGGGCGGACAAGTTCACCGAGGCGGGCGTCCCGATCGTCGGCGACGACATCAAGTCGCAGGTCGGCGCCACCATCACGCACCGCGTCATGGCGAAGCTGTTCGAGGACCGGGGCGTCGTCCTGGACCGCACGATGCAGCTGAACGTCGGCGGCAACATGGACTTCAAGAACATGCTCGAGCGCGAGCGCCTGGAGTCCAAGAAGATCTCCAAGACGCAGGCCGTCACCTCGCAGATCCCCGACCGCGACCTGGGTGCGGACAACGTCCACATCGGCCCGTCCGACTACGTGGCCTGGCTGGACGACCGCAAGTGGGCCTACGTCCGCCTCGAGGGCCGCGCCTTCGGTGACGTCCCGCTGAACCTGGAGTACAAGCTCGAGGTCTGGGACTCCCCGAACTCGGCCGGTGTCATCATCGACGCCCTGCGCGCCGCGAAGATCGCCAAGGACCGCGGCATCGGCGGCCCGATCCTGTCGGCGTCGAGCTACTTCATGAAGTCCCCGCCGGTCCAGTACTTCGACGACGAGGCCCGTGCCAACGTCGAGAAGTTCATCGCGGGCGAGGTCGAGCGCTGAGAAGCCGCTGACCCCGGTCTGCCGAGGGTCCCCGGGTCGCATGACCCGGGGACCTTTCCCGTATGTGAGGCTGTGCCCCATGGCCGTCGTCCGTGACCTGCGCATCCTGCTGCGTCTGAAGGGGTTTCGGCACCTGCTCGCCGTTCGCCTGCTCTCCCAGGGCGCCGACGGCGTCTACCAGGTCGCGCTTGCCACTTATGTCGTCTTCTCCCCGGAGAAACAGACCTCGGCCGCCGCGATCGCCTCCGCGATGGCGGTCCTGCTGCTCCCCTACTCCCTGGTGGGCCCCTTCGCCGGTGTCCTGCTGGACCGCTGGCGCCGCCGCCAGGTCTTCCTGTACGGCAATCTGCTGCGCGCCGTGCTGGCCTCGGTGACGGCGGTGCTGATGATCGCCTCGGTACCCGAGTGGCTCTTCTACGTCTCGGCCCTCTGCGTCACGGCCGTCAACCGTTTCGTGCTCGCGGGTCTGTCCGCCGCACTGCCCCGGGTGGTCGACGCCGAGCGTCTGGTGATCGCCAACTCGCTCTCCCCGACGGCCGGCACCCTGGCCGCGACGGCGGGCGGCGGCCTCGCGTTCGTCGTGCGCCTCGTGATCTCGGACTCCGACGCCGCCGTGGTGCTGCTCGGTGCCGGTCTCTACCTGTGCGGCGCGCTGGCGTCGCTGCGGATCGCCGTGGAGCTGCTGGGTCCGGACCCGGCACGCGTGCCGCCGAGGCTGACCTCGGCTCTCACCGGCACCGCCCGCGACCTGATGGCCGGCGTACGTCATCTCGCCGCGCCGGCCCGCCGGGAGGCCGCCTGGGCGCTGGCGGGCATGACGCTGATGAGGTTCTGCTACGGCGCCCTGCTGGTCATGCTGCTGATGCTGTGCCGGTACTCCCTGACCTCGGGCACCGATGAAGGGCTTGCCCTGCTGGGGCTGGCGCTCGGGGTGTCCGGAGCGGGCTTCTTCGCGGCCGCGGTGGTCACCCCCTGGGCTGCGGGACGACTGGGCCCCGGTCGCTGGATGGTCGTCTGCGCCGCGGTCGCCACCGTTCTGGTGCCGGCGCTGGGCCTGCCGTTCGCCACGGCGCCACTGCTGGCCGCCGCGTTCGTGCTGGGCCTGATCACACAGGGGGCGAAGATCGCGACCGACACGGTCGTGCAGTTCTCGGTCGACGACACCTTCCGTGGCCGGATCTTCTCCGTCTACGACGTGCTGTTCAACGTGGCCTTCGTCGGCGCGGCCGGGGTGGCCGCGCTCATGCTGCCGCCGGACGGCCGCTCGGTGCCGCTGATCGTGACGGTCTCCGTGGTCTACGGAGTGGTTGCGGCGGCTATGGCCCGGTTTGAGAGCCGGTAAGTGTCACATCAGTGACACAGAGCCTCACTGGACTACAGAGTTGTCAGTGGGACCCGGTAGCTTACGTGCGTCTTATCTCGCGGCATGTTCGCGACACGCACCTATTCCAGGGGGACCCCCAGTGACCACCCAGCCGCCGCCTCAGGGCAACCCGTTCGCACAGAACCAGCCGCAGGCTCCGCAGCAGCCTCAGGGGCAGAACCCCTACGCCCAGGGGCAGCAGGGCTTCCCGCAGCAGGCCGGCCAGCCGGGCCAGCCGGGTCAGCCCGGTTTTCCGCAGCAGGGTGCGCCGTACGCCCCGGTGCCGCCGCAGCCGGCCCGTCGCAAGCTGAGCTTCAAGACGATCAAGAACATCGTCATCGCGGTGGTCGTCGTGGGTGTCGCGGTCGGCGGATACATCGCCAGCCGGGACGACGCCGACACGGCTGCGGTCGGTGACTGCATGCATCGGGGCAGCAGCAGCGACACCGACCCGGACCTCGAGGTCGTCGACTGCGGTGACGCGAAGGCCCAGTACGTGGTGCTGGCCAAGATCAAGGGCTCCTACTCCGCCCTCACCGCCGAAAACAAGTGCTCGGAAGAGGCCAAGGACTTCCAGTACTCGTACACCGAGAGCGGCAGCGGCAGCGACTTCCTGCTCTGCCTGAAGGACAAGTAAGGCACAACCTCACAGGCGAGGGGCGATGTTTCACGTGAAACATCGCCCCTTCGCCTGTCCGTCACCCCCGGGTCACGACTCCTGATCGGCCCACCAGTCCTTCAGGGCCGCCGCCGCCGCGTCCTGCTCCATCGGACCGTTCTCCAGGCGAAGCTCCAGCAGGTGCTTGTAGGCCTGCCCGACGGCCGGGCCGGGTCGGATGCCGAGGATCTCCATGATCTGGTTGCCGTCCAGATCCGGGCGGATCGCGTCCAGCTCCTCCTGCTCCTGAAGCTGCGCGATCCGTTCCTCCAGGCCGTCGTAGGCACGCGAGAGGGCCGACGCCTTGCGCTTGTTGCGCGTCGTGCAGTCCGACCGTGTCAGCTTGTGCAGACGGTCGAGCAGCGGCCCGGCGTCCCGGACGTAGCGGCGGACCGCGGAGTCCGTCCACTCGCCCGTGCCGTAACCGTGGAAGCGCAGATGCAGCTCGACCAGGCGGGAGACATCCTTCACCAGGTCATTGGAGTACTTGAGCGCGACCATGCGCTTCTTCGTCATCTTGGCGCCGACCACTTCGTGGTGGTGGAACGAGACCCTGCCGTCCTTCTCGAAGCGACGGGTGCGCGGCTTGCCGATGTCGTGCAGCACGGCGGCCAGGCGGAGGGTCAGGTCCGGACCCTCGCTCTCCAGGGCCATCGCCTGCTCCAGGACGATGAGCGTGTGGTCGTAGACGTCCTTGTGCCGGTGGTGCTCGTCACGCTCCAGCCGCAGGGCCGGCAGTTCGGGCAGGACCCGCTCGGCGAGGCCGGTCTCCACCAGCAGGGTCAGCCCCTTCCGCGGGTGCGCGGAGAGGATGAGCTTGTTCAGCTCGTCCCTGACCCGCTCGGCCGAGACGATGTCGATGCGCCCAGCCATGTCCTGCATGGCCTTCACGACCTCCGGGGCCACCTCGAAGTCGAGCTGCGCGGCAAAGCGCGCGGCCCGCATCATCCGGAGCGGGTCGTCCGAGAAGGAGTCCTCGGGGGTACCGGGTGTACGCAGCAGGCCGGCCGCGAGGTCGTCGAGTCCGCCGTGCGGGTCGATGAACACCTTCGCCGGAAGCGCGACGGCCATCGCGTTCACCGTGAAGTCACGCCGGACGAGGTCCTCCTCGATGGAGTCGCCGTAGGACACCTCGGGCT
Organism: Streptomyces sp. NPDC093065; assembly: GCF_044754585.1. Taxonomy (NCBI): domain Bacteria; kingdom Bacillati; phylum Actinomycetota; class Actinomycetes; order Kitasatosporales; family Streptomycetaceae; genus Streptomyces; species Streptomyces sp. NPDC093065. Next base: position 91,616 of record NZ_JBIVPJ010000028.1, on the reverse strand, counting down.
TGCGTGAAGTCCGGTCGTACGCCTCCGACCGGTAGGTGGTCACCTCGATCTGCCAGCCGTCCTTCTGCCCCCCGACCGTGCCGAAGGCGATCCCGACCTCCCAGACCGCGTCCGCCCAGGGACGCATGATCTTCAGTACGTCCTGAGGACGGGCGTCGGTCGTGAAGTCCAGGTCGTTGCCGAGCCGCCCGAGCAAGGCGTCCCGGACCGAGCCGCCGACCAGGGCGAGCGAGAACCCGGCCTCCTGGAAACGGCGGGCGAGATCGTCGGCGACAGGGGCGATCCGCAGCGGCTCGTTCACCGCGTGCTGCTGCTCCTGGCTCAGGACACTGGGGGTGACTTCGTTGGCGTTCGGCACAACAGAACAGGGTACGTGGCCCGGGCGGAGACGGTCGCCGCCATGGAGCGCGCATCGAATCCCCCACATCCGCACTGCTCCCTCTATAGGCGCACATACGGTGAACCCCGGCCCGGCAGCGGATCTTGTGGCGTACTCCGCGGCACTTCCCCTCGGCGCACATCGTTACCATGCGTGGACGCACATTCCGACGACCACTGATCACGACGAGGGACGGGCGAGCGCGTGGCCGAGGCGGCAGACTTCCAGGGGACCAGTGCCTCACCTGCCCGCCGGTGGCTCCGGCGCACCACGGCACTGATCGCCGGGGCGCCGCTGCTGGCCGGTCTCGTCCAGCTGCCCGCCGCCGGCCCGGCCCAGGCGCAGGAAGCAACCGCCGCCCTGGCCGACTCCGACTCGGGATCCGTGTCGGTCGCCGTCGATTCGCTCACCCCCTCCGCGCCCACGGACGGGGACACGGTGACCGTGTCGGGCACCGTGACCAACAAGGGCAAGCAGACCGTCACCGACGCCCATGTGGGACTGCGCGTGGGCCCGGAGGTCGACACCCGCTCGTCCGTCGACTCGATCGCCAAGGACAGCGACGATCTTCGAGGCTCCATCTCCCCGGAGATCGACAACAAGTACACCGAGAAGTTCTCCAAGCTCACCCCCGGCGTCGCCGAGCACTTCAACATCTCCGTCCCGGTCGACGACCTGAACCTCGGCGGCGACGGCGTCTACGAATTCGCCGTCTCACTGTCCGGTGAGACCTCCGCACAGCCGTGGCAGCAGATCCTCGGCATTCAGCGGACCTTCCTGCCGTGGCAGCCCGACGGGGCCGACGCCAGGACGAAGACCACGGCGCTGTGGCCACTCGTCTCGACGACGCACATGGCCGCCGAGACGGGGCCGAACGAGGAACAGACACCGGTCTTCCTCAACGACGACCTGGCGAAGGAGATCTCCCCGGGCGGCCGCCTGAACCAGATGGTGACCCTGGGCAAGGACCTCGACGTCACTTGGGTGGTCGACCCGGACCTGCTGGCCTCCGTGGACGCGATGACGGGCAGCTACCGCATCCGGGACGGGGACAAGACCGTCGCCGGCACCCACCAGACGATCGCCAAGCAGTGGCTGGCAGACCTGCAGGACGCGGTGGCCGGTGAAGAGGTCGTCGCCCTCCCCTTCGCCGACCCCGACCTGGCGTCCCTGGCCCACAACGGCACGGACGTCACCGGCTCACTGAGCCAGCTCAAGGAGGCGACGGACGTCGTCGGCAACACTGTCGAGCCGATCCTCCACGTGAGGCCGAACACCGATTTCGCGTGGCCCGTGGACGGTGCCGTCGACCGGTCGATCGTGAAGGTCGCCACCTCCGCGGGCGCCGACAAGGTGATCGCGCGCAGCGACAGCCTCCAGGAGACCAACGGCCTGCCCTACACGCCCTCGGCCGCCCGGCCCATCGGCGGCGGCACCACCGCGGTCGTGGCGGACGCCCGGCTGTCCACGGCCTTCGAGGGCGACCTGACGACGGCCTCCGCCTCCACGCTCGCCGTGCAGCGCTTCCTCGCCCAGAGCCTCGGCCTGGGTCTCCAGACCGGCAAGCAGCGCAGCGTCGTCATCGCCCCCCAGCGCACGCCCTCCGGCAGCCAGGCCCGAGCGATGGCCGAGGCGCTGCGGGCCCTCCAGAGCAGCACCTGGTCCCAGGCCCAGAAGCTGACTGCGGCCTCCACGGCCAAGCCGGACCCGGACGCCACCACGAAGGTCCCGGGAACCTCCTCCTACCCTTCGGCGCTGCGCAAGAAGGAGCTGCCCCGGGCGGCCTTCGTGGAGAGCGCGCGGACGCAGGACTCCCTGGACAGCTTCAAGGTCGTGCTCTCGGACCCGTCCCGGGTGGTGACCCCCTTCGGGCGCGCCCTGAACCGGGAGATGTCCGTGTCTTGGCGCGGTCGGCCCGCCGAGGCGGAGTCGTTCCGCGCCGGAGTGAAGGAGTACCTCGACGGTCTGTCCGGCCGGGTCAGACTGATCGACAAGTCGGAGACGAAGCTCTCCGGCCGCAGCGCCACGATCCCGGTGACGGTGCAGAACAACCTGGTACAGGACGTCGGCCCCCTGGTGCTGCGGCTCACCTCCACGAACCCGACGCGTCTCGAGATCGGCGGCGCCCGGTACAAGGAGCAGCCGATCTCGGTCTCCGGCGGCCACAGCCAGTCGGTGAAGTTCACCACGTCGGCCAACGCCAACGGCCGGGCGACGGTGATCGCCCAGCTGTACACGACGGACGGACGGCCGTACGGCGAGCCCGTCACCTTCGACGTGAAGGTCACCGAGATCACGGCCACCGTGATGCTCGTCATCGGCGGCGGTGTCCTGCTGCTCGTCCTCGCCGGCTTCCGGATGTACACGCAGCGCAAGCGCGCCGCGGCCCGCGCCGCCGAGAAGGCCGACGAGACCGAGGAGACCGAGCCCGGGGACCCGGAGGCGTCGGAGAAGAACTCCGAGGACGCCCCGGAGAACCCGGAGGACCCCGAGGCACGTCTCACACAGAAGTCCGAGGCACCGGCCCGGGCAGGCGACCCGGAGCAGCCGAGTGACCCGACACCGGACACCGCAGCGGAAAGCGCCGACCCGTCCGGCACGGGTGAGAGAGTGGACCGTTGAGGATGTCGTGGCCGGTCGGCCCGGGACGATGAGGTGGGGTAACCATGAACGCGCCGTACGACGGTGACCGCGGTCGGGCCGCGGACGGCTCGGGTCACCCCCAGGGCCCGCCGCCGGACCCCGGCCGGACACCGCAGCAGCCGCCCGCGGACATGTACCTCCAGGACGCCTACGACCAGGACCCCTACCGGGCGCAGGACCTCTCCGCCCAGGACCCGGTGTCCGAGGCGCTCTACGACCGCGCCGCGCACCCGCCTCCGCCACCGGGCACTTACCCGCCGCAGCAGCCGCTGTACTCCCAGCCCGCCCAGTCGTCCCACGCCCCGGACCCCCGCCTGTGGGCCCAGACCCCGGCTCCCGAACCTGAGGGTCCGACGCAGTACCTGCCGTACGGCGACGACCCTCGGACCACCCAGTTCGTGGGCGTGGACGACCTGGTCGGCCAGTCCGGTGACCAGCGTCACGAGCCGGACGCCTTCGCACACCTCTTCCGCGACCAGGAGCAGGGCGGCGGCCACCCCTCGTACGACGACCAGGCGCCCGTTCCCGCCCCCGCGCCGGGGCCGTACGGCGGCGGGACGGCGGAGCCGGGACAGTACGGCACGCCACCCGCTCCGGGGCAGTACGGAGGGCACCAGGGGGCCGGCCCGTACGGGAACGTGCCGACGCACGGCCAGTACGGCGGCCCCGCCCCGACACCCGGGCAGCACGCGGCGCCCGCACCCGGCCAGTACGCGGTAGCCCCCACCCCCGAGGCGGCCGAGGCACCCCTCCAGGAGCCCGAGCCCGCCCCCGCGGCGACGCCGGCCGCCACGCCCAAGAAGGGCGGGCGTGCGGGCGGCCTGCTGAAGTCGAGCGCTGTGATGGCGGCGGGCACGATGGTGTCGCGGCTGACCGGGTTCGTCCGGTCGGCCCTGATCGTTTCAGCGCTGGGTGTCGGCCTGCTCGGCGACACCTTCCAGGTCGCCTACCAGCTGCCCACGATGATCTACATCCTCACCGTCGGCGGCGGCCTCAACTCGGTCTTCGTACCGCAGCTCGTGCGCGCCATGAAGGACGACGAGGACGGTGGCGAGGCGTACGCCAACCGCCTGCTGACCCTCGTCATGGTGGCGCTGGGCACGCTGACAGTGCTCACGGTCCTGGCCGCGCCCCTGCTGATCCGGCTCCTGTCCAACCCGGTGGCCAGTGACCCGGCCGCGAACGAGGTCGGCATCACCTTCGTCCGCTACTTCCTGCCGTCCATCTTCTTCATGGGTCTGCACGTGGTGATGGGGCAGGTGCTCAACGCCCGTGGCAGGTTCGGCGCGATGATGTGGACCCCGGTCCTGAACAACATCGTCATCATCGTGACCCTGGGCCTGTTCATCTGGGTCTACGGCACTGCCGAGAGCTCGGGCATGAAGGTCACGAGCATCCCACCGGAAGGCGAGCGTCTGCTCGGCATCGGTGTACTGCTGGGCCTCATCGTGCAGTCCTTGGCCATGATCCCGTACCTGCGGGAGACCGGCTTCCGGCTTCGTCTGCGGTTCGACTGGAAGGGCCACGGGCTCGGCAAGGCCATCACCCTCGCCAAGTGGACGGTCCTCTTCGTGCTGGCCAACCAGGCGGGCGCCATGATCGTCATCCAGCTCTCCACCGCGGCGGGCAAGGCGTCCCCCGTGGACGGCACGGGTTTCGCCGCCTACGCCAACGCGCAGCTGATCTGGGGGCTGCCGCAGGCCATCATCACCGTCTCCCTCATGGCCGCCCTGCTGCCCCGCATCTCCCGTTCGGCATCCGAGGAGGACGGGGGAGCGGTCCGAGACGACATCTCCCAGGGCCTGCGCACCACGGCCGTCGCCATCGTGCCCGTGTCCTTCGGTTTCGTCGCGCTGGGCATCCCGATGTGCACGCTCATGTTCGGCTCCTCGGGCACCAGTGAAGCCACCAACATGGGCTACATGCTGATGGCCTTCGGCCTCGGTCTCATCCCGTACTCCGTGCAGTACGTCGTCCTGCGCGCCTTCTACGCCTACGAGGACACCCGGACGCCCTTCTACAACACCGTCATCGTGGCCGTGGTCAACGCCGCCGCCGCGGGACTGTGTTACCTGCTGCTGCCCTCCCGCTGGGCCGTCGTCGGCATGGCCGCCTCCTACGGCCTGGCCTATGTGATCGGCGTGGGCGTCGCCTGGCGCAGGCTGCGCAAGCGGCTGGGCGGGGACCTGGACGGCGCCCGGGTACTGCGCACGTACGCGCGGCTGTGCATCGCGTCCGTACCGGCCGCCCTGATCGGTGGTGCCGCCTGCTACGCGATCAGCCGTGCGCTCGGCCAGGGCACCGTGGGGTCGTTCGCCGCGCTGCTGGCCGGCGGGCTGCTGCTGTTCGGCGTCTTCTTCGTCGCCGCCCGCCGCATGCGCATCGAGGAAGTCAACTCTCTGGTCGGCATGGTGCGCGGACGCCTGGGACGCTGAGACCCGGGGTAGGCGCACAACCATCGTCCGCCGCTGTGTGTCGTGCATAGCGGCGGACTGTGGGCACAATTGGGTTCGGCGTCGGACGCGCGGATCGGGAGTCGGCCGACGCGCACGGATTGGGGAGGCAGGAACGACGGTGGCGGAACGGAGCACAGCTGCCGTCGACGTGGCAGACAACAGCGGTGATGAGCCGCTGACCGCACAGGCGGACCAGTCCACGGCCGACGGGGTGGCCAACAACCGGGAGCGGGACACGGACAGCGACGAGGCACAGGGGACCCCCACGAGCGAGGAATCCGGCAAGGCCTCGCCTCCCGAACTGCACAGCGGGCACAAGCTCGCCAGACGCTACCGCCTCGAGGAATGCGTCACCCGTCTGGACGGCTTCAGCAGCTGGCGGGCCGTCGACGAGAAGCTGCGCCGCGCCGTCGGAGTCCACCTCCTCCCGGCCGACCACGCGCGGGCCCGGTCCGTGCTGGCCGCGGCACGCTCCTCCGCCCTGCTCGGCGACCCCCGCTTCGTCCAGGTACTGGACGCCGTCGAGGACAACGACCTCGTCTACGTCGTACACGAGTGGCTCCCCGATGCCACCGAGCTGACCGCGCTCCTCGCCTCCGGACCGCTGGAGGTCTACGACGCCTACCAGATGGTCAGTCAGGTCGCGTCGGCCATGGCTGCAGCCCACCGTGAGGGCCTCGCGCATCTGCGCCTGAGCCCCAACGCGGTGCTGCGTACGTCGACGGGCCAGTGGCGGATTCGCGGACTCGCCGTCAACGCCGCGCTGCGCGGCATCAGTTCCGACACTCCGCAACGCACCGACACCGAGGCCGTCGGGGCCCTTCTGTACGCCACGCTCACCCAGCGCTGGCCGTACGAGAGCGACGCCCACGGTCTGGCGGGACTGCCCAAGGACATCGGACTGATCCCGCCGGACCAGGTGCGGGCCGGTGTCCACCGCGGCCTGTCCGAGCTGGCGATGCGGGCGCTCGCCAACGACGGCGCCACCGCCTCCCGCCATGAGTCCCCCTGCACCACGCCGGAGGAACTGGTGAAGGCGATCGGCGAGATGCCGCGCATCCGCCCGCCGGAGCCGGCCTACACCGCCCCGCCCCAGTACCAGCGCACGGCCTACCAGCAGGGCGCGTACGGCCGTCCGGCGCCGCACCCCGGTGCCACCCAGCCCGTGCCGACGCCACCGCCCCCGCTGCAGAGCCGTACCGGCAAGGCGCTGAAGTGGAGCGTCTCGGCCCTGCTGATCGCCGCACTCGGCCTCGGCAGCTGGCAGCTCGCGGACGCCCTCATGGAACGGGGCGGCAAGGCCGACAACCAGAACCAGACCCAGACGACGGACGGCAACGACAAGAACGACGAGGGGACCAAGCCGTCCAAGCCGATCACTGTGCAGGCTGCCCAGGAGTACGTCGCCAGTGGCAGTGCCCAGGCGCCGCAGGACGTGGCCCAGACCTACGACGGCGACGCCTCCACCTTCTGGCGCACGAAGAAGTACAACGAAGGCCCGCAGCTCGCGCCGTACAAGCCCGGAGTCGGCATCGTCTACGACCTCGGTTCGGCGCAGGATGTCTCGACGGCGTCGATAGGACTCCGGTACACCGGTGATCACACGACCGTGCACTTCTACGCCACCGACTCCCTGTCGCCCTCGACCGGAGTCGACGGCATGAAGGAAATCGCGAGCGCGACCACGACCGGAACCTCGCTCACGGCCAAGGCGTCCAAGCCCGTCAAGACGCGGTACGTCCTCCTGTGGATGACCGACGTGCCGAACGCTCCGTCCGACGGCTACAGCGGCGCCGGTTACAAGCAGGCGATCACCGACGTGACCTTCAAGGGCTGAGGGCCCTTCGAGGAAAGGGGGAGGAGGCCGATGGCAGATGACACCGCGTACGGCGGCATCAGCGATCAGGACCTCCTCGCCCACCACGTCCAGGGCGACCCCGAGGCCTTCGGTGAGCTCGTGCGCCGTCACCGCGACCGTCTCTGGGCGGTGGCCCTGCGGACGCTGGGAGATCGCGAGGAGGCCGCCGACGCCGTCCAGGACGCGCTTGTCTCCGCCTACCGGGCCGCCCACACCTTCCGAGGTCAGGCCGCCGTCACCACCTGGCTGCACCGGATCACGGTGAACGCCTGTCTGGACCGGGCCCGCAAGGCCGCGTCACGGAAGACCGCGCCCGTCGACGACACCGAGCGCCTGGATCAGCTTCTGGAGCCCCACGAGTCGGCTGCCGCACCCGCCGAGCGCAACGATCTGCACCGCCAGCTGCTGGAGGCCCTGAACACTCTTCCGGCCGATCAGCGGGCCGCTCTCGTCCTGGTGGACATGCAGGGCTACCCCGTCGCGGAGGCCGCCCGTGTCCTCGACGTACCGAACGGGACGATCAAGAGCCGGTGCGCCCGGGGCAGAGCCAGGCTCCTGCCGCTGCTCACCCACCTCCGGCCCGACGGCAGCGAGGAGAAGGCGAAACCGGATGTGGAGCGGAACCGGACGCAGGGGGCATCCGTCCCACCCGCAGCGGGTCCGCAGCGTGCGGGACCGTCGGAGGCAGGGCCAAGCGATTCAGCCGCAGTGAAGGGCGGAGGTGGACGAGCGTGACGTCGTCGACGACAGACATGACCGGACACCCGGACGTCGCGGAGATCTCCGACCTCGCCGAAGGCATCCTCCCGACCGCGCGGACCACCGACGTGCGGCAGCACCTGGAGAGCTGTGAGCTCTGCGCGGACGTCTACGCGTCACTGGAGGAGATCCGGGGACTGCTCGGCACCCTGCCGGCCCCGGCGCCCATGCCGGACGACGTGGCCGCACGCATCGACGCCGCCCTGGCAGCCGAGCCACTGCCGGGTGACGCCGATGGCACGCGTGTTTCACGTGAAACATCGACACCGATCGACCGACCCGCTGGGCACGCCCGCCCCTCTTCGACCGGCCCCGGCCGCAAGGACCGCCGCCGAGTCGGACGGCGACGGATCGCTGCCCTCGGCGCCGTGGCCGCCGCTGCCGCCATCGGACTCGGGGCGGTCGTCGTGTCATCCCTCAACGGGGGAAGCTCGTCCGAGGAGACCGCCCACGGGCAGCAGACAGCGCTCGCGGACACCTTCTCCGAGGGTCACCTCAAGGACAAGGTCACCGATCTCGTCGCGGAGGGGGGCGCCGAGAACGGGTCCCGCACACCTCGCAGCTTCGGCATGGAGTCCGAGAACGGTGGCGAGACCGCCGAGAACCACGTCTTCAAGCAGCCGACCGTTCCCGACTGCGTTCGTCAGGGCATCGGCCGCGACGACGCGGCGATCGCCACGGAGCCGGGCGTCTACAAGGGCAAGGAAGCACTGCTGGTGGTCCTGCCCGATGCCACCAACGACACCCGCGTCACCGCCTACATCGTCGAGTCGGCGTGTGTGGATCAGCCCGCGGTGGGCAAGGCCAAGATCCTTCTGAAGGACTCCTACGCGCGTCCGTAGCGATCGGGCTTTCCCCTCCGCCACGCAGTCCGGCGCTGTCGCCGTGTGCGCGGACACAGCGGGAATGCGCGCCCCGTAGGATCCGTTAGGTGGGGTGAGAGTTCCGAGTGCAGCTCCACCCGGCCCTGAAGACGCAGTCCAGAGACGAGGAATGAAGCCGTGAGCGACGTCCGAAACGTGATCATCATCGGCTCCGGGCCCGCCGGCTACACGGCGGCGCTCTACACCGCGCGAGCGTCGCTGAAGCCGCTGGTGTTCGAGGGTGCCGTCACTGCGGGCGGAGCCCTGATGAACACCACCGAGGTGGAGAACTTCCCCGGCTTCCAGGACGGCATCATGGGCCCCGAGCTCATGGACAACATGCGGGCCCAGGCGGAGCGCTTCGGTGCCGAGCTGATCCCGGACGACGTCGTGGCCGTCGACCTCAGCGGTGAGATCAAGACCGTCACCGACACCGCGGGAACCGTCCACCGGGCCAAGGCCGTCATCGTCACCACCGGCTCTCAGCACCGCAAGCTCGGACTGCCGAACGAGGACGCCCTGTCCGGCCGCGGTGTCTCCTGGTGCGCCACCTGTGACGGCTTCTTCTTCAAGGACCAGGACATCGCCGTGATCGGCGGCGGTGACACCGCGATGGAGGAGGCCACGTTCCTCTCCCGCTTCGCGAAGTCCGTGACCATCGTCCACCGTCGCGACACCCTGCGCGCCTCCAAGGCGATGCAGGAGCGTGCCTTCGCCGACCCCAAGATCACGTTCGTCTGGGACAGCGAGGTCGCCGAGGTCCAGGGTGACCAGAAGCTCGCGGGCCTGAAGCTGCGCAACGTGAAGACCGGCGAACTCTCGGATCTGCCGGTGACCGGTCTGTTCATCGCGATCGGCCACGATCCGCGCACCGAGCTCTTCAAGGGCCAGCTCGACCTGGACCCGGAGGGCTACCTGAAGGTCGAAGCGCCTTCGACCCACACCAACCTGACGGGCGTCTTCGGCGCCGGTGACGTAGTCGACCACACCTACCGCCAGGCGATCACCGCCGCGGGCACCGGCTGCTCCGCCGCTCTCGACGCCGAGCGGTTCCTTGCCGCCCTCAGTGACGAGGACAAGGCGGAGCCCGAGAAGACCGCCGTCTGACCACCCCATCCCCCGCACCACCCAGTTAAGGAGCCCGCCGTGGCCGGCACCCTGAAGCATGTGACCGACGCCTCCTTCGAGCAGGACGTCCTCAAGAACGACAAGCCCGTCCTGGTGGACTTCTGGGCCGCCTGGTGCGGTCCCTGCCGCCAGATCGCGCCGTCCCTCGAGGCCATCGCCGCCGAGTACGGCGACAAGATCGAGATCGTCAAGCTGAACATCGACGAGAACCCGGGTACCGCTGCCAAGTACGGCGTCATGTCCATCCCGACCCTGAACGTCTACCAGGGGGGCGAGGTCGCCAAGACCATCGTCGGTGCCAAGCCGAAGGCCGCGATCGTCCGCGACCTCGAGGACTTCATCGCCGACTGATGATCGCCGACTGACGTTTCACGTGAAACACGAATGGGCCGACCCGAACGGGTCGGCCCATTCGGCGTACAGCGGCCTCCTGTGCACCGTCACAGCGGACGCAGCGCCGGTTCCTTCTGGACGGCTCCCAGCAGGCGATCGAGTGCCATCTCCACGTCTTCCTTCCAGGAGAGCGTGGACCGGAGGTCCAGTCGCAGGCGCGGATGCCGGGGGTGTGGCCGGACCGTCTTGAAGCCCACCGCCAGCAGATGCTCCGCCGGCAGGACGCAGGCAGGCTCCTTCCAGCGGGCGTCCCCGAACGCTTCGATCGCCTTGAAGCCCCGCCGCAGAAGATCTTTGGCGACCGTCTGGACCATCACTCGGCCCAGTCCCTGACCCTGATACCCCGGCATCACGAACGCGGTCATCAGCTGGACTGCGTCCGAGGAGACCGGGCTGGTGGGGAAGGCCGCCGAGCGCGGTACATAGGCCGGCGGCGCGTAGAGAACGAAGCCCACCGACACGTCGTCGACGTAGACCACCCGGCCGCACGACCCCCAGTCCAGTAGGACCGCTGAGATCCAGGACTCCTTCTCCAGAGCGGGTCTGCCCGCCTTTACCGCGGCCTCGCCACTGACGGGGTCCAGTTCCCAGAAGACGCACGAGCGACAGCGTTGGGGAAGGTCCTGAAGGTTGTCGAGCGTGAGCGGTACGAGCCGGCGCCCCATGAAGGCTGTTCCTCGCTTCCTTCGCCTGCCGCGTCGCGGGCGGCTGTCAGAGCGCTCCGTTCCCTGAGCAGGCTCCCAACGAACCCACCGACCGCGCCCAGCCCCAAGCCCGCGCTCACCAGTTCGGTGCGGCTCATCGTTCGCATGGCCCCTGCCTTCCTCTCAGAGGTACTGCCAGGTGACAACGCCATCCCTGTCGCATCGTATCCACGATGCGGTGGCCTCGACACCGACGCAAAGCAAAGGGCGGACCGTGTTCCGGTATGCACCGGACACGGCCCGCCCTGAGGCTGTCGAAGCACCATCGGGTGCTCCACTACCCCGGCATCAGGATTCGACGTCGTCGTCCTGGTCCTCCAGAAGGCCCTTCTGCAGTACGGGGCCCTCGCCAGGGGCCAGGCTGCCGAGGATCCGCTCCAGATCGTCCATGGAGGCGAACTCCACAGTGATCTTGCCCTTCTTCTGTCCCAGGTCGACCTTCACCCGCGTCTCGAAGCGGTCCGAGAGCCGTGTCGCCAGGTCCGAAAGCGCCGGAGAGACCAGGGAGCCGGCTCGCGGACCCTTGGCCCGCTGCGGCTTCTGCGGCCGGGAACCCATCAGGGTCACGATCTCCTCGACCGAACGCACCGAGAGCCCTTCGGCCACGATGCGGTGAGCCAGCCGGTCCTGCTCCTCCGGGTCGTCGACGGACAGCAGGGCTCGCGCGTGTCCTGCGGAAAGCACACCTGCGGCCACCCGGTTCTGCACCTTCGGGGAGAGCTTCAGCAGACGCAGCGTGTTGGAGACCTGCGGACGGGAACGACCGATGCGGTCCGCCAACTGGTCGTGCGTGCAGTTGAAGTCCTTCAGCAGCTGGTCGTAGGCGAACGCCTCCTCCAGCGGGTTCAGCTGGGCGCGGTGCAGGTTCTCCAGGAGTGCGTCCAGGAGGAGCTTCTCGTCCTCCGTCGCCCGCACGATCGCCGGGATGGCATCCAGTTCCAGCTCTCGGCAGGCCCGGAAGCGGCGCTCACCCATGATGAGCTCATAGCGCCCGGGCTCCGTCGGCCGCACAACGACCGGCTGGAGCAGGCCGACCTCTTTGATGGAGGTGACAAGCTCGGCCAGCGCGTCGTCGTCGAAGTCCTTGCGCGGCTGCTTCGGGTTCGGCGTGATGGCGTCGAGAGGCACCTCGGCGAAGTGCGCCCCCATGGGAGGACGGAGCCCTTCCACACCGTGAGGTGCCGTCGGCTCCTCCGTTTCACGTGAAACGTGCGGCAGCGTGGCCACCTTCGCCGCGGCCACTCCACGTTCGTTCGGCAGCAGAGGCATCGCCGCCCCCGGGGACGCGGAAGCCGCGGTACCCAACGCTGCCGAGGCGACCGACTTCTCGGTCGGGGCGTTGGGGATCAGTGCGCCCAGACCACGGCCCAGCCCCCTCCGTCGCTCACTCACTGGATCCCCTCCACCATGTTCGGATCATTCTGAGCGCCGACATGAGCGTGGGTCGCGTCATAGTTGACGCCCACGCCCTTCAGCGCGATCTCACGGGCCGCCTCCAGGTAGGAGAGGGCTCCACTTGATCCTGGATCGTAGGTCAGTACCGTCTGCCCATAGCTCGGGGCCTCGGAGATACGGACCGAGCGGGGAATGCTCGTCCGTAGCACCTCCTCACCGAAGTGGCTGCGCACCTCGTCCGCGACCTGGGACGCAAGCCGCGTCCGGCCGTCGTACATGGTGAGGAGGATCGTCGACACATGCAGCGTGGGGTTGAGGTGCCCCCGTACCAGGTCGACGTTGCGCAGCAGCTGTCCCAGCCCTTCCAACGCGTAGTACTCGCATTGAATGGGGATCAGCACCTCCTGGCCCGCGACGAGCGCATTGACCGTCAGCAGGCCGAGAGAGGGCGGGCAGTCGATGAGGATGTAGTCCAGCGGCTGCTCATACGCCGTGATGGCCCGCTGGAGCCGGCTCTCGCGGGCCACCAGAGAGACCAGTTCGATCTCCGCACCGGCGAGATCGATGGTCGCTGGCGCACAGAACAGGCCCTCGACATCGGGGACCGGCTGGACCACTTCCGAGAGCGGACGGCTCTCGACCAGCACGTCGTAGATGGAGGGCACATCGGCGTGATGGTCGATACCCAGCGCGGTGGACGCGTTGCCCTGTGGGTCGAGGTCGACGACCAGTACTCTCGCACCGTGCAGGGCGAGTGACGCGGCAAGGTTGACGGTCGTCGTCGTCTTGCCCACACCGCCCTTCTGGTTTGCTACGACCATGACCCGGGTCTGCTCGGGCCGTGGCAGCCCCTCGCCGGCGCGGCCCAGAGCCTCCACCGCCAGTTGGGCAGCACGACCGATCGGAGTGTCGTCCATCGGAGGCGGTGTTTCACGTGAAACATCCGCCCCCATCGACTCGGTACGGGGACCGGGGACCGGATCGGTCATCGGTCCCGCGATATTGGCGTCGGACCGCAAGGATTCACTCTCCTCGACTTCAGGCTCGCAATGAACAGAGCCTCCCATGCCTTCGGGGTCATGAACCAGTGAGGCCTGGTCTTCTGTGGAGAAATCCACCTCTGTGGACAACTCCGTGCCCTCTCCGAGCGACCCGAGAGGCTTTCGGTCGCGTGGATCGGCCGCGGCGCGGCCGCGACTGATAATGCCGTGCAGCAGTGAGCGACGTTTCACGTGAAACACGATGCAGCGCGGCCGATGCCGAACTGCCGCGACACTCCGGCGCGCGTGAGCAGGGCAGCTTGTGTGGAGTACGGCAGACCGTCAGAGTAAGCCCGGAGCAGGCCCGCGCCGCCACGTCACCCAGCAGCCACCGACGCGGACGCTATCCGCGACGCCGCCTTGTCCGTCCGGTCCGGGCGGCCTTGGCCCGCTTGGCCGCGAAACGCACCCCGCCGGGGCTCTCGCCGACCTCGACCCGTACCACGGTGGACATGGGTTCCACGACGCCCTCGCCGACGTGCAGGATGGACGTCACCTCGGCCCCGAGTTTGCTCAGCGCCGCGGTCGCCGCCTTCAGCTCCTCCTCAGCCGTGTCGCCCTTGAGGGCGAGCATCTCGCCGTACGGACGCAGCAGCGGGATGCCCCAGGTGGCGAGCCGGTCCAGCGGAGCGACGGCACGGGCAGTCACCACATGCACCGGCGGCAGCTTGCCCATGACCTCCTCGGCCCGGCCTCGTACGACAGTGACATGGTCCAGGCCCAGCAGTTCCACGACCTCGGTGAGGAAGTTCGTGCGCCGCAGCAGCGGCTCCAGGAGAGTGATCTTCAGGTCCTCCCGTACCAACGCCAACGGGATGCCCGGCAGGCCGGCGCCGGAGCCGACGTCGCACACCGTCACGCCCTCGGGTACGACCTCGGAGAGCACCGCGCAGTTCAGCAGGTGACGCTCCCAGAGCCGGGGCACTTCACGCGGACCGATCAGACCGCGCTTCACCCCCGCCTCGGCGAGCAGTTCCGCGTAACGGACCGCGTCCGCGTAGCGATCACCGAACACGTCACGTGCCTGCTCGGGTACAGGGGGGAGCTCCGCTGCCTCCGACACGGGGGACCGTCCTTCCGTACGGCACCGTCGCACGAGGCGCAGGTGCCAGAACCACCAGAACTATCAGGCTGACAAAATTCGGCCCCGCCTGCGCAACAGACGGGGCCGGAGAACGAGAGGGAACCGATCAGGCAGGGAGCACGACGACGAAGCGCTCCGGCTCCTCGCCCTCGGACTCACTGCGCAGTCCTGCGGCCTTGACCGCGTCATGCACGACCTTGCGCTCGAAGGGCGTCATCGGCTCGAGCCGCACGGACTCGCCGCTGCTCCTGACCTCGGCTGCGGCCTTGGCGCCCAGCTCGGACAGCTCGGCGCGCTTGCCCGCCCGGTACTCCGCGATGTCGAGCATCAGCCGGCTGCGGTCACCGGTCTCCCGGTGCACGGCCAGGCGCGTCAGCTCCTGCAGAGCCTCCAGCACCTCGCCGTCCCGGCCGACCAGCTTCTCCAGGTCCCGGCTCTTGCTGTCGCTGATGATCGAGACGGAGGCACGGTCGGCCTCGACGTCCATGTCGATGTCGCCGTCGAGGTCGGCGATGTCGAGCAGACCCTCCAGGTAGTCCGCGGCGATCTCGCCCTCCTGCTCAAGGCGGGTCAGGGTGTCCGCGCCCTCGGCAGCGGCGGAGGTGGTGCCTTCCGTCACGGGATGGACTCCTTCTTACTTCTTCGACGGGGACTTGGGCCGCTGCGGGCCCTTGCGCTGTCCGGACTGGGCCTTGCTGCGGCCACCGCCGCCGGACTTCTGAGCCGGCTTCTTGGCACCGGCGGCGGACTTGGTGTCCTGCTTGCCGGCCGGTTTGCCGTCCTGCGGCTCGTCCGGCTTGGTCAGCGACGTCTTCGGCTCGGCCTCACCGGCGGGCTTGGCCTGGCGCTGGGACTTGCTCTGCCGCTTGGGCTGCTGGCGCTTGGGCTGGCCCGTGGTCGTCACGGTCGAGCCGTCCGCGCTCTGGGCGGCCACATCGGCCTCGCTCTTCACCACGTTGCCGTCGGCCTGAGCCGCCAGACCCGCCTTGTTCAGACCGTTGATGAACTTCCGCTCGGCCTCGTTGCGGTCCCGGCCCTTGGCGACAATGGCCTTCACGATGGCCTTCTCGCCTCGGCTACGGGTCTTGCCGTGCTCGGTGACGCTCTTGTGCAGCCGCTCCAGGTAGGACGCCTGCGCCTTGGAGCCCGGCGTCGGGTTGTTGCGGATGACGTACATCTGCTGGCCCATGGTCCACACGTTGGTGGTCAGCCAGTAGACGAGGACACCGACGGGGAAGTTGACGCCGAAGACGGCGAACATGACGGGGAAGACGTACATCAGCATCTTCTGCTGCTGCATGAACGGCGTCTTCACCGTGGTGTCGACGTTCTTCGTCATCAGCTGGCGCTGGGTGAAGAACTGCGAGGCCGACATCATCACGATCATGATCGCGGTGACGATCCGGACGTTGGTCAGCGAGGCGTCGAGCGCGGAGACGTCGCTCTCGCTGCTGAAGAACTTGGAGGCCAGCGGGGCACCGAAGATGTGCGCCTTCTGCGCGCTCTCCAGCAGGCTCTGGTTGACCGCGCCGATGGTGTCGCCGGAGGCGATGCCGTTGAGCACGTGGTACAGGGCAAAGAAGAACGGAGACTGCGCCAGGATGGGAAGGCACGAGGAGAGCGGGTTGGTACCCGTCTCCTTGTACAGCTTCATCATCTCTTCGGACTGACGCTGCTTGTCGTTCTTGTAGCGCTCCTGGATCTTCTTCATCTCCGGCTGGAGCGTCTGCATCCCGCGCGTCGCCTTGATCTGCTTCACGAACAGCGGGATCAGGCAGATACGGATGAGGATCACCAGGGACACGATGGACAGGCCCCAGGCCCATCCGGTGTCAGGTCCGAAGATCGCCCCGTACACCGTGTGGAACTGGACGATGACCCAGGAGACGGGCCAGGTGATAAAGCTGAAGAGGCTGGCAATCGTGTCCACTAATCATGCTCCTTGGGCATGGGGCGAGGTCTCTGCGGCCGGGCTCGGAGGATCGGACTGGCTCGGGTGAGCAGGCCGTCCTTCGGTGGCCGGTTCGGCGGCGGAGGTCCCGCCCTTGCGTGCCCGCCAGGCGGCACGCAGCATTTCGTGCCACCGCGGACGCTTGCGCGGCGGAACATGGTCCACGCCGCCCAGCGACCACGGATTGCACCGCAGGATGCGCCAGGCGGTGAGCGCCGTGCCCTTGACGGCTCCGTGCCGGTCGATGGCCGTGTAGCCGTAGTGGGAACACGACGGGTAGTACTTGCACACCGGTCCGAGCAGCGGACTGATCGTCCACTGGTAGAGCTTGATCAGAGCCAGCAGCGGGTACTTCATCGCGCGCCCCCTCCCAGTAGCCGCGCCAGGGCGGCGTCCAGGTCTCGGGCCAGCTGTGCATGGTCGGCGTCACCCGCACCGGGCAGCGCTCGTACGACTACCAGGCTACCGGGGGGCAACAGGTCGATCCGGTCGCGCATCAGATGGCGAAGCCTGCGCTTCACCTTGTTGCGCACGACCGCGCCACCCACGGCTTTGCTCACGACGAAACCCGCACGTGTCCGGGGAGCGCTCTCCCCAGGCGCGTGCGGGTCCGTGGCACCGCTTCGAAGGTGAACAACGAGGGCCGGGCGGCCGGCCCGGCGGCCCCGTCGTACCGCGGTCGCGAAGTCCTCGCGCCGCCTCAGCCGGTTCTCGGTGGGCAGCACGACGTCATGACCTGACCGGGATCAGGCGGACAGACGGGCGCGACCCTTGCTGCGGCGGGTCGCGAGAATCGCGCGGCCGGCACGGGTACGCATACGCAGCCGGAAGCCGTGGGTCTTCGCGCGGCGACGGTTGTTCGGCTGGAAGGTGCGCTTGCTCACTCGGGGGCTCCAGAAAGATTCGGGTGTTGGCGGGGTGCCGTCCTGGCTGTCACCGTGCGCCCACGAGTAGCTCGCGTTACGCCCGAGTGCACCGCTTTTCGATCACCTTGTACGTGACCTGTGCCCATCGGAGGCAGGCGGCAGCAGCCATCGACAACTCGACCTGGTTACGGTACGTGCGACTGCGCCATTCGGTCAAACCAGCGGTGACCGGGAGACACTTGTCCACAGGCTGGGGACAACAACTTGAACCCTACCCGCCGCGCTGACTACCGTGACTGGACTCCGATTCGTTCCCTTATCCCTGCCCCAACCGAGTTTCATCCCGACCCGTCCCCGAATCACACCTTCGAGGGACTCGTGAGAGAGCGTGCCCTGTGGCTGACGTACCTGCCGATCTTGCCGCAGTGTGGCCACGCGTATTGGAGCAACTCCTCGGAGAGGGCCGCGGGCAGGGCGTCGAGTCGAAGGACGAGCACTGGATCCGCCGCTGCCAGCCGCTCGCGCTGGTCGCGGACACCGCCCTGCTCGCCGTACCGAACGAATTTGCGAAGGGCGTACTGGAAGGCCGTCTCGCCCCGATCGTCAGCGAGACCCTGAGCCGCGAGTGCGGCCGCCCGATCCGCATCGCGATCACCGTGGACGACACCGCGGGCGAACCGGCCGGCCCGGCTCCGCAGGCACCCCAAGCGCCGCCCTCCCGCCCCCAGCCCCGGTACGAGGAGCCCGAGCTCCCCGCCCCCGGCCAGGGCGGCCGCGAGGAGTACCGCGACGAGTACGAGGGGTACGGCCGCAACCGCGGCGACCAGCTGCCCACCGCCCGGCCCGCCTACCCGCAGGAGTACCAGCGCCCCGAGCCCGGCTCCTGGCCCCGCCCCGCACAGCAGGACGACTACGGCTGGCAGCAGCAGCGCCTCGGCTTCCCGGAACGGGACCCCTACGCGTCCCCGTCCCAGGAGCCCTACGGCCAGGAGCCGCCGCCGTACCCCCACGAGTCCCACAACCCGTACCCGCGGGACTACCGGCCGAAGCCGCCGGAACGCCCGCCGTACGACTCCCCGCGCGATGAGTACGAGCCGCCCCGGAGCGACTACGACAAGCCCCGCGGGGACTACGAGCAGTCCCGGGGCGAGTACGACGGCCCGCGCGGCGACTACGACCAGCAGCGGAGTGACTACGACCAGCGCGGTCCCCGCCGGGACCTGCCCGAGCCCCCGGCCGGTTCCGGACACGTCCACCGCGGCGGTCCCGTCGGCCCCGGACCCGCCACCGGGGCGCCCGGCCCGCTGGCCGCACAGCCCGCGCCGGCGACCGGTCCGGGCGAGCCGACCGCGCGCCTGAACCCGAAGTACCTCTTCGACACCTTCGTCATCGGCGCCTCCAACCGCTTCGCCCACGCGGCGGCAGTGGCCGTCGCCGAGGCACCCGCCAAGGCCTACAACCCCCTCTTCATCTACGGGGAGTCGGGACTCGGCAAGACCCACCTCCTGCACGCCATCGGGCACTACGCGCGCAGCCTCTACCCGGGCACCCGGGTGCGCTACGTCAGCTCGGAGGAGTTCACCAACGAGTTCATCAACTCCATCCGCGACGGCAAGGGCGACAGCTTCCGCAAGCGCTACCGCGAGATGGACATCCTGCTCGTCGACGACATCCAGTTCCTCGCGGACAAGGAGTCGACGCAGGAGGAGTTCTTCCACACCTTCAACACCCTGCACAACGCGAACAAGCAGATCGTGCTCTCCAGCGACCGGCCGCCCAAGCAGCTGGTGACGCTGGAGGACCGGCTCCGCAACCGCTTCGAGTGGGGGCTGATCACCGACGTCCAGCCGCCGGAGCTGGAGACCCGCATCGCGATCCTGCGCAAGAAGGCGGTGCAGGAGCAGCTCAACGCCCCACCGGAGGTACTGGAGTTCATCGCCTCCCGCATCTCGCGCAACATCCGCGAGCTAGAGGGCGCCCTGATCCGGGTGACCGCGTTCGCGTCGCTCAACCGGCAGCCGGTGGATCTTGGACTCACCGAGATCGTCCTCAAGGACCTGATCCCGGGCGGCGAGGACTCGGCCCCCGAGATCACCTCGACGGCCATCATGGGCGCGACCGCCGACTACTTCGGTCTCACCGTCGAGGACCTGTGCGGCACCTCGCGCGGGCGCGCGCTGGTGACGGCCCGGCAGATCGCCATGTACCTGTGCCGGGAGCTGACG
Organism: Streptomyces sp. NPDC093065; assembly: GCF_044754585.1. Classification (NCBI taxonomy): domain Bacteria; kingdom Bacillati; phylum Actinomycetota; class Actinomycetes; order Kitasatosporales; family Streptomycetaceae; genus Streptomyces; species Streptomyces sp. NPDC093065. Next base: position 71,872 of record NZ_JBIVPJ010000028.1, on the reverse strand, counting down.
GATCTCTCACTGCCGAAGATCGGGGCGCTGTTCGGCGGCCGGGACCACACCACGGTGATGCACGCCGACCGCAAGATCCGCAATCTGATGGCCGAGCGGCGCTCGATCTACAACCAGGTGACCGAGCTGACCAACCGCATCAAGAACGGCTGACGGCCGCCGGAACCGGCCGCACGGCGCCCCTGGACTCCCCGGGGGCGCCTTTTTCGTGCCCATGAGGCAAGCGCCCCCTGCAGTCCTGCCCCCCTCCGCCGGTCCCGTCGGCGCTCCTCCACCCGCAGCGGTCGCACGGCCGTCCTGTCCGCTGTTCGAATATGTGCGGGGTTACGGCCGTCCTCCACAGATTCGGGCACTTTTTTCCTTCCACACCTTGGGGACTGGGAAGTTGTCCCGATCCTGTCCACAGGCCAGGCTGGTGAGGGATCATCAGGGCAGGTCAGCTGCCTGTGGATTCGTGGACGAACGATCTCCACAGGCTGTGGACGAAAAAATGATCCACAGGCTGTGCATTGAGTTGTCCACGGGCAACCCACAGGCTGGAGGGGGTTGTCCCCAGCAATCCCCAGCTTCTCCACATGCCTGTCCACTGTTCGGCAACGTGACGCGCCCCGTCACCGCGTCGAGTGAAAGGCGTCACACCAGGCTGCCTGGTTGGGCTGTGGGAAACGTGGGTAAACCTGGGGACGGCTCTGGGGAGAACTCGCCCCTCCCTGTGCACGCTGTGTGCAGAACTTTCTGTTCTCCACAGACGGGCCCGGTTTTCCACCGGCTCCGCCCACAGGGCCAGTGGACAAAAAAGCCGCTCTGACCTGGGCAAACGAGGTTATCCACGGTATCCACAGGCCCTACTACTACTGACGACTAGAGAGAGTGCGGAATTCGTTTCGAAGCGGGTCCTGTGCACAACTCGCTCTCTCGAGCCCGACCGCCCCTCGTCACGACTTGACCCCGAACGGCACCTACTGTCAGTGGGGTGCGTCAGACTGGTCCCCGGTGTTCTGCCCCTCACAGCGGCGGACGACACCGGTCAGACGACGAAGGCGAAGCAGGGCGAGCAGCGCCGGCAACAGCAGGAGGCGGCAACAGTGAAGATCCGGGTGGAACGCGACGTACTCGCGGAGGCAGTGGCCTGGGCGGCTCGCAGCCTCCCGGCCCGTCCGCCGGCGCCGGTCCTCGCGGGCCTGCTGCTGAAGGCCGAGGAGGGACAGCTGAGCCTGTCCGGCTTCGACTACGAGGTCTCGGCGCGGGTGTCCGTGGAGGCGGAGATCGAGGAAGAGGGCACGGTCCTCGTCTCCGGGCGCCTGCTCGCGGACATCTCCCGCGCCCTGCCCAACCGGCCGGTGGAGATTTCCACAGACGGTGTACGGGCGACGGTGGTCTGCGGCTCCTCGCGGTTCACCCTCCACACCCTGCCGGTGGAGGAGTACCCGGCGCTGCCGCAGATGCCGGAGGCGACGGGCACGGTCCCCGGCGAGGTCTTCGCCTCGGCCGTGCAGCAGGTGGCGATCGCCGCGGGCCGCGACGACACGCTGCCCGTCCTGACCGGTGTGCGCATCGAGATCGAGGGCGACTCGGTGACCCTGGCCTCCACCGACCGCTACCGCTTCGCGGTCCGCGAGTTCCTGTGGAAGCCGGAGAACCCGGACATCTCCGCGGTCGCCCTGGTGCCCGCCAAGACGCTCCAGGACACCGCCAAGGCGCTGACCAGCGGTGACCAGGTGATCCTGGCGCTGTCGGGCTCGGGCGCGGGCGAGGGCCTGATCGGTTTCGAGGGCGCGGGCCGCCGGACGACGACGCGTCTGCTGGAGGGCGACCTCCCGAAGTACAAGACGCTGTTCCCGACGGAGTTCAACAGCATCGCGGTGATCGAGACCGCCCCCTTCGTGGAGGCCGTCAAGCGTGTGGCCCTCGTCGCCGAGCGCAACACCCCGGTGCGGCTCAGCTTCGAGCAGGGCGTGCTCATCCTGGAGGCCGGTTCCAGCGACGACGCACAGGCTGTGGAAAGGGTCGACGCCCAGCTGGAGGGCGACGACATCTCGATCGCCTTCAACCCGACCTTCCTGCTGGACGGCCTGAGTGCCATCGACTCCCCGGTCGCCCAGCTGTCCTTCACGACGTCCACGAAGCCGGCACTGCTCAGCGGCAAGCCCGCGGTGGACGCCGAGGCGGACGAGGCCTACAAGTACCTGATCATGCCGGTGCGGCTGAGCGGCTGAGCCAGGCCGCCGCACCGTCGGTGGCTGTCCACAGGGTGGGGACGAACCCGCAGGTGGGGGCATACGTCTGAGCGCGTATGCCCACAGCTGTGCACGGGCGTCCGGGTTTAGGCTCGACGCGGGTACGAAAGTGCCGCGGCACGCATCCGGAGGGTACGGAGGTGCCGCCTTGCCACCTCGCACACCTAAGGAACGCAACTGATGGAGCTCGGTCTCGTCGGCCTCGGCAAGATGGGCGGCAACATGCGCGAGCGGATCCGCCGCGCGGGCCACACCGTCGTCGGATACGACCGCAACCCGGACCTCGCCGACGTCCACAGCCTGGAAGAGCTTGTGGGCAAGCTCGGCGCACCGCGCGTGGTGTGGGTGATGGTCCCGGCCGGCGAGGCCACCCAGGCCACCGTCGACCGGCTCGGCGAGTTGCTGGAACCCGGCGACGTCGTCGTGGACGGCGGCAACTCCCGCTGGACGGACGACGAGAGGCACGCCGAGGAGCTGGCGGCCAAGGGCATAGGCTTCGTCGACTGCGGCGTCTCCGGCGGCGTGTGGGGCCTGGAGAACGGCTACGCACTGATGTACGGCGGCGACGCGGAGAACGTCGCCAAGGTGCAGCCGGTCTTCGACGCGCTCAAGCCGGAGGGCGACTTCGGGGCCGTGCACGCCGGCAAGGTGGGCGCCGGCCACTTCGCGAAGATGGTTCACAACGGCATCGAGTACGCGATGATGCAGGCCTACGCCGAGGGCTGGGAGCTGCTGGAGAAGGTCGACTCCGTGGAGAACGTCCGCGAGGTCTTCCGCTCCTGGCAGGAGGGCACGGTGATCCGCTCCTGGCTCCTCGACCTGGCCGTCAACGCGCTCGACGACGACGAGCACCTGGACGGGCTCCGGGGTTATGCACAGGACTCCGGTGAGGGACGCTGGACTGTGGAGGCGGCGATCGACAACGCGGTGCCGCTGCCCGCGATCACGGCCTCCCTCTTCGCGCGGTTCGCGTCCCGGCAGGACGATTCGCCGCAGATGAAGATGATCGCGGCGCTGCGCAACCAGTTCGGCGGCCACGCGGTCGAGAAGAAGTAAGCAACACCCGAAGGTTGGGGAGGTCGGCGCACGACCATGCACGTCACGCATCTGTCGCTGGCCGACTTCCGTTCGTACGCCCGGGTCGAGGTGCCCCTGGACCCGGGCGTCACCGCCTTCGTGGGACCCAACGGGCAGGGCAAGACGAACCTCGTCGAGGCGGTCGGCTACCTGGCCACCCTCGGCAGCCACCGGGTCTCCTCCGACGCCCCCCTGGTGCGCATGGGCGCCGAGCGGGCCGTGATCCGCGCCCAGGTCCGGCAGGGCGAGCGGCAGCAGCTGATCGAGCTGGAGCTGAACCCGGGCAAGGCCAACCGGGCCCGTATCAACAGGTCCTCGCAGGTCAGACCGCGTGACGTAGTGGGCATCGTGCGCACCGTCCTGTTCGCCCCCGAGGACCTGGCGCTGGTGAAGGGCGATCCCGGCGAGCGGCGCCGTTTCCTGGACGAGCTGATCACCGCACGCTCCCCGCGGATGGCCGGCGTGCGCTCGGACTACGACCGGGTCCTCAAGCAGCGCAACACCCTGCTGAAGTCGGCCGCGCTCGCCCGCCGGCACGGCGGCCGCACGATGGACCTCTCCACGCTCGACGTCTGGGACCAGCACCTCGCGCGCGCGGGCGCGGAACTGCTCGCGCAGCGCCTGGACCTGATCGCGGCGGTGCAGCCGCTGGCCGACAAGGCCTACGAGCAGCTGGCCCCGGGCGGCGGCCCCCTTGCCCTGGAGTACAAGCCGTCGGCGCCCGGCGAGGCGCACACCCGTGAGGACCTGTACGAGCAGCTGACGGCCGCGCTCGCCGAGGCGCGCAAGCAGGAGATCGAGCGGGGCGTCACGCTGGTCGGTCCGCACCGGGACGACCTGCTGCTCAAGCTCGGCTCGCTGTCCGCCAAGGGCTACGCCTCCCACGGCGAGTCGTGGTCGTACGCGCTGGCGCTCAGGCTGGCGTCGTTCGACCTGCTGCGGGCCGAGGGCAACGAGCCGGTGCTGGTCCTGGACGACGTCTTCGCCGAGCTGGACGCGCGGCGCCGGGAGCGGCTGGCCGAGCTGGTGGCGCCCGGGGAGCAGGTCCTGGTGACGGCCGCGGTCGACGACGACGTACCGGACGTGCTGGCGGGGGCGAGGTTCACGGTGGCGCAGGGCACGGTGGAGCGCGTATGAGCGCCGACGGGCCGGCCCCCGGGGGCCGCAGGAAGGACCACGAGAAGGACCTCGGGAGCGGCGGCCCGGAGCCGTCCGGCGTCGACCTCGCGCGCGTGGCGCTCAGGGCCGCGCGGGAGGCGGCACGCGCGCGTGGTGACGCGGCCCAGCAGAAGAAGCAGGCGCGTCGTGGCGGTCTGCGCTCCGGGGCGAGGGCCGACGGCCGTGACCCCATGGCGCTGGGTTCCGCGATCAACCGGCTGATCACCGAGCGCGGCTGGGAGACACCCGCGGCCGTGGGCGGGGTGATGGGCCGCTGGCCGCAGATCGTCGGTGAGGACGTCGCGAAGCACTGTGTGCCGGAGCGGTACGACGAGGACGAGCGGGTGCTGGTGGTGCGCTGCGACTCGACGGCCTGGGCGACGAACCTGCGGCTGCTCGCGCCGACGCTGGTGGCCCGGATCAACGAGGACCTGGGCCACGGGTCGGTGCGGATGATCAAGGTGCTGGGGCCCGGCGGTCCGGGTGGTCCGGGCCGGCGCTACGGGCCGTTGCGGGCGCCCGGCAGCCAGGGTCCCGGAGACACCTACGGGTGACGAACAGGCGATCTGGCACCTCGTCAGGGCTGCGTGATGTACCTCACAAAAATCGGTGCCGGTGGGCCCTCTGAAGCGCCGGCGCCCCCCGTGTCGTACCACCGCGCGGGCCCGCCCACCACGATCTGACTCCCAAGTAGCCAAGGGTTGACGCCTCGAAGCGCTGAGTGCCGTTGTGAGCCTCCTGAGGCCCCCATCCGCATATCGGGAGTCGGACAAGGCTCGTTCAGGGCGGCACATGCGGACTCAGGTACCGGCAAACCCCCATCAGTGTCAGTGGTACCGGTAGAATGAGAGAGAATCCCGCCCCGAACCTGGGGACCGTCCGGGACTAGCTGAGCAACGCTGATCAAGGCTTACCAACGCAACATGCCGCAGCCGCTCCGGCAACCTGCCGACGAGCCCGGCTCGTGCTGTGCCAGAAAGGGCGCTTCGTGGCCGATTCCGGCAACCCCAACGAGAACAACCCGTCCACCGACACCGGCGTGAACGACGCGGTGAGCATCGCGCACGGCGAGGCCCACACCTCGTACGACGCCAGTGCCATCACCGTCCTCGAGGGTCTGGACGCGGTCCGCAAGCGACCCGGCATGTACATCGGCTCGACCGGTGAACGCGGCCTGCACCACCTGGTGCAGGAGGTCGTGGACAACTCCGTCGACGAGGCGCTCGCCGGTCACGCGGACACGATCGACGTCACGATCCTCGCCGACGGCGGTGTCCGGGTCGTCGACAACGGCCGCGGCATCCCGGTGGGCATCGTCCCGTCCGAGGGGAAGCCCGCCGTCGAGGTCGTGCTGACCGTGCTGCACGCGGGCGGCAAGTTCGGCGGCGGCGGCTACGCGGTCTCCGGTGGTCTGCACGGCGTGGGTGTCTCCGTCGTCAACGCCCTTTCCACGCGGGTCGCGGTGGAGGTCAAGACCGACGGCTACCGCTGGACGCAGGAGTACAAGCTGGGCGTCCCCACGGCGTCGCTCGCCCGGCACGAGGCCACCGAGGAGACCGGCACGTCGGTCACCTTCTGGGCCGACGGCGACATCTTCGACTCCACCGACTACTCCTTCGAGACGCTCTCCCGGCGCTTCCAGGAGATGGCCTTCCTCAACAAGGGCCTGAAGATCAACCTCACCGACGAGCGCGAGTCGGCGAAGGCCACCGCCGGCGCGGACGAGGCGGGCGAGGACGAGAAGCACGAGGACAAGAGCGTCTCGTACCACTACGAGGGCGGCATCGTCGACTTCGTCACGTACCTCAACTCCCGCAAGGGAGAGCTGGTGCATCCCACCGTGATCGACCTTGAGGCCGAGGACAAGGACAAGAGCCTGTCCCTCGAGGTCGCCATGCAGTGGAACGGCGGCTACACCGAGGGCGTGTACTCCTTCGCCAACATCATCCACACGCACGAGGGCGGCACGCACGAGGAGGGCTTCCGCGCGGCGCTCACCTCGCTGATCAACAAGTACGCGCGCGACAAGAAGCTGCTCCGCGAGAAGGACGACAACCTCACGGGTGACGACATCCGCGAGGGTCTGACGGCGATCATCTCGGTCAAGCTGGCGGAGCCGCAGTTCGAGGGCCAGACCAAGACGAAGCTGGGCAACACCGAGGTGAAGACCTTCGTGCAGAAGGTCGTCTACGAGCACCTGACGGACTGGCTCGACCGCAATCCCAACGAGGCCGCGGACATCATCCGCAAGGGCATCCAGGCGGCCCACGCGCGCGTGGCGGCTCGCAAGGCGCGTGACCTGACGCGCCGCAAGGGTCTGCTGGAGTCGGCGTCGCTGCCGGGCAAGCTGTCCGACTGCCAGTCCAACGACCCGACCAAGTGCGAGATCTTCATCGTCGAGGGCGACTCCGCCGGCGGCTCGGCCAAGTCCGGCCGGAACCCGCAGTACCAGGCGATCCTCCCGATCCGCGGCAAGATCCTCAACGTCGAGAAGGCGCGCATCGACCGGATCCTGCAGAACCAGGAGATCCAGGCGATGATCTCCGCGTTCGGCACCGGGGTGCACGAGGACTTCGACATCGAGAAGCTCCGCTATCACAAGATCATTCTGATGGCGGACGCCGACGTCGACGGCCAGCACATCAACACCCTGCTGCTGACCTTCCTGTTCCGCTTCATGCGGCCGCTGGTCGAGTCCGGGCACGTGTACCTGTCCCGCCCCCCGCTGTACAAGATCAAGTGGGGCCGGGACGACTTCGAGTACGCGTACTCCGACCGCGAGCGCGACGCGCTGATCGAGATGGGCCGCAACGCCGGCAAGCGCATCCGCGAGGACTCCGTGCAGCGCTTCAAGGGCCTCGGCGAGATGAACGCCGAGGAACTGCGCATCACGACCATGGACCAGGAGCACCGCGTGCTCGGCCAGGTCACGCTCGACGACGCCGCGCAGGCCGACGACCTGTTCTCGGTGCTGATGGGCGAGGACGTCGAGGCCCGGCGCGCGTTCATCCAGCGCAACGCCAAGGACGTCCGCTTCCTCGACATCTGAGTCGGTCTCAGCTGACCGCACCAGGAAGGACCTTCACCAGCAATGACCGACGAGAACACCCCTGTGACCACGCCCGAGGGTGACGCCCTGGCGATGCGTGTCGAGCCCGTCGGGCTCGAGACGGAGATGCAGCGCTCCTACCTCGACTACGCGATGTCCGTCATCGTGTCGCGCGCGCTGCCCGACGTCCGCGACGGCCTCAAGCCCGTCCACCGGCGCGTGCTCTACGCCATGTACGACGGCGGCTACCGCCCCGAGCGCGGCTTCTACAAGTGCGCCCGCGTCGTCGGCGACGTCATGGGCAACTACCACCCCCACGGCGACTCCTCCATCTACGACGCCCTGGTCCGCCTCGCGCAGCCCTGGTCGATGCGGATGCCGCTCGTCGACTCCAACGGCAACTTCGGCTCGCCGGGCAACGACCCGGCGGCGGCCATGCGGTACACCGAGTGCAAGATGGCGCCGCTGTCGATGGAGATGGTCCGCGACATCGACGAGGAGACCGTCGACTTCACGGACAACTACGACGGCCGCTCCCAGGAACCGACCGTCCTGCCGGCCCGCTTCCCGAACCTGCTGATCAACGGCTCGGCGGGCATCGCGGTCGGCATGGCGACCAACATCCCGCCGCACAACCTGCGCGAGGTCGCGGCCGGCGCCCAGTGGTACCTGGAGAACTACGAGGCCTCGCACGAGGAGCTGCTGGACGCGCTGATCGAGCGCATCAAGGGCCCCGACTTCCCCACCGGCGCCCTGGTGGTGGGCCGCAAGGGCATCGAGGAGGCGTACCGCACCGGACGCGGCTCGATCACCATGCGCGCGGTCGTCGAGGTCGAGGAGATCCAGAACCGCCAGTGCCTGGTGGTCACGGAGCTGCCGTACCAGGTCAACCCGGACAACCTCGCGCAGAAGATCGCCGACCTGGTGAAGGACGGCAAGGTCGGCGGCATCGCCGACGTCCGCGACGAGACGTCGTCCCGCACCGGCCAGCGCCTGGTGATCGTCCTCAAGCGGGACGCGGTCGCCAAGGTCGTCCTGAACAACCTGTACAAGCACACCGACCTCCAGACCAACTTTGGCGCCAACATGCTGGCCCTGGTCGACGGCGTGCCGCGCACCCTGTCCCTGGACGCGTTCATCCGCCACTGGGTGAACCACCAGATCGAGGTCATCGTCCGCCGTACGCGCTTCAGGCTGCGCAAGGCGGAGGAGCGGGCGCACATCCTGCGCGGCCTGCTCAAGGCCCTGGACGCCATCGACGAGGTCATCGCGCTCATCCGGCGCAGCGACACCGTCGAGATCGCGCGCGGGGGCCTGATGGACCTCCTGGAGATCGACGAGATCCAGGCCAACGCGATCCTGGAGATGCAGCTGCGCCGCCTGGCGGCCCTGGAGCGCCAGAAGATCGTCCGGGAGCACGACGAGCTCCAGATGAAGATCAACGAGTACAACGAGATCCTCGCCTCCCCGGTCCGTCAGCGCGGGATCGTCAGCGAGGAGCTGACCGCGCTCGTCGAGAAGTACGGCGACGACCGCAAGACGAAGCTGATCCCGTACGAGGGCGACATGTCCATCGAGGACCTGATCGCCGAGGAGGACATCGTCGTCACGGTCACGCGTGGCGGTTACATCAAGCGCACCAAGACCGACGACTACCGGGCGCAGAAGCGCGGCGGCAAGGGCGTGCGCGGCACGAAGCTCAAGGAAGACGACATCGTCAACCACTTCTTCGTGTCCACCACGCACCACTGGCTGCTGTTCTTCACCAACAAGGGCCGGGTCTACCGGGCCAAGGCCTACGAGCTGCCGGACGCCGGCCGGGACGCGCGCGGCCAGCACGTGGCGAACCTGCTGGCCTTCCAGCCGGACGAGACGATCGCCCAGATCCGCGCGATCCGCGACTACGAGGCGGTGCCGTACCTGGTCCTGGCCACCAAGGCCGGCCTGGTGAAGAAGACGCCGCTCAAGGACTACGACTCGCCGCGTTCGGGTGGTGTCATCGCCATCAACCTGCGGGAGCAGGCGGACGGCAGCGACGACGAACTGATCGGAGCCGAACTCGTCTCGGCCGAGGACGATCTGCTGCTGATCAGCAAGAAGGCGCAGTCGATCAGGTTCACCGCGTCGGACGACACGCTGCGTCCGATGGGGCGTGCCACCTCGGGTGTCAAGGGCATGAGTTTCCGCGAAGGGGACGAGCTGCTCTCGATGAATGTTGTTCGAGCCGGTACGTTCGTGTTCACTGCCACCGACGGCGGTTACGCGAAGCGCACCTCCGTCGACGAGTACCGCGTCCAGGGTCGCGGCGGCCTCGGCATCAAGGCCGCCAAGATCGTCGAGGACCGTGGATCGCTCGTGGGCGCGCTGGTGGTCGAGGAAAGCGACGAGATCCTCGCCATCACACTCTCGGGCGGTGTGATTCGCACGCGAGTCAACGGGGTCAGGGAGACCGGCCGTGACACCATGGGCGTTCAACTGATCAATCTGGGCAAGCGCGATGCCGTCGTCGGCATCGCACGCAACGCCGAGGCGGGACGCGAGGCGGAGGAGGTCGACGGCGATGTGGCCGTCGACGAGACCGCCGAGGGTGCCGCGACCACCGGCACGGACGAGGGCGAGGCGCCCCCGGCCGAGTAGCACGAGGAGAGAGTCATCGTGAGCGGAGCCACGGGCGCCGGATCGGCCGGTACCCCCACGGGTACGGAAACGGGCGGCGGCGGCCGTGGCTCCGCCGCGCGTGCGACGGATTCGCACACGACTCAACTGCGCAAGATCGACGACGGAGCGACCGACTCGCACTCGGGGAGCTCGTCCTCAACGCATGGATCCCAGGGGGGAACTGTGACGGACACCCGAGGCCAGCGGACTCAGCAGGCGGCCTCGCCGCTGCCGGGGGAACGGCAGCCACAGCAGCCCGGCGGGACCTACCACCCGCCGCAGGCGTACCAGACCCAGGGCGGCAACGCCTCCGCCGTGCGCCGCCCGCGCACCGGCGCGCGCACCACGCCCCGGGTCCGCAAGGCACGCCTGCGCGTGTCGAAGGCCGACCCGTGGTCGGTGATGAAGGTCAGCTTCCTGCTCTCCATCGCGCTCGGCATCTGCACCGTCGTCGCGTCCGCCGTGCTGTGGATGGTCATGGACGCCATGGGTGTCTTCTCCACGGTCGGCGGCACGATCGCCGAGGCCACGGGCTCCAACGAGTCCAACGGCTTCGACCTGCAGTCCTTCCTGTCGCTGCCCAACGTGCTGATGTTCACGACGATCATCGCGGTCATCGACGTCGTCCTTGCGACGGCCCTGGCCACCCTCGGCGCGTTCATCTACAACCTGTCCGCCGGCTTCGTCGGCGGCGTGGAGCTGACGCTCGCCGAGGACGAGTGATCCGCGAGCCGTCCGCGCCCTCCGGCCGCGCGACAACCGATTTTGGGACTGCCCGCCTCGTGCGCTAATCTTCAGGAGTCAGCACGCGGGACATACACCGCAGAGCGCGGCGGGGCTATAGCTCAGTTGGTTAGAGCGCATCCCTGATAAGGATGAGGCCACAGGTTCAAATCCTGTTAGCCCCACCAGCGAGAAGACCCCCAGTCGGTAGCGGCTGGGGGTCTCTTGGTGTTCGCTTCCCTTGTGCTGTTGCCGGTGCGTCGTCGGCCGCTACGATCGCGGCCAAGGGCGGGACGTAGCGCAGTGGTCGACGCGAGCGGTCTCCAGAACCGCGAGGACGCCGGTTCGAATCCGGTCGTCCCGCCCCCCAAGTGTTCACCGCGCCGGTGGCGGCGCGGCCGCACGGGCGGCAAAAGACCCGACCGCTGGCGACGGGGGATGCGCCAGCGGTCGGGCTGTGGCCAAGGCTAACAAGGCGGGGTGGCCGGTGGGTGCCGACTGGTCGGTCGGGTGGCGGTGATGTGACAGGTATCACTCGCCCGCCGGGATTGATCAGTGGTCGCACGGCGGCTCGTAGTCCAGGCGCGGCAGGTACTCGTGCCACTTCTCCTCGGTCATCACACCCCGGGTGGCGGAGCAGATGCGGTCGATGGCGTCGTCCACCCCCAGGCTCCACAGCCGGACGGTGTCCGTGCCGCTGGAGACCCCGAGCATGTGGTGCACGGGGCTGAAGGACAGGAAGTTGCCGCTCTTGGCGTTGGGGCTCATCGCCTGGCCGATGGAAGTGGCCCGGGCGGGGTCGGCGACGCTCCAGAGCCGGACCGTGTTGTCGTTGGCACCGCTGGCCAGGGTGGCGCCGTCCTGACTGAACGTCAGCGACACCACGGAGTCGGTGTGCCCGGCGAGCGTGGCCTCGGCCCGGGACGCCCCGCCCGGCCCGGTGACGTCCCACAGCCGGACCGTGCCGTCGTCGCTGCCGCTGGCGAGGGTGTGGCCGTCGGGGCTGTAGGCGAGGACGTTGACGGGCCCGAGGTGCCCGGTGAGGGGCGCGCCGACACGGGTGGCGTGCGCGGGGTCGGTGACGTCCCACAGGCGTACGGCGTCGTCCGCGCCGCCGCTGGCGAGGGTGCGGCCGTCCGGGCTGAACGCCAGGGTGTTGACGTACCCCGAGTGTCCGGCGAGCGGCTTGCCCAGCCGGCGGGGTCGGGACGGGTCCGCGGTGTCCCACACCTGGACGGTGCGGTCGTCGTGGGCCGTGGCGAGGGTGTGGCCGTCGGGGCTGAAGGCCAGGGTGTCAGGGCCCGCGTAGCGGGTGCGCAGCGCCACCGGCGGCCCGTGGGCCTTGGGGCGGGCCGGGTCCTTGACGTTCCACAGCTGCAGCGCGCGGCCTCCGGAGAGCACCGCGAGCGTGTCGCCGTCCGGGGAGAAGACCAGCGACCGGATGTCGCCCTCCCCCGGTCTGAAGGGGGCGCTCAGCGACACGGGCCGGGCGGGGTCGGTGACGTTCCACAGCCGGACCCTGCCGTCGCGGGCGGCCGTGGCCAGGACGTGTCCGTCCGGCCGGAAGGCTCCGATGCGGCCGATCATGTCCGACGTCGGCAGCGACCACAGGCGGACCTTGCTGTCGCCGTTGCCGGTGGCGAGGGTGTGGCCGTCGGGGCTGAAGCCGAGGGCGTACATCTCACCGCTGCCCCCGGCGAGGGGCACGCCGACCTGCGAGGGGTAGTCCGGGTCGCTGACGTTCCACAGGCTCGCCGTACTGTCCGCGCTGCTCGCGGCGAGCATGGCGCCGTCGGGGCTGAAGGCCACCGCCCAGACGGGGCCGCTGTGGCCGGTGAGCGGTGCGCCGGAGGGCTTGGCCCGGGCGGGGTCGGTGACGTCCCAGAGGCGTACGGTGTCGTCCGCGCTGCCGCTGGCGAGGGTGTGGCCGTCGGGGCTGAAGGCCACGGAGTGCACCAGGCCGCCGTGGCCGGCGAGCGGCTTCCCCACGGGCTCGGCGCGGGCGGGGTCGGTGACGTCCCAGAGCCGGACCTCGTCGTCGTCGCCACCGGCCGCGAGGGTGTGTCCGTCGGGGCTGAAGGCCACCGAGCGCACCGCCGCGGTGGGGCCGGTCAGGGCGCCGAGCTCCTCGGGGGCGCGAGGGTCGGCCACGTTCCACAGGCGCACGGCGTGGTCGTCGTGGGCGGAGGCCAGGGTGTGGCCGTCCGGGCTGAAGGCGAGCAGGTAGACGGTGCCGCCGTGGCCGGCCAGCGGGGCGCCGAGCGGGCGCGGACGGCTGGGGTCCCGTACGTCCCACAGCCGGATCGTGCCGTCGTCCGAGGCGCTGGCGAGAGTGCGGCCGTCGGGGCTGAAGACCGCGGTGCTCACCCAGCTGGTGTGCCCGGTCAGGGGCTTGCCGAGCTGTTTGGGGCGGGCGGGGTCCGAGACGTCCCAGAGCCGGACGGTGCGGTCGTAGCTGGCCGTCGCCAGGATGCGTCCGTCGGGGGAGAAGGAGGTGAGGTAGACGGCGCCGGTGTGTCCGAGGAGCGGGGTGGCCAGGGGCGCGTTCACGATCGAGATCAGCCGGTTCCTGACGTCCTCGTCGTCCGGCCGCAGGCGGTGCGCCGCCAGGTCGAGCTGGGCGGACAGCGACGGGTCGGTGTCCTGGACGCGGTCCGCCTCGGCGACCACCTGCTCGAACACGGCGTCGTTGCGCTGCTGCCAGGCGAGCACCGCGGCGCCTGCGGCCACCAGGGCCAGGACGACCACCACCGACACCGCGGCACGGCTGATCATGACGGTGCGCCTGCGCAGCCTGACCGCGGCGGCCAGGAACTCCACCGCGCTGCGGGTCAGCAAGGTGTCGCCGGCCGACTTGGCCCAGCCGCCGGCCTGCGCCAGCCGGGAACCCCGGTAGAGCAGTGCGGGATCGCGGTCCGACTCCTCCCAGGCCAGGCCGTCCTCCTCCAGCCGCTGGCGCAGCAGGTTCCCGGCGCGGTCCTCGTCGATCCAGTCGCGCAGCCGGGGCCAGGCGTGCAGCAGCGCCTCGTGGGTGATCTCCACGGTCTCCGCGTCGAGCGTCACCAGCCGGGCCCGCACCAGCGCTTCGAGGGACTCCTCGGTCTTGCCGGGGTCGCCCGACTCCTCGGCCAGCCGGCGTCGGGTACTGCGTCTGCGGGTGGCCTGGGTGTCCTCGCTCAGCCGGACCAGCCTCAGCAGCAGCAGCCGCGCGGCCGTGCGCGCCGCCGGGTCCAGACCGGACCAGGCCCGCTCGGCGGTCGCGGCGACCGCGCCCTGGATGCCGCCGGCCGCGCGGTATCCGGCCAGGGTCAGGCGGCCCGCCTTGCGCCGCTGCCAGGTGGCGAGCAGGGCGTGCGAGAGGAGCGGCAGCACGCCCGCGTCGTGTGCTCCCTGCGGGCCGTCGGTGCTCACCTCGCGGATGATCAGCTCGGCGAGTCCCGGTTCGAGCTCCATGCCGACGGCCCTGGCGGGGGCGGTCACCGCCTCGCGCAGCTCCGCGGTCGTCAGCGGCCCGAGCACCATGTGCCGGTGCTGCAGCGCGTCGGCCAGCTCCGGGTAGCGCAGGCACCGGTCGTAGAAGTCGGCGCGTACGCCCAGGGCCACCTGCACCGGCGGCGGATCCCCGTCGGCGCCGGGGACGCAGGCCGCCTGGAGCAGCCGGACGAACGCGCGCCGGTCCGCCTCGTCGGCGCAGAGCGTGAAGAGTTCCTCGAACTGGTCCACGATGACGACCGGGCGTGCGGCGGGCGGGGACGCGGGGGCTGCTCGGCCGCTGCGGCCGTCCTCCGGGCCGCCACGGACCTCCGGGCCGCCGTCCCGGCGCCCGTCCGGGCTTTTCGAGCCGTCCGGGTTCTTCGAGCCGTCCGGTGCGTTCGCGTCATCGGGGGTCGCCGCCCACGCCCCGAAGGCCGCCCGTACGGCGTCGTCGGCCCGCGGGCCCACGGTGTTCCGGCCCTCGTCCCCGGCTTCGGAGGCGCCCGGCTCCGCGGCCCCCGGCCCGGGCGCCGCCGCTTCCCGCACGGCACCGACGACGGGCGCGAGCTGCGGTACCAGCCGGGTCAGTTCCCCGAGCGGGTCGGCCCCCGGTACGAGCTGGAGCACCCGCCGGGGCGGGCCGTCTCCGGCGTCCGGCGCGCCGGCGCGCAGCGCGGGAACCAGGCCGGCGTTCAGCAGGGAGGACTTCCCCGCACCCGAGGCGCCCACGAGCATCACCAGGCCGCCCGCATCCCGCGTGGCGTCCAGCTGGGCCACGAGGGCCCGCGTGCTCCGGTCCCGCCCGAAGAACCAGCCGGCGTCCTGCCGGCGGTAGGCGGCCAGTCCCCGGTAGGGGCAGACCCCGCCGGGCGCGTCCGGAGCCTCCGCGGGGGGTTGCTCCTCGGCCGCGGGCGGTGCGGGACGTTCACCTGTCGGGTCGGCCAACGCCCGCTCCCACAGGCGCTGCCACTGGACCAGGTCGTACAGACCGGCGGATACCGGTACCGGCCGTGCGCGCCGGGCCTGGGGTATGAGGACGTGCAGGACGGCCGCGAGGGCGGGGAACTGGGCGGGCACGTTCTTGGCCCGCCGCCAGTCGCTGATCCGCTGGGCGGAGACCCGTACGGGCCGCCCTCGTTCGTCGACCCGCTGGAGCCGGACGACGGCCTCGGACACGCGTTTGAGGGGAGGGTTGCCGGCCTCCCTGTACAGCAGTGCGAGGCGTTCTGCGAAGGCCGTGCGTGCCCCTGAGTCGAAACTCAAGGTCTCCACTCCTTACTTCCCCCGCACCTGGACGTCCGGACCGGAAAACTCACTCTATACGGCTGACCTGCGGCTACAGGGGGGTCATGGCTCCGGAACCTCCCCGGCGGCGACCCCGGGTGGCAGGATCGCGTCGCAGTGGCGAGGCGGTCCCGCGGCACCCGGACAGGTCAGCGGCTCAGCACTCGGAGAGCCACCCCATGGGGCCGCATGTTCTCGGTCAGCTTTCGGTGACCCGGCCCTCCCCGACCCGTCCCGGTTCCGCCACCGCACGCGAAAACGGCGCCGGCATGGCTTGGCACCGGTCCCCACGAGGGGAGGGACCGGAGCCAAACCATGCCGACGCGCACGTGTGCGCACGGGCAGCTGCACCCGCCGCCGGTCAGTCCCGGGCGGCGGGCCGACGGCCGGTACGGCGGGCGGCCGGGACGAGCAGATCCCGCTCCGGGTGCCTCTCACCGGTGACGCGGCCCCGGATGCCGAGATCGGCCCTCGCCTCCTCGTGGAAGGCGTTGACGGCCCGGAACGCGGCCCGGTGCCGCTCCCGCCACTCCTCCAGGGTGCCGTCGACCCGGCCGGTCGCCTGCCAGTCGATCTCGGCGAGCAGCACGTTCAGCTCGTGCCCTGCCTCGACGGCGTCGTCCCCGCCGAGCAGCATGACCCGCTCGAAGGCCGCCCCCAGCGGCGGCTCGCCTCCGCCGGCTCGTCGCGGAGGTCCTCCTCGCTGCGGTGGCTCTCGCGCAGCTCCTCCCGCGTCTCGTACAGCGGCACGACGGCGGCGATCCGCGTCTTGGCGGCGTCGACGTACTCCCCGTAGGCGTCGACCTTCTTGTCGTCGCACCGCGTCCCCGCGAATGCCGGATGATCCGATGAGCGTAGGAGCGGGACGGCCAACAGGCTTGCGGGCAGGGCGGATTCAGTGCGCCGATCGGTGGGAAGGCAGGTCGTGAAGGCTCCGACACCGACCGCCGCTGGAGTGCGCATGAGGATCTCCCTCGACCCCGAGCAGTGCTACGGCTCCGGCGACTGCGTCCACCGGGCCCCGTCCGTGTTCACCAAGGTGGACGGTCTCGGCGCCGTCATACCCGGCCGGGAGCACGACGTCGACGCCCCGCGGGTACGCGAGGCGGCCGAGGGATGCCCGTCCGCCGCGATCACCATCACCCGCACGGACGCGGAAGAGGCCCGGGACTGAGCGGCCGGGGCGGACCGGGCGTCGCCGTCACGGAGGCCCTGGTCGGCCTCGCCGCCCGGTACGTGCGGCACGGCCCCGGCGCCTTCGGGAAGGCGCCCCTCGCCGCGCGCTGGCTGAACCCGCACCTGCGCGATCACCCACGCCGGGCCGTCGTCGCAGCGCGCTCCGGTGACCGGTTCGCCGTGGACACGCAGGACCTCATCCAGCGGTATCTGTACCTGTTCGGCGCCTGGGAGCCGCATCTGACGGGCTGGCTGCGGCGCCGGCTGAGGCCGGGGGACTGCTTCGTCGACGTCGGGGCCAACATCGGCGTCTTCAGCGTCCTGGCGGCCCGGCTCGTCGGTGAGCGTGGCCGGGTCGTCGCGATCGAGGCGTCCCCCGACCTCCACCGCCGCCTGGAGGGGAACGCCCGGCTCAACGGCCTCGGCAACCTCCGCGCGCTCAACGCCGCGGTCTCGGACCGCGCCAGGACGCTGACCTTCACACTCGCCAGCTCACGGAACACGGGCGCGAACAGCATCGTCCCCTACGACGGTCCGGTGGAGTCCGGCTTCGAGGCGGCGGCCCGGCCGCTGCCGGAACTCCTCGATCCGGTGGAGATCGCGACCGCCCGGGTCATCAAGATCGATGTCGAGGGCGCGGAGGGAAGCGTCGTGCGCGGTCTCGCACCGGTGCTGGGCGCGCTGCGGCCCGACGCGGAGATCACGGTCGAGGTGGCACCCGAGCGCATGGCCCGGCTCGGGGACCGTGCCGACGAACTGCTGGGAGCGATGCGGAA
This sequence comes from Streptomyces sp. NPDC093065, assembly GCF_044754585.1. Lineage (NCBI taxonomy): Bacteria > Bacillati > Actinomycetota > Actinomycetes > Kitasatosporales > Streptomycetaceae > Streptomyces > Streptomyces sp. NPDC093065. The sequence continues at coordinate 54,260 of NZ_JBIVPJ010000028.1, read as the reverse complement.
CGCCGGGTTCCACGCCTACCGGCTGGCCAACGACTACGCGCCCGGGAGCTATCCTCCGGCGCTGGCCGGTGAGCCCCGGGCCCCGGTCCGGCAGCGCGGGCCGTTGACCGGGGAGAGCGACCTGATCTTCTCGCGGATCGACGCGGAGCGGCTGCCCTGAACGACCGCCGCCCGGCCGCCCGCCCTTTCACGGACCACCCGCCCTTTCACGGCCCGCCCGCCCGTTCTACGGACCATCCGCCGTACTGCGCGGCCCACCCACTACTGCTGTCCGCCCTCCGGCAGCTGCCACCCGAAGGACGCCAGAGCGCGCGCCCTGGCCTCCACCACCGCCATCCGGGCATCGCGTTCGGCGGGTTCCACATGGGACGCCTGGCCGGTCTCCTGCCCCTCCCACTTGCGATAGAGGAGGCCCACCTCCTGCGAGAACCACCCCCGGCTCACGGCGCCGAGCGCCAGCAGCAGGCCGGTGTCCTCGGACGCGGGCAGGGCCATCCAGCCGCCGAGGGCGAGCAGCAGGTCCCGCCGGACCAGGAGGGTGGCCGGATGGACCTGGGCGCGGAAACCGTTCGCCTTCCAGAAGCCGAGCACCTCGCCGCGCTCGAGCGGCCCGTGCGCCGGATCGCCGGGGAAGCCGGCCGTCGAACCGTCCGGCAGGAGGTCCAGGACCCGCGAGGTGGCCCACCCGATCGACGGGTCGGCCTCCAGGGCGGCCAGGTCGCGCGCCAGGGCGCCCGGGGTCAGCCGGTCGTCGGCGTCCAGGACCTTCACGTACGGGCCGTCCGCGTGGGCCAGGGCCATGGTGCGCGCCACTCCCGGCCCGCCCTGCCGGCCGCGGCGCCCCTGGTGGAAGAGGACCCGCGGGTCGTCGGGCACGTACGGCCGGACGTCCTCGGTACGGCCGTCCTCCTGGATCACCCAGCGCCACTCCCAGCCGTCGGGCAGCTCCTGGGCGCACAACGAGGCGTAGGCCTCGGACAGGAAGGGGGCGGAGGGGCCGTGGACGGCCGTGACGACGATGACGCGCCGGTTCACGGCGGCACTCACCACCTTTCCAGACGGGTCGTGAAGAGCAGTTCGGTGCGGTCGCCGGGCAGCGTGACGTCGGAGACGTCCACCACCCGGCCCTCGGTGTCGTACGAGGTCTTGCGGAGCAGGATCACCGACGTGCCCGGCGGCAGGTCCAGCGCCGCGGCCTCCTCCGGGGTCGGCGGGCGGGCGGTGAAACGCTCTTCCACGCGGTCCGGTTCGATGCCCACGGTCTGGAGCTGGTGCTGGGTGCCTCCCGGCCAGGGCTCGCCCGCCGCGTCCAGGAGGTCGGGGTTGGCCGCGATCATGTCGCGGACGAGGTAGGAGGTCACGAGGCTGAAGGGGGCGGGTTCGGCCGAGTACCGCGTCCGGAAGTCGCGCTGGAGGAGCACGGTGCCCTCGGGTACGCCGAAGGCCCGGCCAGTTCGCCGGACGCCTCCCGCTCGCGGTACTCCGCGTGGAAGACGAGGTCGTCGGCGCGCAGGCCGGTGTCGCGCTCCGTGGCACCGGTCTCGGCCCGCGCGGCGAGGGGCCGGCGGGCCCGGTCCTTCTCCCACTGGTGCCGGCGGTTGTCCCGCACCGCCGGGGTGCCCGGGCGCCGCACGAAGGTGCCGAGGCCGTGCCGCCTGTCGATCAGGCCCTCGTCGCTCAGCAGCCGGAGCGCGTTCCGCACGGTGGGTACGCTGCACCGGTAGTGCCGGGCCAGGTCCGCCTCCGAGGGCAGCCGGTCGCCGGGCACGCGCTCACCCGCCCGGATCGAGCGGCGGAGGCCGTCAGCGATCACTTCGTACGCCTTGGGCACGGTCGCAGGCTACAACTCCTCATGAGGACTTGAGGAGTGGGCCCCGATCGGGTGGGGATCGGCCCGGAACCGCGCGTTCCCGCCCGCACACGGCGGCGGCCCGGCTGCTCTGTCGAGCGGCCGGGCCGTTTCTCGCGTGCGGTGCTGTACGCAGATCGCCGTTACGTCGGGGCCGGGGGTGGCGCGGTCCGCTCAGCGCTGGAGCGGGATGGAGTGCTGGGTCAGGGTCCCGGTGGCGGTCTCGTCGCACGGGAGGCCGATGGCCGCGGTGGTGGTGGCTGCCGTGGAGGTGCCGGCCAGCGGGTGGTGGCGGCAGCTGGGTGCCGCACCGTGCGCCTCGGCGCGGATGCGCTGCTTCATCGTGGGGGGCAGGGACCCGGTTCGGGACACGGGCCGGGGGGCCGCGGCCGCCGGTGCCGCCTCGGGAGAGGCGCTCTCGGTGTTGCTGTGCGTTCCGGTCTGCGGTACGGCCGCGGCGGCCGTCGTCGTGATGAGTCCGAGCGCCGTGCACAGCGCGAGGAAGGCGGTGACGATGCTGGTCCACAGCGTCAGGACCTTGTTCCGGGCCATGGCCCCTCACTTTCGGGTTGGGCGATTTGCGTACTTTCCTCATGATGTGTATGTGGACCGCGAAGTGGTGGACCTGCGCCCGTGGCGCGTCGATGTTCAGATGAACACCACCCGAATGGCTGCAAGGGGGCAGAAAGGCTGTGCATACGGGAGAGAGGGGGGCAAAAGTCACCGCACGTGAGGGTGTGATCACCCTCCGATCAGAATGGCTTCGTCCGCTTCTAAAGGGTCCCTGCGACGGGCAGTTGACCACCGGCGCAGGTCACCGATCGGTATCGGCCGGTGTGTATAGTCGGGCGCCAGAGGTCCCCTACGTCAAGGAAAGACGAGGTCGCGCGGTGAAGAAGCTTCTCCTGGTCGCACTGGCCGCCATCGGCGGGCTCCTCGTGTACCGCCAGATCCAGGCGGATCGCGCCGAGCAGGATCTGTGGACGGAGGCGACTGACTCCGTGCCCACGGGTTCGTGAGTACGACCGAAATCCGGTCTTGAGCAGACCCCGGCCGTCAAACGGTCGGGGTTTTGTGTTGCCCTGAAGGGGCACGGTCCGCTCGGGGCGGGCGGCGACAGAGCGACTGAGCCGGTGAACGCGAGGGGTGGCGGGTCATGGGACGGTGGTGTACGGCTCGGTGGCGCGCCGGAACGGGGCGTGCACGGCCGGCGGGTCCCTTACTGCCGAAGGGCCCCGCACCGCAGACGGGTCCCGTACCGCCCACGGTGTTCGCGCGAACGGCCGCGGTGACCGCCGTACTGGCGGTCGTGGGGGCCACGACGGCCGCCCTGCCCGGTGCCACCGCCTTCGCGGACGGCACGGCCGGACCCGGCGCCGGGTACGACTTCGCCGACGACGCCGTGCGGATCGCGGGCGCGAGCGCCACCGCGGACGCCGAAACGCTGGCGGCCGGCTCCACCTACCGCAGCTCACTGCCGAGGAACGGCGTCCTCTACTACCGCCTCGAACTCGACGCCGTCTCCGACGCCTACGTCTCCGTGACCGCCGTGCCCGGCACCGAGGGCGTGGTCACCGCCGTCGACGGCATCCGGGTCTTCGTGCGGGACGCCGACGGCGGCTCCTGCTCCGTGCACAGCGCGACGTTCGGCGCCTCCCACAGCCCCCGTCCGGTCACCGCCTGGGGCATGCGCGAGATCGAACGAGGCGCCGGCCGGTGCCAGGACCCCGGCACCTACTACGTAGGTGTCGAGCGGACCCGGCCGCAGGACTCCCCGCCGGACGACTGGGACCTGGAACTCACCGCCGCCACCGAACCCCGCCCGGAACGGACCGGCCCGACGAGCGCGCCCGAGGCCTGGGACTCCGCCTCGCCCGAGCCCCTGGCCGGCGAGCCGGAACGCCGGCCGGGCGGCAGCGGATTCGCCCACGCCACCCCCGTCGGGCAGGGCGTCTGGAGCGACGACATCCGGCCGGGCCAGACCCTCTACTACAAGGTTCCGGTCGACTGGGGCCGCCAGGTGCACGCCACGGCCGAACTCGCCGGCTCCGCGGACGCCTCCGGCTATGCCACCGGCGCCCTGCACTTGGCCCTGCACAACCCCGTGCGTGGTGAGGTCGACGACGCCGCGAAGGGGTACACCGGCCGCCGGGCCACCGTCGGCCTCGCCGCCCTGCCGCCCGTGGCGTACGCCAACCGGTACGCCACCGCGGGGCAGGTCGGCGCGCTGCGGTTCGCCGGCGACTACTACGTCGTCGTCCACCTCGCGGCGCAGGTGGCCGACGACTTCGGCCGGGGCCCGTTCGGGCTGACACTGCGCCTGCGGCTCGGGGGAGCGGCACAGAGCGGTCCCGACTACGCGGGGGACTCCCGGCCGCAGGGCCTCTTCGAGGTGTCCGCACAGGACCGGATCACCGCCCCCGTCGGCGGGAGCGGCGGCGGGGCCGCGGGCGAGGACGTGGCCATGAAGGCGGTCGCCGTCGGCGGGATCGGGACCGGCAGCCTGCTGCTGTTCGGCCTGGCCGTGTGGACGGCGGCCGCCCGGCGCAGGACCTGACCCGGGCTCAGGGCGCGCCGGACTCAGACACGGGTCAGTGCCCAGAAGCCCACGGCGTAGCAGGCCAGTGCGAGCAACAGCAGCGGCAGGGCCACCTTCGCCGGGGGACCGGAGCGGCGGCGCCGCCGTGACCCACGGCGCTGGGCGGGCGGCGGGGCGGACCGCGGGTTCCGGGCGGTGTACGGGGCGGTGGGAACGTCGGCGCCCTGCGGCGGGGAGGGCGCGAGGGCCCGGCCGGGAAGCGGTGGGACGTGCGGCTCCGGGTACTGCGCCGGACCCGGCGGCCGGTACTCCGGACCGCCGGTGAACGCCGGGCGCTGCACGGAGGGTTGGGCCGTGTCGTCCGCCGGGTGCGCGGCGGGGATGGTGGTCGGCCGCGGAGGCGGCAGGTGGAAACTCCCGGTCTCCGACACGGCACCCGGCCACTCGCCCCCGGGAGCCGCCGTCGGCGGGGTGCCGTCCGGGGAGGGGTGGACCCTGCCTGGGGGCAAGGGCGGTGCGGCGGGAGCGGAGGGGAGCCGGTCCCCGGCGGACGGCGCGCCGGTCGGGGTCGGTGTGTGTCCGGCGGGGGCGGAGGGGGCCCGGTCCTGGCCGGCCGGTGTGCCGTCCGGGGCCGGTGGGGTCCCGCCGGGGGCGGCCGGGGCGCCGGTCTGCGCGGCCGGCGTGTTGCCGTCGAGGGCCGGCAGGGCGCCGGCGGGCGTCGACGTCGTGCCCGTCGAGGGCGTGCCGGTGCCGGTGCGGGGCCAGTCCGGCACGGGCGGCGGGCCCGACGGTGCCGGGGGCGAGGCCGGCGTCCGGTCCGGGGCCGGAGGTACGCCGGAGGGGGGTGGCGGGGCTGGGTACGGGCCCGGAGACGCGCCGGTCGGGGCCGGGGGTGCGCCGGACGGGGGCGTCGACGCCCATCGGGGCGGTGGAAGGGCGGTGTGCGAGGCCGGGCCGGGGCCCGTCGGTCCGCGGGGGTCCGTCGCCGCGTCGTCCAGTCCGGACGCCCTCTTGAGCGGGCCGTCTGGGCCGAATCCCGCCGGCAGCGGGCCCACTTGGTCGAATATCTCGATCAGCTCGTCGTCGGGCCCGGGCTCCGGCAGCAGTTCCTGCGCCGCGGCCAGTGCCTTGCGCGCCCCCGTCGCGGTACGGAACCGCGCCGACGGATCCGGCTGCACCAGCGTCGCCACGACCTGCCACAGCGGCTCCGGCATCCCCCGCGGCGCGGGCGGCGTACCGTGCTCGGCGAAGTGCTGCACGAGCGCCTTGGCGTCCGGCTTCGCTCCCTCCAGCAGGTACAGGGCGACCAGACCCACCGCGAACAGGTCCGCCGGGAAGTCCGGCTCCTCGCCCATCATCTGCTCCGGCGCGAGATAACCAGGCGTCCCCACCACCAGGTTGGTCTCCGTCAGCCGGGGCTCACCCAGCCGCATCGCGATGCCGAAGTCGGACAGCCTGAGACGCGGGCGGCCCGTCCCCGTCGCCTCCAGGAGCAGGTTGGCGGGCTTGACGTCACGGTGCACCACACCCTCCCCGTGCACCGCCGCGAGGCCCGACAGGAGCTGGTCGAGCAGCGTGCACACGAAGTCGGGAGGCAGGGGGCCGTAGTCCCCGACCAGATGGACCAGTGAACCGCCCGTGACCAGGTCCATGGTGAACAGGACCTGGTCGTCGTCGGCTGCCCAGCTCGCGGGCGCGAGTACATGGGGGTGGTCGATCCGCAGCGCCTGCTCACGGACGAACCGCAGCAGCGAGTGCGCGTCCCGCTGCTGGAGCACCTTCGCGGCCACATAACGCCTGCGCCGGTGGTCCCAGGCACGCCAGACGGCACCCACCCCGCCCCGGCCGACCGGGTCGACCAGCTCGTACCGGCCCGCGAAGACCTCACCCATGGCTGTGCGCCGCTCCTCCCCTGGGACCTGTCGCGCCACTTCCGCGGGCCCGGCCGCCGACCCCTCGGCGAGCGGGCCCCGGGATCAGTTCTGGTGGGCCTGGTAGTGCGCGACCGCGTCCGCGGTGCGGCCCGCGCCGTACACCCGCAGGAACTCCGCCAGCTCCGGATGCGAGGAGGAGAGAGCGTCCGCCGCGTCGATGATGTCCCCGGCGGCCGCCACCGAGCGCAGCAGCGACTGGATCTCACGGACCACCCGCTTGACCGTGGGCGCACCCGAACTGCTCGTGGTCGTGGTGGTGTTGCTGAGCACCGAGCCCCCCTGTGACTTCTTGATCTCGTCCATGCGTTCCGTCGCCTCGGCCGCGCTCACACTGCCGTCGGCGACCTGACCCGCCAGGTCCTGCAGCAGCTGCACCCGCTGCACCACCGCGGGATTGCCGATCTTCGCCCGCTGGCCGCTCATCAGCTGCGACAGCATCGGTGCGGACAGCCCCAGGACCCCCGCGAGACGAGCCTGGTTGAGACCGAGGTCGTCGATAAGCCTGCGGAAGAGCGCCCCCAGCGGCTCCCCGTACCAGTTCCGCTGCAGTTCCCGCGCTCTTGCGGTGGCTTCCTGCTGTGCGGCGTCCATTGCGTCTCCCCATCGCTTCCCCAAAAACCGCAGTTCGCTCCAGCGAACCACGCCGAGCATCTTACGGAGCGTGGTCGTTCGCCGGGAGCCCCAATCATTTGTGAGATACGGGGGGCGACCCGGTACTCTTGTCCGCGGTGACCGGCGGTCTGCGACACCAGGACCGGCGACACCTCCCGAGGGGCCTTAGCTCAGTTGGTAGAGCGCTGTCTTTGCATGGCAGATGTCAGGGGTTCGACTCCCCTAGGCTCCACCGTGAAGAGCGCCTCCGACCTGCGGAAACGTAGATCGGAGGCGCTCTGTTCGCTCCAGGGTGCCGCTGGGCGGGCCCCTGTGGTCCCGCCGGCCCGCCCCGGGCGGGTGGAGACGTTCCTCACCGTCGTCGCCCCCACACCGTGCCCGACACCCCATGCTCCGCCCGGTGATCAACAACGACCGGAGGGAAAAGGCCAGTTGACCGCCTGGAACATCGCTCCGACGCCCGCTCCGTCACCGGACGGGGCCCGTGGACGGGCCCCTCTCGGCGCCCGGGCAGGGCTGTCTGCTCTTGATATCGTCACCCCACAGGGCATCAGCGGCACACCCCCGCGGGGCGGTGCCACGTGGCTCATCGCCGTCGGAGCCGTCCGGTCACTACCGACGAGGTGGAAGGGGTAGACCATGCGGGCGAAGGTACGAGCCGCTCTGGACGCGCTCTACATGAAGCGGCTGGTCAGGGAGTTGGAGGGACGCCCACGCCCCCAGCACATCGGCATCATGCTCGACGGCAACCGCCGGTGGGCCAAGATGTCGGGGATCGACGACCCCCGCGAGGGCTACCGGGCCGGCGGTGCCAAGGTGCTGGACTTCCTGCGCTGGTGCGACTCCGCCAAGATCGAGCACGTCACCCTGTTCATGCTCTCCGACGACAACCTTCACCGGCCCGAGGAGCAGCTGAACCCGCTCATCGACATCATCGCCGAGGTCGTCGAGCAGCTGGCCGCATCGGGCAATCCCTGGCCCGTCGAAGCCGTCGGCGCCCTGGACCTGCTGCCCGCGGAGTCCGCCAGCCGCCTCAAGACCGCCACCGCGGCCACCCAGGACCGCAAGGGCGGCACCAAGGTCGACGTGGCGGTGGGCTACGGGGGCAGGCGCGAGATCGTCGACGCCGTGCGCTCCGCCCTGACCGAGCACAGCTCTCAGGGCGGCGACATCGACGAGTTCATCGAGACCTTCACCATGGAGCACATCTCCAAGCACCTGTACTCCAAGACACGGTCCGAGTCCGACCTCATCATCCGCACCTCGGGTGAGCAACGGCTCTCCGGATTCCTGCTCTGGCAGTCCGCCTACGCGGAGGTCCACTTCTGTGAGACCTACTGGCCGGACTTCCGCGAGATCGACTTCCTGCGAGCCCTGCGCTCCTACTCCCTGCGGGAACGCCGTTACGGCCGCTGAGCGCGGTTTCACGTGAAACATCGCCGCGGGGCGGGAGACCCGGCGTCTCCCGCCCCGCGGCGGTCGGTAGGAAAACAGCAGTCGGTGCCGGTACGGCGACCGGGGATTCAGCGGGGCTCGTCGCCCTCAGCCGCCTCGTCCTGGGCCTGCTTGGCCTGCACCTCCGGATCGAGGATCGCCTCGCCGGTACCGTCCACCGACGTCAGCCGGCCCGACTCGGGGACCTCCGTGGCCTCCGGGGGCTCCACCAGCCAGTCGGGGTTGGCCTGCTTGTCCCACCACTTCCACGCGGCGAAGGCGCCGCCCGCGACGACGCCCACCACCGCGAGAACCTTGGCGACACGACCCGCCCTGGCCCGACGCTGGTGCTTGCGCGTCAGCTTCTGGATCTCCTTCGCCGTCACCTGGCCACGCAGCGCGGCCAGCGCGGCGACACCCCGCGCGGTGGCCTGGTCCCGCACGGGGCCGGCCGCGGCCACCGCCTGCTCGATCCTCGGACGTGAGTAGTCGGCCGCCTGCCGGGCAGCCAGCCGGGTACGGATCGCGGCCTCCTGCGCGGCGGCGTCCATCTTCGGCGGCACATGCGTACGGGCCTGTTCCAGCCGCGGCGCGACATGCGTGCCGTACTGATGACGCGCCTGGCACGTGGCCTGCGACACCTTGGGCGCCAGCCGTACGCGCGCCTCCTGTGCATAGTGAGCGGCCCTGTCCTTGGCCGTGTCGGCGTAGGGCGCCACCACTTCCGCGGCGTGCAGCACGCTGTCCTTCGCCGAACCGGTCGCGGCGCGCACGCTGTCGATGCGGGTCACGGGTTCCTCCTCCTCGGTGGCGTACGGTAATTCGACTTTCCACCCTTTTACGGATCATGCCTGGGGACGCACCGCCAGGCATGTGAGGGCGGGCATCCGGGTCACGGACGATGCCGCCGTGACCTCTGGAACAAGTGGTGATGAAGTTGCGAACAAGAGCTGATCAACGTCAATAACCGATGAATACCGGGCAACACGAGCCTGACCCCGACCATGCCACGGATCGGCGCCCCACGCTCGTGACCCAGCGGTACGAGCGCCGAACGCGCCCCCGACCGTGCGAGGATCGGTGGGCACCACAGGACGACGGAAGGCACACCGTGGCCGAGCAGCTCTACGCCACCCTGAAGACCAACCAAGGTGACATCGAGGTCCGGCTGCTGCCGAACCACGCACCCAGGACGGTCAAGAACTTCGTCGAGCTGGCCCGCGGCGAGCGGGAGTGGACCCACCCCGCCACCGGGGAGAAATCCAAGGCCCGGCTCTACGACGGCACCGTCTTCCACCGGGTCCTCAGCGGCTTCATGATCCAGGGCGGTGACCCGCTGGGCAACGGCACCGGCGACCCCGGCTACCAGTTCCCGGACGAGTTCCACCCCGACCTCGGATTCGACAGGCCCTACCTGATGGCCATGGCCAACGCGGGCCCCGGCACCAACGGCTCGCAGTTCTTCATCACCGTCTCCCCGACCACCTGGCTCAACCGCAAGCACACGATCTTCGGCGAAGTGACCGACGCGGCCAGTCAGAAGGTCGTCGACGCCATCGCCGCCGCGCGGACCAACCCCCGCACCGAGCGCCCCCTCAACGACATCGTCATCGAGTCGGTCGTCGTCGAGACCCGCGACGCCTGAGTCCCCCGCACACCGGGCAGGAACCAAACGCCCCGCTCATCCGTAGAGAAGGGCGGGGCGGTGCATCTGCACCCACCGCCCGCAGGACGACCGAGGGGATGTCATGGACCACGCGGCCGCCGGCCCACCGGGAGCGCAGAGCCTGCCCGGCTGCTATCGCCACCCCGACCGTGAAACCGGCATCCGCTGCACCCGCTGCGAGCGCCCCATCTGCCCGGACTGCATGGTCAACGCCTCCGTCGGCTTCCACTGCCCCGACTGCGCCGCCGGCCGCACACCGGGGGACAAGGGACCGGCGCCCGCCGCCTCCCGCCCCCGCACCCTCGCGGGCGGCACGGTCGCCGCCGACCCCCACCTCCTCACCAAGATCCTGATCGGGATCAACGTGGCGGTGTTCATCGCCGTCCAGGCGCTGCCCTCGTCCTTCCTCAGCGACATGGTGCTCATCGGACGCTGGCCCCCGGCACCCTTCGCCCCGACCGAGGGCGTCGCGGACGGCGAGTGGTACCGCCTGGTGAGCACGATGTTCACCCACCAGGAGATCTGGCACATCGGCTTCAACATGATCAGCCTCTGGTTCCTCGGCGGCCCCCTGGAAGCAGCCCTCGGCAGAGCCCGCTACCTGGCGCTCTACCTCGTCTCCGGTCTCGCCGGCAGCGCCCTCACCTACCTGCTGGCCGCACCCACCACGGCCACCCTCGGTGCCTCCGGTGCGGTCTTCGGCCTCTTCGGTGCCACCGCCGCCCTGGTCCGACGCCTCAACGCGGACATGCGGCCGGTCGTTGTCCTGCTGGTGATCAACCTGATCTTCACCTTCACCTGGGCCAACATCGCCTGGCAGGCACACATCGGCGGCCTCGTCGCCGGCGGCGTCATCGGCTTCGCCATGCTCCACGCCCCGCGCGAGCGGCGCACGCTCGTCCAGTACGGCAGCTGTGCGCTGGTCCTCCTGGTCGTGGTCGGGCTGACCCTGTTGAGGACGACGCAGCTCACCTGAGCGATCCGTTGTCCACAGTAGGTGGCGGATCTTGTGCACAGCGTGCGGGAACACATGTGCCCCCTGTCGCTGACCAGTGTTTCTGCAGGTCAGCCAGGGGGCGAACGTGTTTTCGGAACCTGGGGGGAGCCGGTACTTCCGTCACACCGGCGTCAATGTCCCAGTGGGTTATCCACAGATCGTCTTTCTTTTCCCCATGTGGATAACGCCTGTGGATAACTCCGTGGATAGCCCTGGGTAGAGCTACTGCGGAGCCGCCGCCGGGGCTACTTCCACTGCGTGGAGACGCCGAACCCCGCGGCGATGAAACCGAAGCCCACCACGATGTTCCAGTTGCCCAGGGAGTCGATGGGCAGTGAACCGTCGGTGACGTAGAAGAGGACGATCCACGCCAGGCCGATGATGAACATGGCCAGCATGACCGGCGCGACCCAGCTGCGGTTGGTCAGCTTGATACTGGCCGTCTGCTTCGAGGGCGGCGGCGTGTAATCGGCCTTCTTGCGGATACGTGACTTCGGCACGAGGGTCTCTCCTGTCGATGCGCTGCGTGGCCGCGCAGGGAACGGGGTTCGGTCTCGAAGGGGGTGTACATGGGGACTCTGAACGCTCCCCCGGGCGTCCGTTAGCGTAGTCCTTCCGTGGCGCCGAAGGAGATAAGGGTACGTTGAGCAATTCTGCCGACTCCCCCGGAACGGGGTCCAGCCCTGTCCGCCGACGCCGTTTCCGGCCCGTGCGGGTACTCACGGCGGCCGTCTTCGCACTCGCGGGACTTATTTTCTTCACCAGCTTCAATACCGCGAAGGGCACCAATATCCGTACGGACGCCTCTTTGCTCAAGTTGTCCGATCTCGTCCATGAGCGCAGCCGGGAGAACGGCGATCTGGAGGAGTCGAACGGGGCCCTGCGCGAGGAGGTCGAATCGTTCGCCGAGCGCGACGACGGCCGTACGAAGTCGGAGGACGACAAGCTCGCGGCGCTGGAGGAGAAGGCGGGTACGCAGAAGCTGAAGGGCGAGGCGATCACCGTCACGCTCGACGACGCCCCGCCGGACGCCACCGCGAAGCTCCCCGGCTACCCGGAGCCGCAGCCCGATTACCTGGTGATCCACCAGCAGGACCTCCAGGCCGTGGTGAACGCGCTGTGGCAGGGCGGTGCCGAGGGCATCAAGGTGATGGACCAGCGGCTGATCTCCACCAGCGCGGTGCGCTGTGTGGGCAACACGCTGATCCTGCAGGGCCGCGTCTACTCACCGCCGTACAAGATCCAGGCGGTCGGCGCCCCGGAGCGGCTCAAGAACACGCTGGCGAAGTCGCCGGCGATCCAGAACTACATGGTGTACGTCAACGTGTACGGGCTCGGCTGGAAGGTCGAGGACGACGGGCGGGTGACGCTGCCGGGCTACTCGGGCACGGCGGACCTGCAGTATGCCCAGCCTGTGGATTAGGGCCGTTCCGGAGGGCTCGGCGCCGCTAGTCTGGTGCGGTACGGCGTGTGTGTGGCGTCGTGGTGCGACGGAAGGGACGGCATGTACGGCTGGATCTGGCGGCATCTGCCGGGAAACGCGTGGGTGAAGGCGCTGCTCTCGCTCATGCTGGCGACGATCGTGGTCTACGTCCTCTTCCAGTACGTCTTCCCCTGGGCCGAACCGCTGCTGCCCTTCAACGATGTGACGGTGGACAACCAGTGAGCGCGCGCATCCTCGTCGTCGACAACTACGACAGCTTCGTCTTCAACCTGGTCCAGTACCTCTACCAGCTCGGCGCCGAGTGCGAGGTGCTGCGCAACGACGAGGTGTCGACGGCACACGCCCAGGACCGGTTCGACGGCGTGCTGCTGTCGCCGGGCCCGGGAACTCCGGAGCAGGCCGGCGTGTGCGTCGACATGGTCCGGCACTGCGCGGAGACCGGGGTGCCGGTCTTCGGCGTGTGCCTGGGCATGCAGTCGATGCAGGTGGCGTACGGCGGTGTGGTGGACCGGGCGCCGGAGCTGCTGCACGGCAAGACCTCGCCCGTCGAGCACACGGACAAGGGCGTCTTCGCGGGCCTGCCCTCGCCGTTCACGGCGACCCGGTACCACTCGCTGGCGGCGGAGCCGGACACGGTGCCGCCGGAGCTGGAGGTGACGGCCCGTACGCCGGACGGGATCGTGATGGGCCTGCGCCACCGGGAACTGCCCGTCGAGGGCGTGCAGTTCCACCCGGAGTCGGTGCTCACCGAGCACGGGCACCGGATGCTGGCCAACTGGCTGGTGGAGTGCGGCGACCAGGGCGCGGTGGCGAGGTCGGCGGGGCTCGCCCCGGTGGTGGGCAGGGCCACGGCGTGACCGCGCTGCGCCCCGAGCGCGACTCCGGCACGGCCGGTGACCAGGGATCCTCGTACGGGCAGCCGTACGGGGATTCCGGTGCGTTCGGGGACGGTTGGTACGAGGACTTCGCCTCCGGGGCGGAGTACCGGGTGCCGCTCGCCGACGACGAGACGGTGGCGCTGCGGATTCCCGAGCCGCCGGTGCGACGGACGGCCACCGAGACGGGCTCCGCCGGGGACGGCCCGGCCGGCGGCGGGCGCGCGGCCCGCAGGAAGGCCGCGAAACGGCGTCACGGGCGCCGTGGGGCGTCCAGGGGCCACTCGGCGGAGGTGGAGGCCGAAGAGACCCCGAAGGCCCCTCTGTCGCGTGTGGAGGCCCGTCGGCAGGCCCGTGCGCGCAAGCCCGGCGCAGCGGTGATCGCGAGCCGGGCCATAGGTGAGATCTTCATCACGACCGGCGTGCTGATGCTGCTGTTCGTCACCTACCAGCTGTGGTGGACGAACGTCCGGGCGCACGCGCAGGCGAACCAGGCCGCGAGCAACCTCCAGGACGACTGGGCGAACGGCAAGCGCAACCCGGGGACGTTCGAACCGGGCCAGGGTTTCGCGCTGCTGCACATCCCCAAGCTGGACGTGGTCGTGCCGATCGCGGAGGGCATCAGCAGCAAGAAGGTGCTGGACCGGGGCATGGTCGGGCACTACGCGGAGGACGGGCTGAAGACGGCGATGCCGGACGCCGGGACCGGCAACTTCGGGCTCGCGGGGCACCGCAACACGCACGGCGAGCCTTTCCGGTACATCAACAAGCTGGAGCCGGGCGACCCGATCGTCGTGGAGACGCAGGACAAGTACTTCGTCTACAAGATGGCGTCGATCCTGCCGGTGACGTCGCCGAGCAACGTCAGCGTGCTGGACCCGGTCCCGAAGCAGTCGGGCTTCAAGGGGCCCGGCCGCTACATCACCCTCACCACGTGCACGCCGGAGTTCACCAGCAAGTACCGCATGATCGTCTGGGGCAAGATGGTCGAGGAACGGCCGCGCAGCAAGGGCAAGCCGGATGCGCTCGTCAGTTAAGGGCGGATGACCAGTGGCAGCGACCACCGACACGGAGCACCAGGAGCACGCCGGCGAGGACGGCCCACCGGAGTCCGGGGCGGCACGCCGCCGCCGGCGCGGCCGGGGTCCCGGACGGATCGTCGCGCAGGCGGTCAGCGTCTTCGGCGAACTGCTCATCACCGCGGGCCTGGTGATGGGCCTGTTCGTCGTCTACTCGCTGTGGTGGACGAACGTGGTCGCCGACCGCGCGGCCGACAAGCAGGCGGAGAAGGTCCGGGACAACTGGGCCCAGGACCGGGTGGGCGACGGCCCGGACGGCCCGGGGGCGCTGGACACCAAGGCGGGCATCGGCTTCCTGCACGTGCCGGCGATGGGCGAGGGCGACGTCCTGGTGGAGAAGGGCACGTCGATGAAGATCCTCAACGACGGCGTGGCCGGCTACTACACCGACCCGGTCAAGGCGACGCTGCCCACCTCGGACAAGAAGGGGAACTTCTCGCTGGCGGCCCATCGCGACGGGCACGGGGCGAGGTTCCACAACATCGACAAGATCGAGAAGGGCGACCCGATCGTCTTCGAGACGAAGGACACCTGGTACGTGTACAAGACGTACGCCGTCCTGCCCGAGACCTCGAAGTTCAACGTCGACGTCCTGGACGCGGTCCCCGGCGAGTCCGGCAAGAAGAAGGCCGGCCACTACATCACGCTGACGACCTGCACCCCGGTCTACACGAGCCGCTACCGGTACGTGGTCTGGGGCGAGCTGGTCCGCACGGAGAAGGTGGACGGCGACCGGACGCCGCCCGAGGAACTGCGCTGACCACCTGACGCAGAGCACGGACACCACGGAGCCCCGGTCCCTCGGTCGAGGGGCCGGGGCTCCGGTCGTTGTGCGGGCGGGTCAGTCCCGGCCGGGGAGGCCGCCGATGATGCCGCCGTTGTCGCCCCCGTTGTTGCCGCCGTTGCCACCCACCGTGGTGAGGGTGATCTGGGTGGCGGCCGGGTCGTCGACCTCGCTGTTGGCCGGCGGGTTCTGCCCTATCACGACGGCGTTGTCGTCGTTGGGACCGGAGACCTGGATGTTGGTGAAGCCGGCCTGGTTCAGGGTCTGCTGGGCCTGGGCCAGGGGCGTACCGAGCTTGATCTCGGGCACCTTCGTCTTCTCCGCGACCTTGCCAACGAAGATCGTCACCTTGGAGCCCTTGTCGACCTTCGTGTTCGCCGTGGGCGTCGTGGAGATGACCTTGCCGTTCTGGTTCGGGTCGTTCGTCGGCTGGTCCGCGCAGACGGCCGTCAGGTCGCCGCCGCTCTCCACCTGGGCCTTGGCCTCGTCGCAGGACCGGCCCACGACGTCCGGCACCGTCGCCTTCTCCTCGGCCTTGGCGACCTCCAGGGTCACCGTGGAGCCCTTCTCCAGCTCCTTGCCCGGGTCGGGGTTCTGGCTGAGTACCGTGCCCTCGTCCTGGGAGGACTCGGTCTTCTTGGTCTCGACGTCGAAGCCCTTGTCCTCGAGCTGCTGCTTGGCCTCGTCGATGTTCTTGTCGATGACGTTCGGGACGGCGACCTTCGGCGCGCCCGTCGAGACCACCAGGTTGACGGTGGACTCCTTGTCGACCTCGGTGCCCTGCTTGGGGTCCTGGTCGCAGATGCTGCCCTTCTTCTGGTCCTCGCAGGGCTTCTGCTCGACCGTTCCCAGCTTGAGGTCGGAGTTGGTGAGCAGTTTCTCGGCGTCGTCCTGCGTCTGACCGACCAGGTTCGGCACCGAGACGGTGCTGTCACCGGGACCTCCGCCTCCGCTGACGACGTACTTGCCGATCAGGATGGCGCCGACCAGGACGAGGATGCCGGCCAGAACCAGGAGGATCGTGGAGGTGTTCTTCTTGCGGGGCTGCTGGCGGCGCCGGTCGGGGCGGTCGTCGTAGCCGTAGCCGCCGTCGTCCGGGTTCATCGGCGGCAGCATGGTCGTGGCACCGCCGCCCGCGTCCGAGCGCAGGGCGGTGGTCGGCTGGTCGTCGGGGTAGGCGCCGTAGCCGCCCGCGGCCATGGCGCCCAGTGCGGCGGTGGCGGCGACGGGCTGGCCGTCGAGGCAGGCCTCGATGTCGAGGCGCATCTCGTCGGCCGACTGGTAGCGGTAGTCGGGGTCCTTGGTCAGGGCCTTCAGCACGATCGCGTCCATCTCGGGCGTGATCTCGGGGTCGAAGACGCTCGGCGCCTGCGGTTCCTCGCGCACGTGCTGGTAGGCGACGGCCACCGGGGAGTCGCCGACGAAGGGCGGGCGGACCGTGAGCAGCTCGTAGAGCAGGCAGCCCGTGGAGTACAGGTCGGAGCGGGCGTCGACCTGCTCGCCCTTGGCCTGCTCCGGGGAGAGGTACTGGGCGGTGCCGATCACGGCTGCGGTCTGGGTCATCGTCATGCCGGAGTCGCCCATGGCGCGGGCGATGCCGAAGTCCATGACCTTGACCTGGCCGTTGCGCGTGAGCATGACGTTGGCCGGCTTGATGTCGCGGTGGACGATGCCGGCCCGGTGCGAGTACTCCAGGGCCTGGAGGATGCCGATGGTCATCTCCAGCGTCCGCTCCGGCAGCAGCTTGCGGCCGGAGTGGAGCAGCTCACGGAGCGTGGAGCCGTCGACGTACTCCATGACGATGTACGGGATGGAGACCCCGTCGATGTAGTCCTCGCCCGTGTCGTAGACCGCCACGATCGCGGGATGGTTGAGCGAGGCGGCCGACTGGGCCTCCCGGCGGAAGCGGGCCTGGAAGGACGGGTCGCGAGCGAGATCCGCGCGGAGCGTCTTCACCGCCACCTGGCGTCCGAGCCGGGTGTCATGAGCGTGGTAAACCTCCGCCATGCCACCACGGCCGAGCACGGGGCCCAGCTCGTACCGGCCGCCGAGGCGACGCGGCTCTTCCATGGTTACCTACCAGCCCTCTCCGTCGGTCCCGACCGGCATGCTTGTACGGTCGGAGGCTGCCGTCCGGCCTACCGTACCCGGCTCGCTCGTGGCCCCTTGGCCGAGCCGGGCAGCCGATACAGGACCGGTATCGCAACGTGCGCCGATGTGAAGGGGACGTGACCGGAGTCACGTCCCGTTCAGGGCGCGGTCACTTCTTGCTGTCGATGACGGCCTCCATGACGTTCTTCGCGATCGGTGCCGCGAGGCCGCCGCCGGAGATGTCGTCGCGCACGGCGTTCTCGTCCTCGATCACCACGGCCACCGCCACGGGCGCGCTGCCGTCGTCGGTCTTGGCGTACGAGATGAACCAGGCGTAGGGGTTCTTGCTGTTGTTCTCGCCGTGCTGTGCGGTACCGGTCTTGCCACCCACCGTGACGCCGTCGATCTGGGCGTTGGTTCCCGTGCCGTCCTTGACGACGGTCTCCATCATGGACTGGAGGATCTGGGCGTTGTCCGCGGACAGCGGCTTGCTCATCTCCTCGGGGTCCGTCTTCTCGATGGTGTCGAGGTTGGGGGCCTGGAGCGCGTCGACCATGTACGGCTTCATCAGGGTGCCGTTGTTGGCGATGGCCGAGGTGACCATGGCCATCTGCAGCGGGGTGGCCGCGGTGTTGAACTGGCCGATGGAGGAGAGCGCGACCTGCGAGTCGTTCATGCCGTCGGAGAAGACGGAGGCGCTGGAGCGCACCGGGACGAACTGCTCCTCGGTGAAGCCGAACTTCTTCGCGGTCTCCAGCATCTTGTCGTTGCCGAGGTCGTAACCGAGCTTGCCGAAGACGGTGTTGCAGGAGACGCGCAGGGCCTCGCGGAGGGTGGCGTCCTCGCAGGGGATGTCGCCCTCGTTCTTCAGCTCGGTGGTCGTGCCGGGCATCGTCCAGGGCAGCGGGGAGTCGGTCTTCTCGTCCGCCGAGTCGTACTTGCCGTGCTCCAGGGCCGCCGCCGCGGTGACCACCTTGAAGGTGGAGCCGGGCGGGTAGACCTCGCGCAGGGCGCGGTTGAGCATCGGGTCGTCGGGGTTGTTCTTCTTCTGGAGCCTGTTCCAGGCCTCGCCGGCCGCGTCGTTGCTGCCCGCGATGGAGGTCGGGTCGTACGAGGGGTACGAGGCCATCGAGAGGATCTTGCCGGTGGACGGCTCGATGGCGACGACGGCGCCCTTGGCGCCCTGCTTCTTCAGGCCGTCGTACGCGGCCTTCTGGGCGGCGGCGTTGAGGGTGGTGACGACGTTTCCGCCCTCGCGCTTCTTGCCCGTGATCATGTCGAGGGTGTTGCGGAAGAACAGCCGGTCGTCGTTGCCGGTGAGGATGCCGTCGTCGATGGACTCCAGCTGGGTGGCGCCGAAGGCCTGGGAGACGTAGCCGGTGACGGGCGCCCACATGGCGCCGTCCTTGTAGGTGCGCTTGTACTTGAAGTCGCCCTCGGTGGTGGCGTGTCCGGTGATGGCCTTGCCGTCGACGATGATGTCGCCGCGCGGGCTGGCGTACCGCTCGATGGCGACGCGGCGGTTGTGCTCGTCCTCCTTGAGCTCGTCGGCCTGGACGTACTGGAGCCAGTTGTCCCGGATGAGGAGGGTCAGGACGAGCAGACCGCAGAAGAGCGCGATGCGGCGCAGGGGCTTGTTCACGGTCGGACCACCTGGGTCATCTCGGCGTCGGGGCTGGCGGGTGCGGCGGGTGCCGGTCTCCGCGCGGTGTCGCTGATGCGCAGCAGGATGCCGATCAGGGCCCAGTTGGCGATGACGGAGGAGCCGCCGTACGCCAGGAAGGGCATGGTCATACCGGTGAGCGGGATGAGGCCCATGACACCGCCGGCGACGACGAAGACCTGGAGGGCGAAGGCGCCGGAGAGGCCGATGGCGAGGAGCTTGCCGAAGGGGTCGCGGGCGGCGAGGGCGGTACGCACACCGCGTTCCACGATCAAGGCGTAGAGCAGGAGCAGGGCCATCAGGCCGGCGAGGCCGAGTTCCTCGCCGAAGGTGGCGAGGATGAAGTCGGAGTTGGCGGCGAAGCGGATCAGCTCGGAGTGGCCCTGGCCCCAGCCGGTGCCGAGGGTGCCGCCGGAGCCGAAGGCCCACAGGGCCTGCATGGCCTGCTCGGAGTGGCCGACCTGGTTGGCGCGGGAGAGCATGAACTCCCGCATCGGGTCGAGCCAGGCGTCGACGCGCTGCTGGATGTGCGGCTCGAAGGTGGCCACGCCGACGGCGCCGACGGCGGACATCAGCATGCCGAAGACGATCCAGCTGGTCCGCTCGGTGGCGACGTACAGCATGATCACGAACATGCCGAAGAACAGCAGCGAGGTGCCGAGGTCGGTCTCGAAGACGAGGATCAGGATCGAGACGATCCAGACGACCAGGATGGGGCCGAGGTCGCGGCCGCGCGGCAGGTAGAGGCCCATGAAGCGGCGGCTGGCCAGGGCGAGCGCGTCGCGCTTCACCATCAGGTAGCCGGCGAAGAAGATCGCGAGGACGATCTTGGCGAACTCACCGGGCTGGATGGAGAAGGAACCGACCTGGATCCAGATCTTGGCGCCGTAGATGTTCTTGCCGAGGCCCGGTACGAGCGGGAGCAGCAGCAGGAACAGGGCGCCGACCATGGAGATGTAGGTGTAGCGCTGCAGGACGCGGTGGTCCTTGAGGAAGACGAGCACGGCGACGAACAGGGCGATGCCCATCGCGGTGTAGATCAGCTGGCGGGGTGCGGCGTTGCCGGCCTGGTGGATGCTCTGGAGCAGTTCGGACTGGTCCAGGCGCCAGATGGCGACGAGTCCGAGGCCGTTGAGCAGGGTGGCCAGCGGCAGCAGCAGCGGGTCCGCGTACGGGGCGAACTTGCGCACGACGAGGTGGCCGACGCCGGCCAGCAGGCCGAGGCCGAAGCCGTAGCTCAGCAGGCCCGCGGGCACCTCGTCGTTGATGGCGAGGCCCACGTTGGCGTAGGCGAAGACCGGGATGAGGACGGCGAACACGAGCAGAGCCAGCTCGGTGTTGCGCCGGCTCGGGGCGCCGATGGCGCCGATCGTGGACGTGTGCTGCGTCGACGGGTTGGTAGTACTGCTCATCGTGTGAAAGGGCCTCTCACGGCTTGCCTACTGCTTACCGCACAGCGAGACGACCTTCTGCTCTTCCTCCGAGAGGGTCGGTCCTGAGCCTGGAGTGGGTGCGGTCGTGGACGGGGACTCGGACGATTCGGGTGCCTCGGGCGAGCCCGACGGGTTCGGGCTGGGTGAGGCCTTGGACGTGAAGGAGGCGGCACTGGTTCCCGTGGTGCCTCCGGCCTCGCCCTCGCCCGTCTTCGCGTTCTCCTCGGTCTCCGCCGCGCGCCGGTCGGCCTGCTTCTTGCAGGCGGAGGCCTGGACCGCCAGCTCCTCGATCTTGGCCCGGGCGTCGTTGAGGTCGCCCTCGGGGATGGTGGCCTCGACCAGTTTCTGCTGGTAGGGCGGCAGGTACTTGAGTTCGATCTCGGGGTGGTCCTTCTGGACCTTCGAGAGCGAGACCCAGGCGAGGTCCTGGCTGATGCCCCGGTACAGCGCGAGGTGGTCGTCGTTGGTGCCGACGTAGTACTGGGTCTGGGTCCAGCGCCAGCCGCCGTAGGTGCCGCCGCCGATGACGGCGAGGGCGAGGACGGTGTAGAGGGACCGCTTCAGCCACTTGCGGCTCTTGCGGGGTTTGACGAAGTCGTCGGGGCCGTAGTCGTCGAAGCCGCCGGTGGGGACGAAGCCGGTGGTGTCGCCGCTGCCGGGCGGGCCGAACTCGCCGCCCCCGCCGCGCGGCCGGCCGAGTCCGGCGGCGCGGCCGGCCGGGGTCTGCATGATGCCGTTGTCGCTGGACTGGGCCTGGTTCTCCGCGACGGCGCCGACGACCACGGGGGTGTCGGAGAGCTGTGCGGCGAGGGTGTCGCCGGTGTCGAGGTCGAGGACGTCGGCGACGATGACGGTGATGTTGTCCGGGCCGCCGCCGCGCAGGGCGAGCTGGATCAGCTCCTGGACGGTCTCCTGGGGGCCCTGGTAGCTGGCGAGGGCGTCCTCCATCGTCTGGTGGGAGACGACGCCGGAGAGTCCGTCGGAGCAGATGAGGTAGCGGTCGCCGGCCCGCACCTCGCGGATGGACAGGTCGGGTTCCACGTGGTCGCCGCTGCCCAGGGCCCGCATCAGCAGGGAGCGCTGCGGGTGGGTGTCCGCCTCCTCCTCGGTGATGCGTCCCTCGTCGACGAGGCGCTGCACCCAGGTGTGGTCCTGCGTGATCTGGGTGAGGACGCCGTCGCGCAGCAGGTAGGCGCGGGAGTCGCCGACGTGGACCATGCCCAGGCGCTGGCCGGTCCACAGCAGCGCGGTCAGGGTGGTGCCCATGCCCTCCAGGGCGGGGTCCTCCTCGACCATCTGCCGCAGCTGGTCGTTGGCGCGCTGCACGGCGGCGCCGAGGGAGGTGAGGACGTCGGAGCCGGGCACGTCGTCGTCGAGGGCGACGATGGTGGAGATCACCTCGGAGGAGGCGACCTCACCGGCGGCCTGGCCGCCCATGCCGTCGGCGATGGCGAGCAGGCGGGGACCGGCGTAGCCGGAGTCCTCGTTGCCCTCCCGGATCATGCCCTTGTGGGAACCGGCGGCGAAGCGCAGTGACAGACTCATGCGCACCTCGCCCGTCGGCTCCGACTGCAGCCGGTCGTGTCGAGCCACACTGCCCACCCTCCGGTCGGGAGCGCGCCGGGGCCCGGGGTGCCGGCCACCGCTGCGTGCTCGCTCCGCTCGCGCTCATTCATTGGTGTAGCACTACTTCCGCAGCTCGATGACGGTCTTGCCGATGCGGATCGGCGCCCCGGGGCCGATCGGCGTCGGGGTCGTCAGCCGGGCCCGGTCCAGGTAGGTGCCGTTGGTGGAGCCCAGGTCCTCGACGATCCACTGGCCGTTCTGGTCCGGGTAGATCCTGGCATGGCGGCTGGAGGCGTAGTCGTCGTCCAGCACGATCGTCGAGTCGTGCGCCCGGCCGAGCGTGATGGTCTGGCCCTGGAGGGCGACGGTGGTGCCGGTGAGGGTGCCCTCCGTCACGACCAGCTTGGTGGGCGCGCCACGGCGCCCGCGGCCGCCGCCGGACTGCTGGCGCTGCGGCGGAGGCGCCTGGCCCTGGCGCGTGGCGGTCTGCTGCGGTCGGGCGGCGTCGCGCCGCGCGCCGCGCTGGGTGACCCGCGTACCGAAGAGGTCGCTGCGGATGACCTGCACGGCCACGATCACGAACAGCCACAGTACGGCGAGAAAACCCAGCCGCATGACCGTGAGGGTCAGCTCTGACATTGCCCCCGGATCACCCTTCGGCTTGCCTGTAGATAACGGTGGTGCTGCCCACGACGATTCGCGAGCCGTCGCGGAGCGTAGCGCGGGTGGTGTGCTGCCCGTCCACCACGATGCCGTTGGTGGAGCCGAGATCCTGGATCGTCGGGGGCGTTCCGGTCCGGATCTCGCAGTGCCGGCGGGAGACGCCGGGGTCGTCGATCCGCACGTCGGCCTCGGTGCTGCGGCCCAGCACGAGCGTCGCGCGGGAGATCTGGTGGCGGTTGCCGTTGATCTCGATCCAGTGGCGGGTGCGTCCGCCGGGGGCGGGCGCGGGAGGCGGCTGCTGGCCGCCGGCGGGCTGCGGGTAGCCGTAGCCGCCGGTGCGGCCGCCGGGCGGCGGCGCGGCCGGCATGGGCGGGGCGCCTGCGGGGGCGGCCGGCGGGTAGCCGTATCCGCCGCCCGGTCCGCCGGGCCGTGCGGGGGGTGCCGGGGGCGCGGCGGGGGCCGGGCCGCCCTGGTGGCTGCTGGAGGAGGCGAGCGTACGGCTGCGCACCCGGTACAGGCCGGTGTCGAGGTCGTCCGCCTTCTCGAGGTGGACCTTGATCGGTCCCATGAAGGTGTAGCGCTGCTGCTTGGCGTAGTCGCGGACCATGCCGGCCAGCTCGTCGCCGAGCTGTCCGGAGTAGGGGCTGAGGCGCTCGAAGTCGGGCGTGCTCAGTTCCACGATGAAGTCGTTGGGCACGACGGTGCGGTCGCGGTTCCAGATGGTCGCGTTGTTGTCGCATTCACGCTGAAGCGCTCCCGCGATCTCCACGGGCTGCACCTCGGACTTGAAGACCTTCGCGAAGGTGCCGTTGACCAGGCCTTCGAGCCGCTGCTCGAACTTCTTCAGGACTCCCATGGGGCACCTCCTCCGTCGCTGCCGTCCTGTCCGCTTCCACTGTCCTGCGTAGTGCTGTGCTGCGTACTGCTGCCTTGCGCAGTGCCGCTCCGCGTCGTGCGGTGCGTGCGCGCACTGCCCACCTGGTACTGCTTACTGATCGTATCCACGCGCCGGTCGATCGGCTGGTTCCCCCTGTCGGCCCGGTCGACGGGTGTCGACGCCTCTCGGAGTTCCCGCCGGGGCTCCCCTTCGAACTCCCGCGGGCACTTCGGGATGTGCTCCCTCAGGTACTCATGCCCAGGATCGTAGAGGCGGCCGCAGACCAGTGTCCCGCACCTGGCTGCGGTCCCCTACCGGCTCCTGGGGAGACGGGCCGGACCGGTACGAGGTTGATACGTGAACGGACACGGACCGAGACGAGTGCCCGAAGAAGGGCGGGCGCCCCGGTCCGCCCCGGTCCGCCCTGGGAAAGGGATGTGAATCGCCCCCTTCCAGCGTGCTAATGTTCTCGTGTCGGAAGGCGCCGGACCGCAAGGAAAAGCCCGGAAGACACACCCAATGCGCGGGTGGCGGAATAGGCAGACGCGCTGGATTCAGGTTCCAGTGCCCGCAAGGGCGTGGGGGTTCAACTCCCCCCTCGCGCACCAGCCGGAAGCCCCCCAGGTCTCGGACCTGGGGGGCTTTCGCATGTCCGGGGGCGGTGACCCGTGACGCGATGCTGTGAGGAAGGTCTCAGGGCTCCGGCTGCCACAGGGCCGGCACGTTGGGGGGTTCCCAGCCGGTCATCGAGGTGTGCGCCTGGAGACAGCGGTAGGAGCGTCCGCCGTACGTGACCCGGTCGCCGGCGGTGTAGGCGTGGCCGCTCGCCCAGGTGCCGCCCGGCGGGTCGGTGGGCGGATCCGTGGGTCCGGTGCCGCCGTCCACGTTCAGGACGAAGTCGTAGGTGCCCTCCTTGCCGTTGCCGGCCCCGCGGACGTTCATCAGCAGGGCCGGGTCGAAGATCGTGTCCGTGCTGTTGCGGGGCTCGCCCGGGAAGTACAGCTGGGTGGTCAGCACGGGCTCGCCGGGGGCCTGCACCTTGACGTGGATGTGCCGGGTCCGGCCGGGATAGAGGCCGGGGACGATCGTCTGCAGGGCGAAGGCGCCGGTGGCGTCGCTGAACTGGTGACCGCGGAAGGTGTAGCCGGCCATGTCGTAGTCGCCGTCGTCGTCGGCCTGCCAGAAGTCGAGGAGCACGCCGGACAGCGGGACGCAGTTCCGGCCGAAGACGTAGCCGCCGACGGTCAGCGGGGTGCCCGGGGTGCCGGGCGTGACCAGGCTGGTGCGCAGCGGCGAGTTCGGCTTGAAGTACGGGCCCTCCATCTGGTCGGGCGTCAGGTCGTCGCCGTCGTCGCAGTACGGCGTCGGCGTCAGCCGCTGCCCGTCGGAGGAGCGGGCGGCGTCCCGGGCCAGCGCGATGCCGCCGGTGGCGAGCAGCGGGACGGTGGCGCCGGCGGCGACGGCCGCCCTGAGCAGCGTCTTGCGGCTGATGCCGCGGTCGCCGCCGTAACCCGGACCGGGTCCCGGCCCGGGGCCGGGCCTGGGCGCGTCGGGGGTGGTGGGGGTGTCGGAGGTCATGGCGGTTCCTCGGTCTCCTCGGTGGGTGGTCCCTGGGGAAGCTGAACGGGACGTGCGACATCCGGGACGTCGGGGACAGGGAGCGCGCCCGCCGGCGCGGGGCAGGCTGCTGTGGTTGCTTCGGCGGACGCGCTCCGTGGTGATCGCTGGCTACCGTAGGCGCGCCGCGGGGGGCGGGGGCACCTCCTGTTCCGCCCCCTGCCCGGCGTTATGCGGGCGGCGGGCAGGGGCCCGTGTACGGGCGGTGCGGCCGGGGGTACGGTCGTGGCGCGCCGGGGCGGGGAGCGGCTCGGCGCGCGGGGCGCGGGTGCGTACTGGCGCGCGGAGTGCGCGGACTCGGGTGCGGGGCGCGGGTACGCCCGCCGCACGGGCACGGCGGCGGTAGCGAACGACGCGGTACGAAGACGCAGGTACGGGACGAGTACGACGAGCACGGGGAGGGCGGCCGGGATGACCGGGGCGACGGCGGGGACGGGCACGCGGGCGGCGAGCGGGGAGGCGGTGGCCGCGGAGGTGCCGGCGGCCCGTGCGGGCGGGGACGCGGGAGGAACGGGCGGGGCGGCGCGGGGCGGGCGGATGCCGGTCGTTCCCGGGTTCGCGCGGTGGCCCGCGGCCGGTTCCCCGAAGGCGGAGGGCAAGGCGCTGCGCACGCGCGTCCCGCGGTCCGCGCACGCCGCGCTCGACCTGGACGCCGCCCGGCCGGACGCGGTGAGCGCGGTCGAGGAGTCCAACCGCGGCCGGATACCGGGGCTCGCCCCGATCCGGGCCGGGCGGATGGCGGCCACGCCGTTCGCCTTCCTGCGCGGATCGGCGGGCCTGATGGCGTACGACCTGGCGCGCACGCCGGTGACCGGGGTCGGCGCCCAGATCTGCGGCGACGCGCACGCCGCCAACTTCGGCCTCTACGGCGACGCCCGCGGCGGCCTGGTCATCGACCTGAACGACTTCGACGAGACGGTCCGCGGCCCCTGGGAGTGGGACGTCAAGCGGCTCGCCGCCTCCCTCGTCCTCGCGGGCCGGGAGGCCGGGGCCGACGAGGACACCTGCCGCGAGGCCGCCCACGACGCGACCGGCGCCTACCGGCGCACCATGCGGCTGCTTGCGAAGCTCCCCGCACTGGACGCCTGGAACGCCATCGCGGACGAGGAACTGGTCTCCCACACCGACGCCCACGACCTGCTCGGCACGCTGGAGCGGGTGTCCGAGAAGGCGCGGGCCAACACCAGCGGGCGCTTCGCCGCGAAGTCGACCGAGTCCACCGAGGACGGCGGACGGCGCTTCGTGGACGCGGCGCCCGTGCTGCGCCGGGTGACGGACACCGAGGCGGCGACGGTCGCGGGGGCCCTGGAGGCGTACCTGGGCACGCTCTCCGAGGACCGGCTGCCGCTGCTGGCCCGGTACGCGGTGCACGACGTGGCCTTCCGGGTCGTCGGCACCGGCAGCGTCGGCACGCGGTCGTACGTCGTGCTGCTCCTGGACCACCGGGGCGAACCGCTCGTGCTCCAGGTCAAGGAGGCCCGGCCCTCCGCACTGCTGCCCCACCTCGCCGCCGCCGGGTTCGAGGCACCCGGGACCGCGCACGAGGGCCGCCGGGTGGTCCTGGGGCAGAAGCGGATGCAGGTGGTCAGCGACATCCTGCTGGGCTGGACCTCGGTCGACGGGCGGCCCTTCCAGGTGCGGCAGTTCCGCAACCGCAAGGGCAGCGTCGACCCCGCCGCCCTGGCCGCCGACCAGCTGGACGACTACGGCCGCATGACCGGCGCCCTGCTGGCCCGCGCCCACGCGCACAGCGCCGACCCGCGGGTGATCGCGGGCTACTGCGGCAAGAACGGCGAGCTGGACGAGGCCGTGGCCGCTTTCGCCGTCGCCTACGCCGACCGTACGGAGGCGGATCACGCGGAGCTGGTGGCCGCGGTGCGGGCCGGACGGGTCGCGGCGGAGCCGGGGGTGTGACGGGAGCGGCCGCGATCGCGTGGGCGGCCCCCTTGCCCGCAGGCCCTAGGCTGGTCGGGTGACGACGCCGGAAGCTGAGCCCGAGCAGGAGGGTGCGCCGCGTCCCGAGGAACGGCTGGAACAGGCCGTACGGGCCGCCGAGCAGGCACTCATCGAGTACGAGATCGCGCTGGAGACCTTCCGCGTGGAGGTCGAGAACTTCTCGCGGCTGCACGAGCAGCGGCTCGGCCCGGTGTACGCCCGGCTGGAGGAGCTGGAGGCGCAGATCCTCGAGGCCAGGGCGGCCCGCACGGGTGACGCCGAGGACCTGCGCCGGGCCGACGAGGCGCGGGCCCGGCTGATGCCGATTCCCGGGGTCGAGGAGCTGCTGAACGGCTGGATGGACGGGGACGGGCTGTTCCCCGAGGCGACCGCGATGCTCACGGACCAGGCGGTGCGGCCCCCGCAGCGGGTCCGGCCCGGCGAGGAGGCCCGCAAGCTCTACCGCGAGCTGGCCCGCAAGGCACACCCCGACCTGGCGCAGGAGGAGGCCGAGCGGGTCCGGCGTGAGGAGTTCATCACGCGTGTCAACGCCGCCTACGCCCGCGGTGACGAGGCGGAGCTGCGGGAGCTGGCCGAGGAGTGGGCCGCCGGGCCGGTGTCCGAGCGCCGCCCGAGCCGCGGCGAGGAGCTGTACGTCCGGCTCGAATGGCTCGACCGGCGCAAGGAGATGCTGACCCTGCTCGCCAAGGAGCTGGAGGAGAGCGCGATCGGCGCGATGCTCAGGCTGGCCCCGGACGACCCCGACCGGCTCCTGGACGAGATCGCCGAGCAGCTGGCGACCCAGGTGCGCGAGCGGGAGGCGGAGCTGGCGGGGGCGCTCGCGGAGGACTGAGCGCGGTGGCGGCTCCGGTAGCGTCTGGGGCATGAGTTTCGGAGCTGGTGTGCCCACGGTCGGGATCGACGACCTCAAGGACGGCGACTTCCTGCTGGACGTCCGTGAGGACGACGAGTGGCAGGCGGGTCATGCCGCCGGGGCGCTGCACATTCCCCTCAGCGAGTTCGTGGCCCGCTACGGCGAGCTGGCCGAGGCCGCGCCGCAGGACGGCCGGGTGCACGTGCTCTGCCGCGTCGGGGGCCGTTCGGCACAGGCCACCATGTACCTGGTCCAGCGGGGCGTCGACGCGGTGAACGTCGACGGCGGCATGCAGGAGTGGGCCGCGGCCGGGCGTCCCGTGGTCGACGACAAGGGAGAGCCCGGGCACGTTCTGTAGACCGTCCCCGCCGGCGCCCTGCCGTCCGGCCCGATGTGGCGACGGCCACGGTGCGGCCGGTCCGCCGGGGGGCTGTGCGGGCGGCCGGTCCTGAGTACCGTTCCCGTTCGAACGTCGCCGAGCAGCCGCACGGGTGGCGCTGGGCGTCCCGTGACGGGACGGGCGGATGGACGGATCGGGACCGAACGGGGCGGAATGGACGCGCACGACAAGGACTCGGACGCCCGGCAGGGGCAGGGCGGGCCGTACGGGCAGGACGTGCCGGACGGGGAAGCGGGTGCCGAGGAGTCTGGCGGGTCCGCCGGGTCGGCCGGGTCGGCCGAGACCGCTGGGTCCGCTGGGTCCGCTGGGTCCGCCGAGGTTCCGGAAGAGCCGGTGAAGGCTGCCGGGGAGTCCGGGGAGTCCGGGGAGTCCGGGGAGTCCGGGGAGTCCGGAGAGGTCGAGGGTGCCGTGGCCGGCGGTGTCTCCGCCTCCGGGGAGGCCGGCGCACCACATGCCGCCCGGCCACCCGAGCCCCGTACCGGCGTCGCCGCGCTCTCCCCGCGCTACCAGATCGGTGCCGTGGTCGCCCTCGCGGTGGTCGCGGTCGCCGTCTGCGCCCACATGGGCCTGGTGTTCCTGCACGTGGCCCCGTCCAACACGCTCACCAAGCAGCACGGCGCCGCGGTGGACGAGTGGGTCTTCCCGGAGTTCGAGCAGAACTGGAAGCTCTTCGCGCCCAACCCGCTCCAGCAGAACGTCTCCGTCCAGGTCCGTGCCGAGGTCGGCACGGCGGACGGCGGGATACGGACGACCGGCTGGTACGACCTGTCCGCCGAGGACGGCCGGGCCATCGACGGCAATCCGCTGCCGAGCCACACCCAGCAGAACGAACTGCGCCGGGCCTGGGACTTCTTCGTCGCGACCCACGACTCCGAGAACCGCCCGGTGGGCCTGAGGGGCTCCCTGTCCGAGACGTATCTGCGCCGCATCGCGCTGCTGCGCCTGGACCGCGAGCCCGCCGCCGCACCCGGCGGCGTGATCGAGCGCGTCCAGTACCGTTCCCGGACCACGAACGTCGAGCCGCCCTCGTGGAGCGGCGAGAAGGTCTCCGGCCGGCCGACCCTCCGCGAGCTGCCCTGGTGGTCCGTGTCCCCGGAAACCGCGGACGCCGGGGCCGGGGCGGCCGGGAAGACCGGGAAGGGAGGTGGCGCCGCGTGAACGGCATCGTCCTCTCGGTCTCCCGCTCCATCGCCCGCGTCACGGAGGCCGCGCTCGGCCCGTACCAGACCGCCGTGGTCCGCATCGGCTTCAGCGCCACCTGGCTGCTCTTCCTGCTGCGCGAACTGCCCCACCGGAACGAGCTGTACGGTCCTGACGGGCCCTGGGGCCACGACCTCGCCGAGCAGATGATCGCGGACAACGGCGCCTTCACGGCACTGATGTGGTCGGACGGGCGGGCCTGGTTCGAGACCGTCTACGCACTGGCCGTCCTGAGCAGCGTCCTGCTCCTGCTGGGCTGGCGCACCCGCACCATGTCCGTGCTGTTCATGGTCGGCGTGCTCTCGCTGCAGAACCGCAGCGTCTTCATGGGGGACGGCGGCGACAACGTCGTGCACCTCATGAGCATCTATCTGGTCCTCACCCGGTGCGGCCAGGTGTGGTCGCTGGACGCGCGCCGCGCCCGGCGCGTTGCGGCCGCACGCGCGCGTGGAGAGCGTGTCGTGGACCGGGCCGGGCCGGTGCTCTGGTGCGCCCTGGGGTTTCTGCTGGTGGCGGTGACGACGGCCGGTCTGCTCGACGGCGACTGGTTCGTCCCGGCGCTGCTGTGGATGGTGTGGGTCTCGCTGGGCCTGTGGTGGCTCGTGGGGCGGAGCGGGGAGGGCGCTCAGCCGCGGATCCTGCTGGACGTGATCACCAACATCGTGCACAACGGCGCGCTGCTCGTGATCATGGCCGAGGCGTGTCTGATCTACGCGACGGCCGGCTGGTACAAGATCCAGGGTTCGCGCTGGCAGGACGGCACGGCCGTCTACTACCCGCTGCACCTGGACTACTTCTCGCCGTGGCCCGCGCTGTCCGACGCGCTGGCCGCCAACGGCACGCTGGTCATGCTCATCACGTACGGCACGGTCGCCGTGCAGGTCGCCTTCCCGTTCACGCTCTTCAACCGGCGGGTCAAGAACGTGCTCCTCGCCGTGATGATGACCGAGCACGCGGTGATCGCGGTGACGCTGGGACTGCCGTTCTTCTCGCTGGCGATGATCGCCGCCGACGCGGTCTTCCTGCCGGCCTCGTTCCTGCGCCGGCTGGGCGGCCGGGCGGCACGGGTGCGCGGCCGGCTGCCGGGCCGGTGGGCCGCGTTGGTGCCCGCGGGGGCGGCGGAGGGGCACGGCGCCGGTCGTACGGCGACGGTGCCCGGGCCTCGCACCCGGAGCCGGGCCCCGGAGGGCGAGGTCCCGTCCACCGCGGCCGGAGCGGACGCGGTGGACGGGAAGGACCCCGGCCCCACGCACGTAGGCTTCCGCACATGACCCACCCCGCCGACCCCGGCCCGCCGGCCGCCTGGCACTCGCACGCCGGCCGGTGCGTGCTGCTGGACGGCTTCCACGCCCTCAAGCACGCCCTGCGCTTCGGTGCCGAGGTGCCGGTGGCCGTCACCAGCGACCGCTCGGGCGCCCTGGCCCTCGCCGACGAGCTGGCGCCGGACCTGCGCGGGGTGCTGGCGGGGCTGCTGACCGAGGTGTCGCAGGAGGCTTACGCGTCGCTCGTCGCGCGGCCGCACCCGACCGCGGTGGCCGCCCTGGCCGTGCGGCCCGCGCGGGCGGCCGGGCTCCAGGCGCTGGCGCACCTGCCCCGGCGCGCTCCCGTCGTGGTCCTCGACCAGCCGCGCAACCTCGGCAACGCGGGGGCGGTGATCCGGCTGGCCGCCGGTTTCGGGGCGACCGGCGTGGTCACCACCGGCACGCTCGACCCCTGGCACCCCACGGTGGTGCGCGGCGGGGCGGGGCTGCACTTCGCGACCGTCGTGGAGCGGCTGGAGGCGGCCGAGCTGCCGCCGGGGCCGGTGTTCGCGCTGGACCCGGAGGGCGAGGACATCCGGGGGCTGAAGCTGCCGGACGACGCGCTCCTCGCGTTCGGCTCCGAGCGCAGCGGGCTCTCGCGGGAGCTGCGGGCACGGGCCGACCACCTGGTGGCGCTGCCGATGCGCCCCCAGGTCTCCAGCTACAACCTCGCGACCAGTGTGGCCATGACGCTGTACCACTGGAGCGCCACAGGGGGCGCACCGCAGGTGCCGTAGGGGAGTCGGCTCAGGCCTGGCGGCGGACCTCCACCACGCGGAAGCGGTTGGCCACGAAGGCGCCGTCGCACAGGGCCGCGTTGGCCGCCGGGTTGCCGCCCGAGCCGTGGAAGTCGGAGAAGGCGGCCGTCTGGTTGACGTACACCCCGCCGGTGAGGTTGAGGGAGAGCTGGGCGGCCTCGTCCAGGCAGACCTCCCGCACGGCCTCCTCGACCTCCGGGTCGGTGGTGTACGCGCCCACCGTCATCGCGCCCTTCTCGCGGATACTGCCGCGCAGCAGCTCCACCGCGTGGCCGGCGGAGTCGACGGCGACGGCGAAGGAGACCGGGCCGAAGCACTCGCTGGTGTACGCGGCCTCGTCCTCGGGCTTGGCACCGTCCAGCTTGACGATCACCGGGGTGCGCACGACCGCGTCCGGGAACTCCGGGTTGGTCACCTCGCGGGAGGCGAGGGCGACCTCCCCGAGCCCGGCGGCGGCCTCCAGGCGGGCCTTGACGTCCGGGTTGACGATGGCGCCGAGCAGGGCGTTCGCGCGGGCGTCGTCGCCGAGGAGGCCGTCGACGGCGCGGGCCAGGTCGGCGGTGACCTCGTCGTAGGACTTGTCGCCCTGGTCGGTGCGGATGCCGTCGCGGGGGATCAGCAGGTTCTGCGGGGTGGTGCACATCTGGCCGCTGTACAGCGAGAGCGAGAAGGCCAGGTTGGCGAGCATGCCCTTGTAGTCGTCGGTCGACTCCACGATCACCGTGTTGACGCCGGCCTTCTCCGTGTACACCTGGGCCTGGCGGGCGTTGGCTTCCAGCCAGTCCCCGAAGGCGGTGGAGCCGGTGTAGTCGACGATCCGGATCTCCGGGCGGGTCGCCAGGGTCTTGGCGATGCCCTCGCCGGGGCGCTCGGCGGCCAGCGCGACCAGGTTCGGGTCGAAGCCGGCCTCGGTGAGGACCTCGCGGGCGGCCCGGACGGTGAGGGCGAGCGGCAGCACCGCGCGGGGGTGGGGCTTGACCAGGACGGCGTTGCCGGTGGCGAGGGAGGCGAACAGGCCCGGATAGCCGTTCCAGGTGGGGAAGGTGTTGCAGCCGATGACCAGGCCGATGCCGCGGGGGACCGGCGTGAACTGCTTGGTGAGCGCGAGCGGGTCCCGCTTGCCCTGCGGCTTGGTCCACTCCGCCGTGTCCGGCGTGCGGGACTGCTCCACGTACGCGTAGGCCACGGCCTCCATGCCGCGGTCCTGGGCGTGCGGGCCGCCGGCCTGGAAGGCCATCATGAAGGCCTGCCCGGAGGTGTGCATGACCGCCTGCGCGAACTCCATGGTCCGGTCGGAGACCCGCCGCAGGATCTCCAGGCAGACCATCGCGCGCAGCTCCGCGCCCGCGTCCCGCCACGCCTTCTGTCCGGCCCTCATGGCGGGCAGCAGCACGTCGAGGTCCGCGTGCGGGTACTCCACGCCCAGCTCGACGCCGTACGGGGAGACCTCGCCGCCGACCCAGCCGTCGGTGCCGGGCTGACCGAGGTCGAGGCGGGTGCCGTGCAGGGCGTCGAAGGCGGCCTTGCCCGCCGCCATGTCCAGGCTGCCGTTCTCCCCGTAGGCCTTGGGGTGCTCGGGGTGGGGGGACCAGTACGCGCGCGTGCGGATCGTCTCCAGCGCCAGGTCCAGGGTCGGCCGGTGCTGGGCGATCAGCTGGTGTGCGGTGAGTTCGGCGGCCATGCGGGACCAACTCCTCGTTTCTCACGGACCCGCCGACTCCCCGCCGGCGCTCCGCCGGCCGTTCGTCGAGTCCGTGGACCTGGGGGGAAACCTGGGCAGATACAGGCGGACACGGCTAGAGTAACCGAACGATCGGTCGGGACAAGGGGGTCCGCCGCATCTGTGGAAAACGCCGTGCGGGAGGATCGCGCACATGACAGCACTCGACCTCAGCAGCCCCGTGGCCGTCGTCGGCACCGGCACCATGGGCCAGGGCATCGCCCAGGTGGCGCTGGTCGCGGGCCATCCCGTGCGGCTGTACGACGCCGCCCCGGGACGGGCCCGGGAAGCGGCCGACGCGATCGGCGCCCGGCTCGACCGGCTCGTCGAGAAGGACCGCCTCACCGGCGCCGAACGCGACGCCGCCCGCGCCCGGCTCACGCCCGCCGAGAGCCTCGCGGGCCTCGCCGGCTGCGCGCTCGTCGTCGAGGCGGTCGTGGAGCGGCTGGACGTCAAGCAGGAGCTGTTCCGCGCCCTGGAGGACGTCGTCGGCGACGACTGCCTGCTCGCCACCAACACCTCGTCCCTCTCCGTCACCGCAGTCGGCGGCGCCCTGCGCGAGCCCGGCCGCTTCGTCGGCCTGCACTTCTTCAACCCCGCGCCGCTGCTCCCGCTGGTCGAGGTGGTCTCCGGATACGCCACCGACCCCGCGTCGGCCACGCGCGCGTACGAGACCGCCCGCGCCTGGGGCAAGACCCCGGTCGCCTGCGCCGACACCCCGGGCTTCGTCGTCAACCGCATCGCCCGCCCCTTCTACGCCGAGGCCCTCGCGGTCTTCGAGGACCAGGGTGCGGACCCGGCGACCATCGACGCCGTGCTGCGCGAGTCCGGCGGTTTCAGGATGGGCGCCTTCGAGCTGACCGACCTCATCGGGCAGGACGTCAACGAGTCCGTCACGCACTCCGTGTGGCAGGCGTTCTTCCAGGACGTCCGCTTCACCCCGTCGCTGGCCCAGCGCCGCCTGGTCGAGTCGGGCCGGCTCGGCCGCAAGAGCGGACAGGGCTGGTACGACTACCGGGACGGCGCCGAGCGCCCGCGCCCGCACACCGCGGAACCGGCCGATCCGCCCGCGTACGTCGTCGTGGAGGGTGACCTGGGCCCGGCCGCCGAGCTGCCCGCGCTGATCCGCGAGGCGGGCGTCGAGGTCCGTGAGAAGGCCACCGGCACCGGCGGGCGGCTCGTCCTGCCCGGCGGCGGACAGCTCCTGCTCGCCGACGGCCGCACCACCGCGGAACTCGGCGACAGTGTCCACTTCGACCTCGCCCTCGACTACCGCCGCGCCACCCGCGTCGCCCTGTCCGCCGGCACCGGCACACCGCGCGGGACGCTCGCCGGGGCCACGGGCCTCTTCCAGGCGCTCGGCAAGCAGGTCAGCGTCATCGGTGACGTCCCCGGCATGATCGTCGCCCGCACGGTCGCGCGGATCGTCGACCTGGCGCACGACGCCGTCGCCAAGGGAGCCGCCACCGAGGAGGATGTCGACACCGCGATGCGGCTGGGCGTCAACTACCCGCTGGGGCCGCTCGAATGGGGCCGCACGCTCGGGCGCTCCTGGGCTCACGCGCTCCTCGTCGAGCTGCACCGGCGCGACGTCACGGGCCGCTGCGCACCGTCCCTCGCGCTGTACCGCCACGCGCACGCAGTCGACGCAACCGGAGGCAGCCGCCCATGACCACCGCCAAGCGCGACACGTACACGCCCGAGACGCTGCTGTCCGTCGCCGTGCAGGTCTTCATCGAGCGCGGCTACGACGGCACCTCCATGGAGCACCTGTCCAAGGCGGCGGGGATCTCCAAGTCGTCGATATACCACCACGTCACGGGCAAGGAGGAGCTGCTGCGCCGGGCCGTGAGCCGGGCCCTGGACGAGCTCTTCGGGATCCTCGACGAGGAGCACGCGCGCGTGGGGTCCGCCGCCGGGCGCCTGGAGTACGTCGTGCGGCGCATGGTCGAGGTGCTGATGGCGGAGCTGCCCTATGTGACGCTGCTGCTGCGGGTACGCGGCAACACCGCCACCGAGCGGTGGGCGCTGGAGCGGCGGCGCGAGTTCGACCACCGGGTCGCCACCCTGCTCAAGGACGCCGCCGCCGAGGGGGACGTGCGCGCCGACGTGGAGGTGCGGCTCGCGACCCGTCTGGTCTTCGGCATGATCAACTCGATCGTCGAGTGGTACCGCCCCGACGGTCCGGACGGCCGGTCCGGCGCCGGCGAGCGCGAGGTGGTCGACGCCGTGGCGCGGCTGGTGTTCGGTGGGCTGCGCAAGGTGTCCTGACTCCCGGCGCCGCCCCGGGCCGGACGGCGTGCCCGGCCGGTCAGCCCTGCGGTTCGAGGTCCTCGGTCTCGAAGACCAGCAGGGTGCGGGTGCTGAGCACCTCCGGGATGGCCTGCAGGCGGCTGAGCACCAGCTCGCGCAGCGCCCGGTTGTCGGGGGTGTGCACCAGCAGCAGCACGTCGAAGTCGCCGCCCACCAGGGCGATGTGCGAGGCCCCGGGCAGTTTCCGCAGTTCGGCGCGGACCGTGCGCCAGGAGTTCTGGACGATCTTCAGGGTGATGTACGCCGAGGTGCCGTGCCCGGCGCGTTCGTGGTCGACGCGGGCGCCGAATCCGCGGATGACACCGTCCTCGACCAGCCGGTTGATGCGCGCGTAGGCGTTCGCGCGCGAGACGTGCACCCGCTCCGCGACCGACCGTATGGAGGCGCGGCCGTCCGCCTGGAGCATGCGCAGGATGTCCTGGTCGATGGCGTCCAGCGGACGCGGGGGCGGCGGGGCACCGGCCTCGTCCGCGCCGCCGCCTTCACCGGGGCGATCGGCCATTTGTTCAGATGCCACGTGCCCCCGCCTTCTCCCGATGGACGTACTGCGTCCATCACAGGCTGTGGAGAACCGTTTGTCCACAGCCTGGGGCCGCCTGTAGCCAAAATGTGCCGGCGACCGAACAATCGGTAGGTGAGGCCCGTCACACCCGTGGCGAGCCCGAAGCCGTCTCCCACGAGGAGGTGCCGTCATGACGGTCATGGAGCAGCGGGGCGCGTACCGGCCCACACCGCCGCCCGCCTGGCAGCCCCGTACCGACCCCGCTCCGCTGCTGCCCGACGCGGAGCCGCACCGCGTTCTCGGCACGAAGGCCGCGGACCGCGCCGACACCGAGCTGCTGCGCACGCTGTACGCCCGTCTGGTGCGTGGCCGCCGCTACAACGCGCAGGCCACGGCGCTGACCAAGCAGGGCCGGCTGGCCGTCTACCCCTCCAGCACCGGTCAGGAGGCGTGCGAGATCGCCGCCGCGCTGGTCCTCGAGGAGCGGGACTGGCTCTTCCCCAGCTATCGGGACACCCTCGCGGTCGTCTCGCGCGGCGTCGACCCGGTCGAGGCCCTCACCCTGCTGCGCGGCGACTGGCACACCGGCTACGACCCCTACGAGCACCGGGTCGCCCCGCTGTCCACACCGCTGGCCACCCAGCTGCCGCACGCCGTCGGTCTCGCGCACGCCGCCCGCCTCAAGGGCGACGACGTGGTCGCGCTGGCCATGGTCGGCGACGGCGGCACCAGCGAGGGCGACTTCCACGAGGCGCTGAACTTCGCCGCCGTCTGGCAGGCCCCGGTCGTCTTCCTGGTGCAGAACAACGGCTTCGCGATCTCCGTCCCCCTCGACAAGCAGACCGCCGCCCCGTCGCTGGCCCACAAGGCCGTCGGCTACGGCATGCCCGGCCGCCTGGTCGACGGCAACGACGCCGCCGCGGTGCACGAGGTCCTGTCCGACGCCGTACGGCACGCGCGCGCGGGCGGCGGCCCCACACTGGTGGAGGCGGTGACGTACCGCGTCGACGCGCACACCAACGCCGACGACGCCACGCGCTACCGGGGCGACGCCGAGGTGGAGACCTGGCGCCGGCACGACCCGGTCGAGCTGCTGGAGCGGGAGCTGACCGAGCGCGGCCTGCTCGACGAGGACGGCATCCGCTCCGCCCGCGAGGACGCCGAGACGATGGCCGCCGACCTGCGCGCCCGGATGAACGAGGA
Source organism: Streptomyces sp. NPDC093065 (assembly GCF_044754585.1). Lineage (NCBI taxonomy): Bacteria > Bacillati > Actinomycetota > Actinomycetes > Kitasatosporales > Streptomycetaceae > Streptomyces > Streptomyces sp. NPDC093065. Next base: position 16,931 of record NZ_JBIVPJ010000028.1, on the reverse strand, counting down.
CCCGGAGCTGAACCCCCTGGACCTGTTCGACCACGTCTACGCCGAGCCCACACCGCAGCTGCGCGAGCAGCGGGACCAGCTCCGCGCGGAGCTGGACGCGGAGGCCGAGACCGCGGCACAGCAGACCGGAACACCGGAAGGGGGACGTCGATGACGACCGTCGCCGTCAAGCCGGCCACCATGGCGCAGGCCCTCACGCGCGCGCTGCGCGACGCCATGGCCGCCGACCCGGGCGTGCACGTCCTGGGCGAGGACGTGGGCACCCTCGGCGGCGTGTTCCGGATCACCGACGGGCTCGCCGCGGAGTTCGGCGAGGACCGCTGCACGGACACCCCGCTCGCCGAGGCGGGCATCCTCGGCACCGCCGTCGGCATGGCGATGTACGGGCTGCGCCCGGTCGTCGAGATGCAGTTCGACGCCTTCGCCTACCCGGCGTTCGAGCAGGTCGTCAGCCATGTCACCAAGATGCGCAACCGCACACGCGGGAAGATGCCCCTGCCGCTGACCGTCCGCATCCCCTACGGCGGCGGCATCGGCGGCGTCGAGCACCACAGCGACTCGTCCGAGGCGTACTACATGGCGACTCCGGGGCTCCATGTCGTCACGCCCGCGACCGTCGCCGACGCCTACGGGCTGCTGCGCGCGTCCATCGCCTCCGACGACCCGGTGGTCTTCCTGGAGCCCAAGCGGCTGTACTGGTCGAAGGACACCTGGAACCCCGAGGAGCCGGCACCCGTCGAGCCCGTGGGCCGCGCGGTGGTGCGGCGCTCCGGCCGGAGCGCCACGCTCATCACGTACGGGCCGTCGGTGGCCGCCTGCATGGAGGCGGCCGAGGCGGCCCGGGCCGAGGGCTGGGACCTCGAAGTCGTCGATCTGCGCTCCCTGGTGCCGTTCGACGACGAGACGGTGTGCGCCTCGGTGCGGCGGACGGGACGCGCGGTCGTCGTCCACGAGTCGGGTTCCTTCGGTGGCCCGGGCGGGGAGATCGCGGCCCGGGTCACGGAGCGCTGCTTCCACCACCTGGAGGCGCCGGTGCTGCGGGTGGCCGGATTCGACATCCCGTATCCTCCGCCGATGCTGGAGCGTCACCACCTGCCCGGTGTGGACCGCATCCTGGACGCCGTGGGGCGCCTGCAGTGGGAGGCCGAGAGCTGATGGCACACGCTTGTGACGGTCGCAGCCTGGAGTTCAGGCTCCCCGACCTCGGTGAGGGGCTCACCGAGGCGGAGATCGTGCGCTGGCTGGTCGAGGTCGGCGACACGGTCGCCGTCGACCAGCCGGTCGTCGAGGTCGAGACGGCCAAGGCGATGGTCGAGGTGCCCTGCCCCTACGGCGGTGTGGTCACCGCCCGCTTCGGCGAGGAGGGCACGGAACTGCCCGTCGGGGCGCCGCTGGTGACGGTGGCGGTGGGGGACGACGAGGCGGTCGCCAGCGGGCCCGCGGGCGCCGCACGGCCCCCGGCCGCCGAGCAGCCCGTCGCGGAGACGGAGAGCGGGACGGAGGGCTCCGGCAACGTCCTGGTCGGATACGGCACCTCCGAGGCGCCCGCGCGGCGGCGCAGGGTGCGGCCCGGCCTGCCGGCGGCCACCGGCCCGTCCGGTCGGGCGAACGGCCGAGCCCGTGCGGTGGAGCCGGTGGACGGCCCGGTTCGCACGGCCGAGCCGGTGGACGGCCCGGTCCGCACGGCCGACCCGGTGGCCGGCCCGGTCCGCACGGCCGACCCGGTGGACGGCCCGGTTCCGGTCATCTCCCCGCTGGTGCGCAGGCTGGCCCGGCAGAACGGTCTGGACCTGCGCGAGCTGGCCGGTTCCGGCCCGGACGGCCTGATCCTGCGGGCGGACGTGGAGTACGCGCTGCGGGCCGCCGCCGCGCAGGGCGGCCGTACGGCGGAGCGGCGGCCGGGGACGACCGGGGTGCCGGCCGCGTCCGTCACCTCCGCCGCCCCGGTCGCGGACGGCGCCCGCGTCCCCCTCAAGGGAATGCGCGGAGCCGTCGCCGACAAGCTCTCCCGCAGCCGGCGCGAGATCCCGGACGCCACCTGCTGGGTGGACGCCGACGCGACCGAGCTGATGCGCGCGCGCACCGCGATGAACGCCTCCGGGGGGCCGAAGATCTCCCTGGTCGCCCTGCTGGCCCGGATCTGCACGGCCGCCCTGGCCCGCTTCCCGGAGCTGAACTCGACGGTCGACACGGAGGCCCGGGAGATCGTCCGGCTGGAAGGCGTCCACCTCGGCTTCGCCGCCCAGACGGACCGCGGTCTCGTCGTGCCGGTCGTCCGGGACGCGCACGCGCGGGACGCCGAGTCGCTCACCGCGGAGTTCGCCCGGCTGACCGAGGCGGCGCGCACCGGCCGGCTGACCCCGGGCGAACTGACGGGCGGCACCTTCACGCTGAACAACTACGGCGTGTTCGGCGTCGACGGCTCCACGCCGATCATCAACCACCCCGAGGCGGCCATGCTCGGCGTCGGCCGCATCGTCCCCAAGCCGTGGGTGCACGAGGGCGAGTTGGCGGTGCGTCAGGTCGTACAACTGTCGCTCACCTTCGACCACCGGGTGTGCGACGGCGGCACGGCGGGCGGATTCCTGCGGTACGTGGCGGACTGCGTGGAACAGCCGGCGGTGCTCCTGCGGACCCTGTGACGGAGCCGGCGCCGCCCCCTGGGTGACGGGGCGTCCGCGCACACTCCGATTGCGCGGGCTCCCCTGCGTTCCCTGTGATCGTGCCGGGGCCCATACTCGGGGGGTGACCGCGTACGAGCCCGTCGGCGACCCAGGCTCCGGCCGCGACCCCGCGCCGGGTACCGATCCCGCGCCCGGCCGGGATCCCGCGCCGGGTTCCGGCCCCGCCCGGTACGACGCCGTCGTGCTCGCCGGCGGGGCCGCCCGGCGACTCGGGGGCGCGGACAAGCCCGGCCTGCGGGTGGGCGGCCGCGCCCTTCTCGACCGGGTGCTCGCCGCCTGCGCCGGAGCCCGGACCACCGTCGTCGTCGCCGACGTCCGGCCCACCGCGCGCCCCGTGACCTGGGCGCGCGAGGATCCGCCCGGCGGTGGGCCGCTCGCCGCCCTCGCCGCCGGGCTGCGGCACACCACCGCGGAGCACGTCGTCGTCGTCTCCGCCGACCTGCCGTTCCTGGCCGGACCGACCGTGGGGCGGCTGCTGTCCGCCCTCGCAGCGGGCGACGCCGACGGGGTCCTGCTCACCGACGCCGACGGCCGCGACCAGCCTCTCGTCGCCGCCTACCGCGCCTCCGCGCTGCGCCGCGAACTGGCCGCTCTCGCGGGGGACCGCGCCGACCGGAGCGCACCGGCGGACGGGGCACATCTGATCGGGCTGCCGCTGCGCCGCCTGACCGGCGCTCTGCGCCTCACCCGCCTCCCGGACGCCGTCGCCTCCTTCGACTGCGACACCTGGGACGACATCGCCACCGCTAGGGCACGCATCAGGGAGCATGGTCACGTGTTGGATGAATGGATTTCCGCAGCCAAGGACGAGTTGGGCATCGACCTGGACGTCGACATCAAGGTCCTGCTCGATCTCGCACGCGACGCCGCACACGGGGTGGCCAGGCCGGCCGCCCCGCTGACCACCTTCCTCGTCGGTTACGCGGCCGGGCGGGCCCAGGGAGGCCCCGAGGCCGTCGCCGAGACCGCCCGCAAGGCCGCGGCCCTGGCCGTGCGCTGGGCGGAGGAGACCGCCGACGCCGCGCCCGCCCCCGCGCAGGGGGAGCCCGACGTGGCCCCGGACGCCACCCCCGACACCCGCCCGGACACGCGATGACCTCCCCCGGCACGCGGGCCGACGCGGACACCGAGGACCTCGACGTCGAGGAGGCGCTCGCCCTCGTGAGGGAGAAGCCCGGCCCCGCCGCCCACCGCGGCCACGACGGTCACGGCGCGCCCACCGCGCACGACCCGGCGGGCTCCCACCACCGCGCGACCCCGTGGTCCGAGGCCCGGACGACCGCCGAGCGTGCCGCCCGCGCCGCCGCCCGCGCCGTGCGCCGCACCCCGGTCTCCGTGCCCCTCGACGCGGCCCTCGGCCTCACCCTGGCCGCTCCCCTGGCCGCCCTAACCGACCTGCCGTCCTTCGACACCTCCGCGATGGACGGCTGGGCCGTCGCGGGGCCGGGCCCCTGGGCGGTGCGCGACGAGGGCGTCCTGGCCGGACACGCGGAACCGGGGCGCCTCACCGACGGCGAGGCCGTCCGTATCGCCACCGGCGCACGGATCCCCCCGGACACCACCGCCGTACTGCGCACCGAGCACGGCCGCACCGACGAACGCGGCCGTCTGCACCCCACCCGCGAGGTCGTCCACGGCCAGGACATCCGCCCGCGCGGCCAGGAGTGCCGCAGCGGTGACCAGCTACTGCCCGTCGGCACCCTCGCGACCCCGGCGGTCCTCGGGCTGGCGGCGGCCGCCGGATACGACACGCTCACCGCGGTCCCCCGCCCCCGTGTCGACGTCCTCGTCCTCGGCGACGAACTGCTCACCGAGGGCCTCCCGCACGACGGCCTCATCCGGGACGCGCTCGGCCCGATGCTGCCGCCGTGGCTGCGCGCGCTGGGCGCCGAGGTCGTCGCCGTCCGCCGGATCGGCGACGACGCCAAGGCCCTGCACCGCGCCGTCACGAACTCCGAGGCCGACCTGATCGTCACGACCGGCGGCACCGCCGCGGGCCCGGTCGACCACGTCCACCCGACCCTGCGCCGGATCGGCGCCGAACTCCTCGTGGACGGAGTCAAGGCACGCCCCGGCCACCCCATGCTGCTGGCCCGCCTCAAGGACGACCAGCACCTCGTCGGCCTGCCCGGCAACCCCCTCGCCGCCGTCTCCGGGCTGCTCACCCTCGCCGAGCCGCTGTTGCGCACCCTCGCCGCCCGTCCGGCGCCCGAGCCGTACACGCTGCCGCTGCGGGACGCGGTGCACGGGCACCCGTACGACACCCGGCTCGTGCCGGTCGTGCTGCGTGGCGAGGGCGCCGTGCCGCTGCACTACAACGGTCCGGCGATGCTGCGCGGTGTCGCGGCCGCCGACGCGCTGGCGGTGGTGGCCCCGGGCGGAGCGCGGCCGGGGCAGGAGGCCGAGCTGCTCGACCTGCCCTGGGCGAGCGGCGGAATCGGGGTGTGTTTCACGTGAAACTTCCGGGCCAGGACGCGATCGCCCGCCAGGCGGACGAGCACCTGGTGACCCACAAGGTGAAACTCCCCAGGAAACTGGTGGAGCACCCGTTCCGCCAGGTCGCCAAGCGGCTGTCCGTCGCCCTGGTGGTCCTCGTGGTGACGGCCTTCGTCGTGTACGTCGACCACGACGGCTACACCGACAACTCCGACGGTTCCGTCGACCTCCTCGACTCCTTCTACTACGCCACCGTCACCCTCTCCACCACCGGATACGGCGACATCACACCCGTCAGCGACTCCGCCCGGCTGACCAACATCTTCGTCATCACGCCCCTGCGCGTGCTGTTCCTGATCATCCTGGTCGGTACCACGCTGGAAGCCCTCACCGAGCGCACTCGGGAGGAGTGGCGCCTGAACCGCTGGAGGTCCGCCTTGCGCGATCACACCGTCGTCGTCGGCTTCGGAACCAAGGGCCGGTCGGCGATCCAGACCGTCTGCGCGACCGGGCTGCGCAAGGACCAGGTGGTCGTGGTCGACCCCAGCGGAAAGGCCATCGAGGCCGCGACGGCCCACGGCTACGCCGGCGTGATCGGTGACGCGACCCGCAGCGACGTGCTCAACCGGGCCGAGGTGTACCGGGCGAAGCAGATCATCATCGCCACCCAGCGCGACGACACGGCCGTGCTGGTCACGCTGACGGCCCGGCAGCTCAACCGTGGCGCGAAGATCGTGGTCGCGGTCCGCGAGGAGGAGAACGCGCCGTTGCTGAAGCAGTCCGGCGCCGATGCCGTCATCACCAGCGCCAGTGCCGCCGGGCGGCTGCTCGGGCTCTCCGTGCTCAGCCCCGCCGCGGGCATGGTCATGGAGGACCTCATCAGCCAGGGCAGCGGCCTCGACCTCATCGAACGGCCCGTCATAAAGGCCGAGGTGGGCAGGAACCCGCGGGAGATGGACGATCTCGTGGTCAGCGTGCTGCGCGGGCACCGGGTCCTGGGCTACGACGACCCGGCCGTCGGCGGCCTGGAGCTGACGGACCGCCTGATCACGATCGTACGGGCGACCCCGGCCACCCACGTGGCACCCGACGCCCGCCCGCTGCCCCGCGACTGAGCCGCTGCCCCGCGACTGAGCCGCTGCCGTGCGACCGAGCCGCTTGCCGCGACCCGGTCGCGGGCCCGCTCCCCGCCTCTCGCTACTTGCGGTTGTAGAGCCGCATCGTGACCGGGCCGAAGACCAGCAGGAGCAGACCCGCCCAGCCCAGCGTCCAGGCGATCTCGACACCGGGCCAGCCGCCCGCCATCAGGCCGCGCACCGCGGACGCCAGGTGGGTGATCGGGCTGTTGTTGACGAAGGCCTGCAGCCAGCCCGGCATGGTCTTCGGGTCGACGAAGACGTTGGACAGGAAGGTGAGCGGGAAGATCACCATCATGCTCACGCTCATCACCGACTTCTCGGTGCGCAGCATCAGCCCGAACATGGTCCAGATCCACGAGAAGGCGAACGAGAAGAGCAGCAGCAGCGCGATCCCGGCGACCACGCCGACGAACCCGCCGTCGGGCCGGTAGCCGAGCAGCAGCCCGACGGAGAGCATGACGACGGACGCGATGGTGTAGCGCAGGGCGTCGCCGAGGAGGTAGCCGACCATCGCCGAGGGCCGCCAGATCGGCAGCGAGCGGATGCGGTCGAAGACGCCCTTCTCGATGTCGATGTTCACCGAGACCCCGGTGTACATCGTGATCATCACGACCGACATCACGAGGATGCCCGGCAGTACGAACTGGATGTAGTCACCGGGCGAACCCGCCAGCGCACCGCCGAAGAGGTACGTGAACATCAGGAGGTTCATGATCGGGAACGCGGTGACGTCGAAGAGCTGCTCGGGCACGTGCTTGATCTTGAGGACCGCGCGCCAGCCGAACGTCAGGGACGTGGACAGGGCGCTCGGGCGCGGCGGCCGCTCCCCGGTGACCAGCAGGGCCGCCAGCGACTCGGTGCTGACCGGCGAGAGGTCCTTGTCCTCGGTGCTCGTGGCCGTGCTCATGCCGCCACCTCGTCCTTCGCGTCGGTGCCGGGGCCGGCGTCGTGCCCGGCGCTCTGGCCGGTGTCGTGCCCGGTCAGCGCGAGGAAGACCTCGTCGAGGCTGGGCTGTCCCAGGGAGAAGCTGTCGACGGTGATGCCGGTCCGGGCCAGCTCACCGAGTGCCTTGGCGGCCTGGTCGGCGGCGGTGTCACTGGTGGCCACCCCGAGGCGCGCGGTCAGCGCCACCTGGTCGGGCTCCGGCTGCACCTCGGCGACCAGCAGGTTCCGCAGGACCCGCTCGGCCTCGGGCCGCTCCTCGGCGTCCCGCAGCCGCAGATGGACGGAGCCGGCGCCGACGGAGGCCTTCAGCTCGCCCTTGGTGCCCTCGGCGATCACCCGGCCCTTGTCGATCACGGCGATCCGGGACGCCAGCTGATCGGCCTCGTCCAGGTACTGCGTGGTCAGCAGCACGGTGGTGCCCTGGGCGACGACCGCGCGCACGATGTCCCACACCTGGTTGCGGCTGCGCGGGTCGAGTCCGGTGGTCGGCTCGTCGAGGAAGAGCAGGTCCGGGGTGTTGAGGATGGACGCGGCGATGTCGATGCGCCGCCGCATGCCGCCGGAGTAGTGCTTGACCTGCTTCTCCGCGGCGTCCGTCAGCCCGAAGGCGGCCAGCAGTTGCCCGCCCCGTTCGCGGGCCTCGGCCTTGCCGTGTCCGAGGAGCCGGCCCAGCAGGACCAGGTTCTCGGCACCGGTGAGGTCCTCGTCCACGGACGCGTACTGCCCGGTGAGACTCACCCGGCCGCGGACCTCGTCCGCCTCGCGCACGACGTCGTGGCCGAAGACGCGGGCTTGGCCGTCGTCGGGGCGCAGCAGGGTGGCGAGCATCTTCACCGTGGTGGTCTTGCCGGCGCCGTTCGGACCGAGGACGCCGTAGACCGTGCCGGCGGGCACCGCGAGGTCCACCCCGTCCACGGCCCGGGTCTCACCGAACGTCTTCACCAGTCCCGCGGTCTCGATGGCGAGTCCGGACGTGTGCGTGCTCATGCTGTGGGTCCTTCCGCGAGCTGGAGTACGCGTTCTTGGGCTACGCATGGGGAGACCTTTACCGTCGCGCAAACTCATCGGCGACGCACGGGGGTTTTCCGGCGGAGGGCCACGACGGGGCACAGGAGTAGCGTCGCCCTCATGCATGCGATCACGATTTCCGAACCCGGAGGCCCCGAGGCGCTGGTGTGGGCCGAGGTCCCCGACCCGCAGCCCGGCGAGGGCGAGGTCCTGGTCGAGGTGACGGCCAGCGCCGTCAACCGCGCCGACATCATGCAGCGCCAGGGCTTCTACGACCCCCCGCCCGGCGCTTCCGTCCACCCCGGCCTGGAGTGCTCCGGGCGGGTCGCCGCGCTGGGCCCGGGGGTGTCCGGCTGGGCCGTCGGCGACGAGGTGTGCGCGCTGCTCGCGGGCGGCGGCTACGCCGAGAAGGTCGTCGTCCCGGCCGGCCAGCTGCTGCCGGTGCCGCAGGGCGTCGGTCTGAAGGAGGCGGCGGCGCTGCCCGAGGTGGTCTGCACGGTCTGGTCGAACGTCTTCATGGTCTCCCACCTGCGCCCCGGCGAGACGCTGCTCGTGCACGGCGGCTCCAGCGGCATCGGCACCATGGCGATCCAGCTGGCCAAGGCCGTCGGCGCGAAGGTCGCGGTGACGGCGGGGACGAAGGGGAAGCTGGAGCGCTGCGCCGAGCTGGGCGCGGACGTTCTGATCAACTACCGGGAGCAGGATTTCGTCGCCGAGGTGAAGGAAGCGACGGACGGCGCGGGCGCCGACGTCGTCCTCGACAACATGGGCGCGAAGTATCTCGACCGCAACGTGCAGGCCCTCGCCGTGAACGGCCGGCTCTCGATCATCGGCATGCAGGGCGGCCGGAAGGGCGAGCTGAACATCGGCATGCTCCTCGCCAAGCGCGCCGCCGTCAGCGCGACCTCGCTGCGGGCCCGGCCCCTGGAGGAGAAGGCGGCCATCGTGGCGGCCGTACGGGAGCACGTCTGGCCGCTGTTCGCCGGGGGGCATGTCCGCCCGGTCGTCGACCGCGAGCTGCCGATGAGCGAGGCCGCGGAGGGACATCGGGTGGTGGAGGAGAGCGGGCACATCGGGAAGGTGCTGCTGGTCACCGCGTAGACGAGGGGCTGCCGGTCACCTGTGGTGGGTGCGTGGACGGATCGCGGGCGGTGCACCGGCGGGGCCTACGCCCGGCGCAGGCGCAGCCCCACGAGGCCCAGGGCCAGGCCGAGTCCGATGAGGACCAGCCCGCTGCCCAGCGGGAGTACCCGCAGTACGGGCTCGGCGGTCCCCTGGGTCGGTGTGCCGGTCTGCGAGCCGGACCGGGACGGGGAGACCGAGGGCGCCCGGGCGGAGTCGGCCGGTCCGGGCGGGGCGGCGGTGGCGGCGGTGGCCGGTTCCTCGGGGACACCGTCGGCGGTGCCGCCCTCCTGGCGCCGGCCGACGTTCTCGTCCGTGCCGTCGTGGTCCTGCTCACGCTCCTCGGCGTGACCGGGCCGCTGCTTTCCCTTGCCGGGCGGGTTCCCGGCCCGGGAGGGCTCGGGATCGGCCGGGGCGTGGGACGCCGACGGAACGGGGGAAGCGGGGGAGGGCTCGGCGGAACCGCGCCCCGCACCGTCCGGGGGCGCGGACTCCGTGGCGGGCCTGGAGGCGGGCCCGGCGTCCGGGCGTTCCGGGCGGTCGGAACCGGCGGGGCGCCGGGGGCGTTCGTGACCGCCCCGCCCGTCATGGGTGGCCGGGCCGTCCGGGACGGCCGCGTCCGGCGCCGCGTCGTGCCCCGGCGCGGAGGACGCCGGGGACGGGGCCCTCACCGCCGTCTGCCCCGGGCCGGCGGCTTGGGCCGGCTCCGCCCCGTACGGCGACACCAGGGCGCCGACCCCCAGGGCCCCCACCAGCCCTGTCGTCCGCAGTGTGCGCAGCCATGGAGTCACGTCCGTGACCCCCTCCCGGTGATACCAGTCGTGGAAAGCGTCGTAGCAGTCGTGGAAATCGACGGAACAAGCCTCACACCGGTCGGCGATCCCGGCATTCCGGGCACCGCCGAACGCGTGCGGGGCGGTTTCCCCGGGGGCAGCACCCGTTCGCGGCCCACGGGTGGGAGACAATGGCGGCATGGAAATGCCGAGGAACGACAGGTCGCCGGAGAACCCCCAGATCCTGGTCGTCGGCCAGGACGGAATGGCGCTCAGTGGCGGCGGGGACGACGACTCCCGCGAGATTCCGGTGACCGAGCAGGTGGAGCAGCCTGCCAAGGTCATGCGGATCGGCAGCATGATCAAGCAGCTGCTCGAAGAGGTGCGGGTCGCGCCCCTGGACGAGGCGAGCCGGGTCCGGCTCAAGGAGATCCACGCCAGTTCGGTGAAGGAGCTGGAGGACGGTCTGGCTCCGGAGCTGGTGGAGGAGCTGGAGCGGCTCTCCCTGCCCTTCACGGACGACGGCACCCCGACCGACGCCGAACTGCGGATCGCCCAGGCACAGCTGGTCGGCTGGCTGGAGGGCCTCTTCCACGGCATCCAGACCACGCTGTTCGCCCAGCAGATGGCCGCGCGGGCCCAGCTCGAGCAGATGCGCCGCGCGCTGCCGCCGGGCGCGGTCCCGGAGGGCGAGGAGCCCCCGCACCCGGGCGGCCGCTCCGGCGGTCCCTACCTGTAAACCCTTGTAGACCCTGAAGACCGCGAGGGGCCCGGCAGCACTCGCTGCCGGGCCCCTCGTCGTCAGCCGGCCGTCACACCGTCACCGGCTCACTCGCCGGCCGGGTTGCCCGTCGAGACCTTGAGCTGGATCTTCGGCATCTTGTCCGGGTCGACGTCCGTGCCGGCGACGGGGAACTGGTCCCGGACCGATCCCTGGCCGTACGTGTTCTCGTCGACGTTGACGACCTGCATCTGCCAGCCCGCGGCGTTGAAGCACTCCTTGACCGAGCCGATGTACTTGAACGTGAAGTCCGGCACCTTGATCTTGTCCGGGTCGTTGTACGACTCCTCCGGCTCGGTGCACTTGTCCGACTCGATCGTCTTCGTCTTGTCCGGCCCGCGGTAGCCCTCAGCCTTCGACGGCGACGCGGACACGCTCGCGGAGCCGCCACCGCCGGCCTCCGGGTCGTCGTCCCCGCCGCCGTTGATCAGCAGCGCGGCGATCAGTCCGCCGACGGCCACGAGGGCGACCACGACCGAGCCGATGATCACCGGCTTGTTGCTCTTCCCCCCGCCCGCGGGACCGGAGCCCGAGGCCGGCGGCGTCATGTTGTACGGCGGCGGCGTGGACGCGCCCTGCTGCTGTCCGTACGGCGAGGGGACGGGCGTCTGGTAGCCGCCCTGCTGCGGATAGCCGTACGCCGGCGGGTGGCCGGCCGGGGCAGGGGTGCCGTACGGGTTCGGGCCGGGGGCCGGCGTCGGCTGGTACGGCGTCTGGACGGGACCGGTGGGCGCCGGGGTGCCCTGGTCGACCGGCGGGAAGACCGCGGAGCCGACGCCCGCGCCGCTCGCCGTCTGGGCGCCGGGCACGATGCTCGGCGGGGCGGCCTGGAAGGAGGCCGCCACGCGCAGGCACTCGTCGCGCATCGCCTCGGCGCTGGGGAAGCGCTCGTTGGGGTTCTTCTTCAGCGCGCGGGCCACCAGCGCGTCCACCGCCGGCGGCAGGGCGCGGTTGACGGTGGAGGGGGCCACCGGCTCCTCCTGCACGTGCGCGTACGCGATCGCCAACGGTGAGTCGGCGTCGAATGGCAGGCGCCCGGTGACCAGTTGGAACAGCATGATGCCGACCGAGTAGAGGTCGGAGCGGGCGTCGACGCCGCGGCCGAGGGCCTGCTCCGGCGAGAGGTACTGCGGGGTGCCGACGACCATGCCGGTCTGCGTCATCGAGGTCACGCCGGACTGCATGGCGCGCGCGATGCCGAAGTCCATGACCTTGACCACGCCGCGCTTGGTCATCATCACGTTGCCCGGCTTGATGTCCCGGTGGACCAGGCCCATCTCGTGGCTGATCTCCAGCGCGGCCAGCACGTCCGCCGTGATCTTCAGTGCCTTGTCGGCGGGCATGGCGCCCTGCTGCCGCACGTCCTCGTCGAGCACGGAGCCCAGCGGCCGGCCCTCGACGTACTCCATGACGATGTACGGAGTGGTCAGGCCGCTCAGCTCGTCCTCGCCGGTGTCGAAGACCGAGACGATGTTGGTGTGCGTGAGCTTGGCCACGGCCTGGGCCTCGCGGCGGAAGCGCTCGCGGAAGGCCTGCTCGCGACCCAGCTCGGTGTGCAGCGTCTTGATCGCGACCTGGCGGTCGAGAACCGAGTCGTACGCCAGGTGCACCGAGGCCATGCCGCCCTCGCCGAGCAAGTCGCGCAGCTGGTAACGGCCGCCGGCGAGCGCCCGCCCCGCATACCGTCCCTGTCCGGCGTCCTGGCTCATGTCTCTGCGTCCCCCATAGGCGGCGGGCGCCGGTGGCAGCGGCACGCGCGCTCGCGATCGAAAGTGCTATTCCCGGCCAAGTCTGCCCCAGGGCACTGACACGTCAAGCGCGGTGCCCGTTCCGTGACCGTACGCGAAAGAAGCGTCGCGGAAGCGTTACAGCCGGCCTACCGCCGGTACACGGAATTTGCACGAGAGTACGGAACCAGGGTTTCATGACCGGTCCGTCTCATGTCCGGTCCCGGCGCCCATCTCGGACCGGAGGCCCCCGCGAAGGCTGTAGCGTGGCCGACGGAGACCGTAACAACACCGCGCGTACCGCGGGCAGAAACGACGGCGAGGACTGATGGCACAGCAGCAGCGCGCCCAGGGCCCGTCCGAACCCGAGGCATCTGGCGGCGGTATGTCTGACGCGCCGGAGAACTGGGGCAACGGCGGCCTGGTCGGCGACGGCCGGTACCGGCTGACCCGCAGGCTCGGGCGGGGCGGCATGGCCGAGGTGTTCGCCGCCGAGGACGTCCGCCTGGGACGCACCGTGGCGGTCAAGCTGCTGCGCGCGGATCTCGCCGAGGACCCGGTCTCCAAGGCCCGCTTCACGCGCGAGGCACAGTCGGTCGCCGGTCTCAACCACCATGCCATCGTGGCCGTGTACGACTCGGGCGAGGACGTCGTCGGCGGCCAGTCCGTGCCGTACATCGTGATGGAGATCGTCGAGGGGCGCACCATCCGCGACCTCCTCCTCAACGCCGAGGCGCCCGGCCCCGAGCAGGCGCTGATCATCGTCTCCGGTGTCCTGGAGGCGCTCGCCTACTCCCACCAGCACGGCATCGTGCACCGTGACATCAAGCCCGCCAACGTCATCATCACCAACGCCGGCGCGGTGAAGGTGATGGACTTCGGCATCGCGCGCGCCCTGCACGGCGCCCAGTCGACGATGACGCAGACCGGCATGGTCATGGGCACCCCGCAGTACCTCTCCCCCGAGCAGGCGCTCGGCAAGGCCGTCGACCACCGCTCCGACCTGTACGCGACGGGCTGCCTCCTCTACGAACTCCTCGCGCTGCGCCCGCCGTTCACCGGCGAGACCCCGCTGTCGGTGGTCTACCAGCACGTGCAGGACATCCCGACGCCCCCGTCCGAGGTCTCCGACGCCACCCCGCCGGAGCTGGACGGCCTGGTGATGCGCTCGCTGGCCAAGGAGCCCGACGACCGTTTCCAGACCGCCGAGGAGATGCGCGGCCTGGTCCAGTACGGCCTGCAGATGCTGTACGAGCAGGGCGGTCACACCGGCACCTGGAACACCGGCCCGGTCGCCGCGCACGACGGCCGGCACACCCCCTCGGCCGGCCTCGCGGGCACGACGGTGCTGCCGCACCCCGATCACCACGGGGCGTCGGGCACGCAGCAGATCCCCCAGCCGATCCTGCCGAACGGCTACGGCGGGGGCGACGACGGCGGCTTCGAGGGCAGCGGCAACAAGGGCAGCGGCCGCGGCAAGCTGTGGATACTGGCCGTCCTCGCGGTGATCGCCATCGCGGCCGGCGTCGCGCTGGCCCTGAACAACGGCGACGGCGGCAAGGGCGGCACCGAGACGGACAAGAGCCCGTCGGCGACCACCTCCCAGAGCACCGGCGAGAAGTCGCCCAGCTCGTCGCCCAGCGACGAGCAGACCGAGGAGAACACGGACCCGGGCACGGAGCAGGGCTCGGGCGGCGGCGGCAACGGCGGTGGCGACTGGAACCGGCCGTACACGCCGTCGTACACGCCGTCGCAGCCCGAGACGGGCGATCCGACCGGTGGCGGTGAGCCGACGGGCGGCGGTGAGCCGACCGGTGGCGGTGAGCCGACGGGCGGTGGCGATCCGACCGGTGAGCCGACCGGTGGTACCGATCCGAGCGGGGGCGAGACCCCGCCGGGCGGTGGCGGCGACACCGAGGGTGGCGGCGCGACCGGCAACCCGGGTGGTTCCGAGGGTGGCGACAGCTGACCCCGTACTCATCTGAGTGCTCCCCGCGCGCGTGCGGCCCGGAAACGGGCTCCACGCGCGCGTTGCGTTTGCCTAGGCGGGTCCCGCCGCCCCGTCCGAGAAGTGGACCGTGCCGAACTGCGGGTCGACGCGCAGGTAGGCGGGCTCGAACGGTTCGCCGTCCACCCGGCTCGGTGCGGGACCGAACCGTTCCAGCTCGGCGGCGTTCGGCTCGTGGGCCTCGCACCGGCCCACGACCTGCACGGTCCAATGGCGCTCGCCGGGCCGCGCGGAGGTCAGGTTGTCCGCTCCGTACGCGACCACACTCCCGGCGCACACCTGGTGGTACCCCCAGCTCCTGGGCATCCGCAGGAGGACCCGGCCGTCGGCCACGATGTGGCGCGCGAGGGCGAGGAAGGGCAGGGCGCGCATGGTGGTGGCCGCCCGGCCGTAGGCGGTACGGCCGAGCAGGCCGACGGCGAGCTGTTCGTCGGAGGGCATGGCATCACTGTGCGGGAGCGGCGGGCACCGGAACAGAGTCGCCCGCCCCGGCAGGCAGGGACGTAAGTCCCGAATAAGTCCGCGGCCGACCCGCGCGCCCGGGGCCCGTCAGCGGTTCTCGGCCTCCAGCCGGGCCACGAATGCGGCCGCCTGCGAGCGCCGCTGCATGCCGAGCTTGCCCAGCAGGCTCGACACGTAGTTCTTGATCGTCTTCTCCGCAAGGTGGAGCCGTTCGCCGATGGCGCGGTTGGTCAGGCCCTCGCCGATCAGGTCCAGGATGCGGCGCTCCTGGTCGGTGAGGCGGGCCAGCCGGTCGTCGGTCTTCGCCCCGCCGTCGCGCAGCCGCTCCAGCACGCGCGCGGTGGCCGCCGGATCGAGCAGCGACTTCCCGGCCGCCACCTCCCGTACGGCGCCGAGCAGCTCGGCGCCGCGGATGTCCTTGAGGACGTAGCCCGAGGCGCCTGCCATGATCGCGTCGAAGAGGGCCTCGTCGTCGGCGAAGGAGGTCAGCATCAGACAGCGGATGGACTCGTCCCGGGAACGGATGTCGCGGCAGACCTCCACGCCGCTGCCGTCCGGCAGCCGCACGTCCAGCACCGCGACGTCCGGGCGGGTGGCCGCGACCCGGGCCTGCGCCTCGGCGGCCGTGCCGGCCTCGCCCACCACCTCGATGTCGGCCTCGCCGGCGAGCAGATTGTGCACCCCGCGCCGGACCACCTCGTGGTCGTCGAGGAGGAATACCCGGATTTTTCCGTCTTCGCGCACGCGGTCAGTGTCACACACCGACTCTTCCCGTGCCCGGGGTGGCCGGGATAACGTGCCGTTGTTCCGGCCCCCTGCAAGGCTGTGACCAGTAAAACTTCCGCCCTACGTCGATTTACTTGGAAATCCGAGTAAAAACGCAGGTCAGGAGGGGTTTCACAGAAATGTGGAGCACTGGGTAACGTGCTGTTCGCAGGGCGCTCGCCGGGGCACCTGTCACGCCTGTTCCCGATCGGGCCGCACCCACCCTTGTGCGTCCGCCGGGCCGCAGGTGAGCCGCACTGGCTTCCGGCGAACCCGGGGGCCGGACCGACGGAGGAGCACACGTGACCGAGAGCACTGCCGCGCGCAAGCCGCGACGCAGCGCCGGAAGCAAGGCGGCCGGCACCACCGGCACCAAGGCGGCCGGGACCACCGGCACCAAGGCCGGCACCGGCAAGCGCACCACTCGCACCACCAGCACCACCCGTGCCGCTGCACCGAAGGGCTCCGAGACGGAGCTGGTGCAGTTGCTGACGCCCGAGGGCGAGCGCGTCGAGACCGCCAAGGACTCGGCCTACGCCGAGTACGCCTCGTACGTCGCCGACATCACCCCCGACGAGCTGCGCGGCCTGTACCGCGACATGGTGCTCACCCGGCGCTTCGACGCCGAGGCCACCGCGCTGCAGCGTCAGGGCGAGCTGGGCCTCTGGGCCTCCCTGCTCGGTCAGGAGGCCGCCCAGATCGGCTCCGGCCGCGCCACCCGCGAGGACGACTACGTCTTCCCGACCTACCGCGAGCACGGCGTCGCCTGGTGCCGCGGGGTGGACCCGACCAACCTGCTCGGCATGTTCCGCGGGGTGAACAACGGCGGCTGGGACCCCAACAGCAACAACTTCCACCTGTACACCATCGTCATCGGCTCGCAGGCGCTGCACGCCACGGGGTACGCGATGGGTGTGGCCAAGGACGGGGCCGACTCGGGCGTGATCGCGTACTTCGGCGACGGTGCCTCCAGCCAGGGCGACGTCAGCGAGGCGTTCAACTTCGCGGCCGTCTACAACGCCCCGGTGGTGTTCTTCTGCCAGAACAACCAGTGGGCGATCTCCGAGTCCAACGAGAAGCA
>NZ_JBIVPJ010000027.1:0-106532 GCF_044754585.1 Streptomyces sp. NPDC093065 | reverse complement strand
CCCGCTGGAACAGGTCCCACAACTCGTCTGGCACCAGCCGCTCAACGATCTTCGACACACCACGAGTCTAACGAACCAAATGAGATGATCTCTAAGAGCTGTTGGCTACCGGGGCGTTGGTGCGAGCGCTTCCCTAGAACTGTCGCAGCAACGGGAGTTGGAATTCCCCAGCTCGCGACGGTGCTTGACATCTGGTGCGCACCAGATGCAACCTACTGGTGCGCACCAGTTGGAAGCGCAAAGCCTGCGGCTGAGCTGCGGGCTCCCGCCAACGCACAGGAGCGGCGACCCACCGCCAAGCAAGTCCGCCGCTCCCGTCCCCGGAAAAGGGAGTTCCATCATGCGTCAGATTCCCGTCGACACCTCCACTGCCACCGTGATGGTGGCCCAGTCCCCCCAGCCGAAGGTGAAGGACCGCCGTACCGGCGAGCGTGCGATGGACGCCGAGACCGGCGCCGCGCTGTCGACCGTGGACGTCATGTTCGCGGCCAACGGTGACGTCGAGATCCTGTCCGTGACGGTCCCCGAGACCGGCATCTCCGGTGACCTGATGATGGGCACCCCGGTCGCGCTGACCGGTCTGATCGCCCGGCCGTGGGAGAACGAGTTCAACGGCCAGAAGCGCCACGGCATCGCCTTCCGCGCGGTCGCCGTGACCTCCCTCGCCGCCGGCGCCTCGTCCTCGAAGGCGGCCTGAGCCATGAGCTGGCTGACCGTCGCCCTGGTGCTGGTCGTCGCCGCTGCGGGTCTCCTGCGGTGGCGGCTCCCCGCCTGGTACTGGATGACCTTCGGTGTCACCCTCGCCGCCCTGCGGGTCCTGGTCCGCTACGGCTCGGTCATGGACGCCTGCGGCCTCACGGTCCCGGCCCCGCGCTGGCGCCTGACCCTGGCCCGGATGACCAACCGGCCGATCCCCGGCCCCCGTGCCCCGCGCATCCTGCGGCTGCGGGTGACCCGTACCGGCCTGGTCCTGCGGCTCAAGCTCAGGCCCGGTCAGGACGCCTTCGACGTGGCCGCCTCGTGCGACCGACTGCGGCACTCCTTCGCCCTCTACGGCGTCACCTCCCGTGAGCTGCGCTCGGGTGTGGTGGAGCTGCGGATGACCGGCTACGACGTACTGAAGCGGGTGCAGATGCCGGCCCGTGTCGACACCCGGCCGATGCGGGTCCCGGTGGCCCTGCGCGAGGACGGAGCCGTGCACTACCGTGACTACCGCACGGTCCCGCACGGGCTCACCCTCGGTGCCACAGAGTCGGGCAAGTCGGTCTATCAGCGCACCCTCGTGGCCGCGCTCGCGCCGCAACGGGTCGCCCTGGTCGGCATCGACTGCAAGCAGGGCGTGGAGCTGTTCCCGCTGGCCCGCCGGTTCTCCGCGCTCGCCGACAACCCCGACACCGCCGCCGAACTCCTCGCCGCCCTCGTCTCCCACATGCAGGACGTGTATCAACTCATCCGGGCCCACCAGCGGATCACCGCTGACGTGCCGGATGCCGAGATCGCCGCCGACATCTGGGACCTGCCCGAAGACCTGCGTCCGGTGCCGATCGTGGTCCTGGTCGACGAGGTCGCCGAACTCGCCCTCTTCGCCACGAAGGACGACGAGAAGCGCCGGGACCGGATCATCACCGCGCTCGCCCGGTTGGCTCAGCTCGGCCGTGCCGCCGGCGTCTACCTGGAGATCTGCGGGCAGCGCTTCGGCTCCGAACTCGGCAAGGGCATCACGATGCTCCGCGCGCAGCTCACCGGCCGGACCGCGCACCGCGTCAACGACGAATCGTCGGCGAACATGGCCTTCGGCGACATCGCCCCGGATGCCGTGCTGGCCGCGATCCAGATCCCCACCGACACCCCCGGTGTCGCCGTCACCGGCGATTCCTCCGGCGGCTGGGCCCGCATCCGAGCCCCGCACACCTCGCTGCGCCAGGCCGTGAACGTCTGCAACCGGCACGCCGACCTGACCCCGGACCTGCCCGCCCTCGCGCCGTTCCGGCCCGCCCTCGGCACCCTTGCCCCGGTTCCGGCTCCGGCCGTCGAGTCGGCCCCGGCCGCCGCCTGACCCCGCCCTGGAGGCCCCGTCATGGCTACCGCGAAGAAGCCCACCACCCGCCGCAAGACCACGCCCGCCAAGCCGGAACCGGCGGCCTGTCCCGACTGCGACGGCAAGGGCGAGCTCCGCGAAACCGTCCGCGTCGGTGCCCGCAAGGGCCGCGCCACCGACGACCACCAGACCGCCCTCTGCCTCACCTGCTGGGGCACCGGCCAGACCCCCGACTGACCAGGAAGGGAGGACACCATGCCCCGCACCGCCCTTCGCGTGGATGCCGTCCTGGTGCAAGCCGTCATCGCTGGCGCCCTGTCCTTCGCCCACCTCCACGACCTGGCCGCCGCTGCCGGACAGGACGGCTGGAAAGCCTGGGCCTACCCGGTCTCCGTCGACCTGCTCCTGGTCGCCGCCTGGCGTCGACTGCGCTCCGACGGACCCTCCCGGCTGGCCTGGTGCTGGTTCCTGGTTGCCCTCGTCGCCTCGCTCGGCGCCAACGTCGCCACCGCCGGCCTGCTTGACCTGAGCAACGTCCCGGCCTGGCTGCGTATCCTCGTCGCCGCCTGGCCCGCGCTGGCCTTCATGGGCGGCACCCTCCTTGTCCACTCACCCGCGGAACGCTCCTCGACCCCGCCGGCACCCACCGCCCCGGACCAGGAGCCCGCGGCCGACGTGGAGTCCGCCCGGGGTTCCGCTGCCGATCCGGTCCCGGCTTCGGTCGACTCCGCCGACGACGCCTTGGCTCTCCCGCCCGCCGACCCGGCCCCGGCACCGCCGCCGGCCGTTCCGGTCCCGGCCGCGCTGGTCGACCACGCCCGCAAGGTCGCCGCCGACCACGAACACCGCACCGGTGCACGGATCGACACCGACACCCTTCGCGCACGTCTCGGCGTCCCGCCGCACCTGGCCGATGCCATCGCCGCCCAACTCGCCTGAGAGGAGATCACCGTCATGCCTGCCCGCGACTTCTTCCACTCCGTGATGCGGATCGGACCGGTGCAGATCGGCACCCACCGCGACCGCCACGGCCAGACCAAGCACGCCGCCGTGTGCAGCAACGACGGCTGCGGCTGGTCCGCCGACTACACCAGCCAGTCCGCCGCCCAGCTCGCCGCCCGCACCCACCGCTGCAAGGTCCGCTAGGAGGCCCTGATGGACGTCCCGCTCTGGTTCGCCCTGCTGATCGTCGGAGTCCTCGGCGTCAAGCTCATCCGCCCGCCCTGGTGGCTCATCGGCGTGCTCCTGCTCGGCGGGTTCCTCCTCGCCGACAGCGTCCTCGCCCCGGTCATCGACACCGCGCTCAAGTAGTCACGGAAGGAGGAACGTTCATGTTCCGGCCCAAGCTCCCGACCATGCCCCAGCCCACCGGCATCGTCACCCCGCCCGCCGTCATCGAACCGACCACGATCACGCCGGGCACCCCGAGCACGCCGCCGGCCCCGGCCGCTCCGGCTCCGGTCCCGACCTCGACCCGGCCCACGGTCCAGCTCACCCCGGGTACGGCGCTCGCCCTCGTCGGCGGCGGAACGGCCGTCGTCCTGGTCGTCGGCGCCGTCCTGGTCTCCGTGCTCCTGGCGGTCGCCATCACCGGCGCCTCGGTCGCCGTCTGCGCCGTCGTCCTGCGCTCCCTGCGCGCCTCCGACACCCGGCGCCGTTAACGGCCCCCGGGGCGGCTCTCTCGCCAAAGAACCGCCGCCCCGGGCGCCTTCCCACCTTCCAGACCCAACGGACCCGAAAGGCACCCTCATGATGCCCCAGCACGCCCCGACCGCGCGCATCTGCCGCGACTGCGACGGCTTCCCGACGGTCGCCATCACCACCGGCACCCGCCACAGCGACGGCACCCGCGCCACCCTCCGCGTCACCTGCTCGACCTGCAAGGGCACCGGCCACACCACCCCGGCCGCCGCGCTGACCCAGACGGGGCGGTGACGGTCGTGGGACTCCTGAACTGGAACTCCGGACAGCACTACGACCACGCCGGCGACTGCCCGTGCACCCAGTGCGGCAAGCTCACCCCGCTGCGCTCCCACGCCGGTGAGCCCGTCCACAAGGTGTGCGCGGAGGACTGGAACGACCGCAACCCGCACGCCGCCCGGCACGAGCACGACGGACACGACCTCGGCACCCACCGGTTCCACTCCGACCCGCCGCGCAAGAGCCGCAAGGGCGGTGCCCGATGAGCACCAACGCCCGTCGCGTCCTCGACCTGTTCTCCTGCGCCGGCGGTGCCGCCATGGGCTACCACCGCGCCGGATTCGAGGTCGACGGCTGCGACATCCTCGACCGCCCCCGCTACCCCTTCACCTTCCACCTGGGCAACGCCTTGGACTTACTCGCCGACCTGATCGCCACAGGTGAGATCGAGCGGTACACCCTCGTGCACGCCTCCCCGCCCTGCCAGGCCGGCTGCGCCCTCACGGTGGGCACGAACGTCTCCCAGGGCTGGGGAGGCTCCCACGTCGACCTCGTGGCGCCGACCCGGGCTCTCCTCGACGCGTCGGGCCTGCCGTACGTGATCGAGCAGCCCAACGGCCGCGCCAAGATCCGCAAAGACCTCTCCCTGTGCGGAGAGATGTTCGGGCTCGGCGTGCTGCGCCACCGCAACTTCGAGCTGGGCCGGTGGGCCACCGCACAGCCGGCCCACCCCCGCCACCGGGGCTACGTGCGCGGCCACCGCCACGGCGTCAAGCGTGAGGGCCCCTACGTCGCCGCGTACGGCAACGGCGGCGGCAAGGCCACCGTGCCCGAGATGCAAACGGCCATGGGCATCACCTGGACCGACGTCCGCGAGGAACTGACCGAAGCAATTCCACCCGCCTACACCGAATGGATCGGCCACGCCTTCCTGACCGCCCGCCAGGAGGTCTTCGCGTGAACGACTCCGCCACCCTGGCGGGCCTGGACCCGATCACTCTCGGCGACCTGCTGAGGGTGGCCGGGTCACCCGGCTTCGACCGCTGGCAAGACCAGATCAAGCGCACCGGCGGCTGCTCCGACCCGATCCACCTGACCGGCTGGGCGATCCACAAGGACAAGACCACCGGCGAGACCCTGCACCACTACACCACTGCCGACGAACCCGGCGGCCGGCTGCGCCTCGCCTGCGGCAACCGCCGGGCCTCCCGCTGCCCCTCCTGCGCCTGGACCTACGCCGGAGACACCTACCACCTCATCCGCGCCGGACTCGCCGGTGACGACCGCCGCGACATCCCCGCCACCGTCCGGGACCACCCCCGGGTCTTCGCCACCCTCACCGCACCCTCGTTCGGCCCGGTCCATAACCGACCCGGCACTCGGCTCTGCCGCTGCGGCACCCGGCACACCGAGGACGCCACCGAGCTGGGCACCGCCCTCGACCCGACCACGTACGACTACGCGGGCGCCGTGCTGTTCAACAACCACGCCGGGCAGCTCTGGCAGCGCTTCACCAACCGCCTGCGCCGCGAGATCGCCGCTCGCGCCGGCATCACCCAACGCGAGCTGAAGGAGTGCGCCCGGCTGTCGTACGGCAAGGTCGCCGAGTTCCAGAAGCGCGGTGCCGTGCACTTCCATGCCGTGATCCGCATCGACGGACCCGACGGCCCGGACGCCCCGCCGCCATCCTGGGCCACGGTCGATCTCCTCGGCGACGCGATCCGAGCCGCCGCCGCGCACTCGTACACCTCGGTCTCGGTCCCGGCCGCCGAGGACCAGCCGGCCCGCACCTTCCGGTGGGGCACACAGCTCGACGTACGCCCGGTCAAGGCGTTCGGAGATGGTTCCGACGTCACCGAACAGGCCGTTGCCTCCTACGTCGCCAAGTACGCCACGAAAGCGGCCGAGAACACCGGCACCCTCGACCGCCGGGTGGGGGAGCTGTCCGAACTCGAGCGACACGACGTCCCCGACCACGCTCGTCGCCTCATCGCCGCGTGCAAGACCCTCGATCCGCTCTACCCCGACCGGCGCTTGTGGGCCTGGGCTCACATGCTCGGCTTCCGCGGCCACTTCTCCAGCAAGAGCCGCCGCTACTCCACCACCCTCGGAGCTCTCCGCCAGGCCCGCGCCGACTACCGCGCGGCCCAAGAGGTCGCCGCCTCCGGTCTGGAGGACCGCGAGCCGGACACCGTCCTCGTGCTCGCCGACTGGCAGTACGCCGGCCACGGCCACACCCCCGGCGAATCCGCCCTCGCCGCAACCATCGCCCGAGATCTCCAGCTCAACCGCCAAACCGCCCGCGAAGAGCTCTTGGCCCTGGAAGGAGCCTGACGTGAAAGACGAGCTGATGACCGTTCCGCAGATCCTCGATGAGCTCGGCGGAGTATCACGGAGGACGTTCTACCGGTGGCGCGAACTGGGACAGGGACCGGCTTCCTTCAAGCTCCCGAACGGGGAACTGCGGGTGTGGCGAAGCGACTTCCGGACCTGGTTGCGACAGTTGGAGTCCGCCGCGTGAAGTCTCTCGACGTCAAGGTCTGGGGGGTGCGGAAGAGGAACACGAAGAAGTCGTCCTATGACGTCCGGTGGATCGTGGCCGGCAATGTATTTTCCAACCAGTTTCGCACCAAAGGGCTGGCGGATCACTACCGTTCCAAGCTCCTGCGGGCCGCTCATGGCGGCGAGGAGTTCGACACGGTCACGGGGTTGCCGGACTCGATGGTCGAAAAGGCGACCTCTATGAGCTGGTACGCCTTCGCTCTGAAATACCTCGCCATGAAGTGGCCGCATGCCGCTCCCAACACGCGTAATGGCATCAACGAGTCGCTGACTGCGGTGACCACGGCCCTGCTCGACGATCGACCAGGTCGGCCACCCGAAGAGCTGATCAGGAGGGCGCTCCGGAACTGGGCTTTCGTCCTTCCCGGTCCAGATGACCGCGAACTGCCACAAGAGATCGCACACGCGCTGCACTGGGTGTCGAAGGCTTCACGCCCCCTCGCCGATCTCGGTGACGCTTCGATCGCCAGGGCCGTGCTGGACGCGTTGAAGCTGAAACTGGATGGCACTGCGGCAGCCGCGGAGACTGTTCGGCGCAAGCGCCGGACGCTCGTCAATGCCCTGCACTACGCGGTCGACCTTGGGGAGTTCAAAGAGAATCCGATCACTGGCATTCGCTGGAAGAAGCCGAAGGTAGCCGGAGAAGTCGATCCACGGGTGGTGGCCAATCCAGAGCAGGCGCGCTCTTTGCTGACGGCTGTGTCGTACGTTGGCGGTTATGGTCGGGCTCGCGGCCGTCGACTGGTCGGCCTGTTCGCCTGCATGTATTACGGGGCCTTCCGCCCCGCTGAAGCTGTGGGCCTCACGGCGGCAGACCTGAAGCTGCCGGAGACGGGCTGGGGCACGGCGTTGCTGAACCGGACGCGTCCCAGTGCTGGCAAGCAGTGGACGGACTCGGGAGAGACCCACGACGACCGGGGTCTGAAGAATCGGCCGGCTGAGGAAGTGCGGCTCGTGCCGATCCCGCCCCAGCTCGTTGCCATCCTTAAGCGGCACCTCGACACCTTCGGTACCGCCGAGGACGGGCGGCTGTTCACCAATGAGCGTGGGGGAGTGGTCGGCTCATCGACGTACTTCCGCGTGTGGCAGGAGGCTCGTGTGTTCGCTCTCCCGCCGGCCGCGGTGGCCTCTCCACTCGCTGCCCGTCCGTACGATCTGCGGCACTCGGCGTTGTCCACCTGGCTCAACGCCGGTGTCGACCCGACGGAGGTCGCCGAACGCGCAGGTAACAGTGTGGAGGTCTTGCTGAGTCGGTACGCAAAATGCATCGACGGGCGGCAAGAGGTCGTCAATCGCAAGATCGAAGAGCTGTTGCGCGAGTACGAGTGACACATACGTGAGTCGTAGCCCCCAGCCCGCATGGACTGGGGGCTTCGCCGTATCTCAGCCGCGTGGCGTCGGTCGTTGGTTGTCCGTTGCACCTGCCGCGTCGCTTTTGGCTCCGCTGGTGGACTTTTGCCCCAGGGGTTCCGTCCGGTTCGCGCTCTACGCAGAGGCTGACGGACTGGCGACCCTCACGGTATGGGGCTTTTAGAGAGGGAACCGCGGCGGCTGAGTGGTGGGCAGTCCCCTTGTCCTGACTGCGGTCTGTTGCAGGACCGAGTACCGACGCTTGAGCAAGAGTGGGTGCTGCTGGAGCCGGACATGAATCCCCTGGCCCATACGGTGCCGGCGGAGCACCGGTGGATCGAACTGTCCGATGGGCGGGTGACGGTCTACGGGGTGTGCCCGCCGGATCAGTTCCAGCGGTGCCGCGTCGAGCACTGCCTTGCCTGCCCTGCACAACCTCTGCCGGATCTGTGGCCGTGGTTGACGTCCCTGCGAGGGGAGAACGCGCGGCGAGTGGAGCGGCAGAACGATCCGGAGCCGCCTTCGCCCCATGAGGAGTGGCCGGACGCTGGCTGACGGGTCCTCCGGAACTCTGAGGCTGACCAGGGGAGACAGTCCAAGATCCTGTCCACGAATAGTCCACAGACGCCGACATGCGCCTGCTCCGGGCAGCACACGGCTGCACATACGCGAAGACCCCGCTCTCAGCGTTTCCGCTGGTGACGGGGTCTTTGAGCACCTCATGAAGGGTGCCCCCGGCAGGATTCGAACCTGCGCACACGGCTCCGGAGGCCGTTGCTCTATCCCCTGAGCTACGGGGGCGTGTCGGTCGCGGTCGGTGTTGCTCGCGGCGACGGGTAGAACACTACCAGCTCGCCCGGGGTGGTCATGAACGGGTTTTCGCGGGTCGCGGGGTGTGCCGTGCGGGGGTTGTCCCCCGCGCGGGGTTGAAGTGGGGAAAACCCGGACGCGGTGGCCGGTGTCGACCTACTCTCGAGTTGTGCCTAGGGCGTCCGGCCGGATTCTTGTTGTGGACGACAACAAGGTCATCCGGCAGCTGATCAGGGTCAACCTCGAGCTGGAGGGCTTCGAGGTCGTGACCGCGGGCGATGGTGCCGAGTGTCTGGAAGTCGTCCATCAGGTGCGGCCCGACGTCGTCACGCTGGACGTGGTCATGCCTCGGCTGGACGGGCTCAGGACGGCTGCCCGGCTGCGTGCCGATCCCCGTACCAGGGATCTTCCGATCGCGATCGTCAGTGCCTGCACGCAGTACGAGGTCGACGCCGGGTTCGCCGCGGGGGTCGACGCCTTCCTGTCCAAGCCGTTCGAGCCCGCCGAGCTCATCGGTCTCGTACGGCAGTTGGCCGAGGGGGAGGTGGGCGGGCCCGCCGGTGATGCGTCCGGGGCGGGTTCGCCCGCCTCCCTGTCGCGGGTCCGTGGGCGTGCCGGGGAGAGTGGGACGCCCGCCCAGGCGTGAGCCGGAGCGGCGGGCGCACCCGGGTTGCCCCGGCGTCCGTCCATATCCCGGGACTGCCGGGAAACGGTTCGCCTGCCCACCCCCCTCCTCCCATACGCTTGTCCCGTGACCCCCGTCGAACTCTCCCGCACCGTGCTGCACGCGGTGCGTCGCGCCGTCGACGCGGGGGAGCTGAGCGTGGCCGTGCCGACGCGTGCCGTGGTCGCACCGCCGGGGCCCGGAGGGTGCGGGGACTACGCCACCGGCATCGCCCTCCAGCTGGCCGGGCCGGCCGGCCGGACGCCGCTCCGGGTCGCCCAGGTGCTGCGGTCCCACCTCGTCGGGTCCGACGGAATCACCGACGTCGTCCTCACCGGGCCGGGGTTTCTCAACATCAGTCTCGACCGGGCCGCCTCGGGCGCCGGGCTCGTCGACGAGATCCTGCGCCGTGGGACCCGGTACGGGTACGCCGACGGGGCCGGCGGGCGCATCGTGCAGCTGCACTGCCCGCACGACCTGCGTGCCGTCGTCGTCGCCGAAGCCTCCGCGCGGCTCCTCCGCTCACAGGGGGCCCTGGTCCGGGTGACCGCCGAGGGGTTCGAGCCCGCGTGGGCCTCCGTCCTGGGGGCAGAGGTCGACGCCGTCGGGGCGGCCCCCGCCGAGCTGCCCGTCAACGTCCGGCCCGTTCCGGCGCCCGTCTCCGCCGAGCTCCTGGCCCTCGGGCACGACGCCGGACGCTGGGCCCTGCTCCAGCCCGCGGCCCACGACCGGCCCCGCACCGGCGACGAGCACCTCGTCCAGCGTGAGAGCAACCCCCTCTTCCGCGTGCGCTACGCCCACGCCCGCGCCCGTGCCGCCGCTCGCAACGCCGCCGGCCTCGGGTTCACCGCCGAACCCGGCCCCGTCGACGAAAACGGCACCGAGCAGGCACTCCTCGCCGCCCTCGCCGACCACCCCCGCGTCCTCGCCGCCGCCGCGGAGCAGCGCGCCCCCGACCGGCTCGCCCGGCATCTCGTCGCCGTCGCCGACGCCGCGCTGCCCTTCCTGCTCACCGTGCTGCCGCGCGGTGGGGAGAAACCCTCGGCCGCGCACCGTGCCCGGCTGGCCCTCGCCGAAGCCGTCGGGGCGGTGCTGGCCGGCGGCCTGGCCCTCCTCGGCATCGACGCACCCGAACACCTCTGAGAGAGCACGGAAGACGCCATGAGCCGTTCCGCACACCCCGCCGGACCCCGTCACGCCGACGTCCTGCCCGAAGGGCACTACTCCGCTCCGGCGGACGATCTCAACGCCCTCGACCCCAAGGTCTGGGCCCACACCGTCGGACGGGACGCGGACGGGGTGGTCACCGTCGGCGGGATCGCCGTCACGCAGCTCGCCGAGGAGTACGGCACCCCCGCCTACATCCTCGACGAGGCCGACTTCCGGGACCGGGCACGGGCCTGGCGTACCGCCTTCGGCAACGACGCCGACGTCTTCTACGCCGGGAAGGCCTTCCTGTCGCGGGCCGTCGTGCGGTGGCTGCACGAGGAAGGGCTCAACCTCGACGTCTGTTCCGGGGGCGAGCTCGCCACCGCGCTCTCCGCCGGGATGCCCGCCGAGCGGATCGCCTTCCACGGCAACAACAAGTCGCCGGAGGAGATCGAGCGCGCCGTCCGCGCCGGGGTCGGGCGGATCGTGCTCGACTCGTTCCAGGAGATCGTGCGGGTCGCCCACATCGCCCAGTCGCTGGGCAGGCGGCAGCGGGTGCAGATCCGGATCACCGTCGGCGTCGA
This sequence comes from Streptomyces sp. NPDC093065, assembly GCF_044754585.1. Classification (NCBI taxonomy): domain Bacteria; kingdom Bacillati; phylum Actinomycetota; class Actinomycetes; order Kitasatosporales; family Streptomycetaceae; genus Streptomyces; species Streptomyces sp. NPDC093065. Next base: position 95,455 of record NZ_JBIVPJ010000027.1, on the reverse strand, counting down.
GGCGCACACGCACGAGTTCATCGCCACCGCCCACGAGGACCAGAAGTTCGGGATTCCGCTGGCCGGCGGGCAGGCGGCGGAGGCGGTGCGGCGGGCCCTGCAGCTCGACGGGCTCGAGGTCATCGGCATCCACTCGCACATCGGGTCGCAGATCTTCGACATGTCGGGGTTCGAGGTCGCCGCGCACCGGGTGGTCGGGCTGCTCAGGGACATCCGGGACGAGCACGGGGTCGAGCTGCCCGAGATCGACCTCGGCGGCGGGCTCGGGATCGCGTACACCAGTGACGACGACCCCCGCGAGCCGCACGAGATCGCCAAGGCGCTGACCGAGATCGTGACGCGGGAGTGCGAGGGCGCCCGGCTGCGTACGCCGCGCATCTCCGTCGAGCCCGGGCGGGCCATCGTGGGGCCGACCGCCTTCACCCTGTACGAGGTCGGCACCGTCAAGCCCCTCGACGGGCTGCGGACCTACGTCTCCGTCGACGGCGGGATGTCGGACAACATCCGTACCGCCCTGTACGACGCCGAGTACAGCGTGGCCCTCGCCTCCCGCACCTCCGACGCCGAACCGATGCTCGTGCGCGTCGTCGGCAAGCACTGCGAGAGCGGGGACATCGTGGTCAAGGACGCCTTCCTGCCGGGCGACCTGGCACCCGGTGACCTCATCGCCGTACCGGCGACGGGAGCCTACTGCCGCTCCATGGCCAGCAACTACAACCACGTGCTGCGTCCGCCGGTCGTCGCCGTGCGGGACGGCGCGGCGCGGGTCGTCGTACGGCGGGAGACCGAGGAGGACCTGCTGCGGCTCGACGTCGGATGACCCCGGCCGCGGTGGGACGGCTGCCGACGGAGAAGATCCTTCGGTGCGCACCCCCTCCGAAAATGAAATAAACGTCTCACGATCCGGACGAAAGGCAGAAAATCCCGTCCGGTGCGTGAGACTGGTCCAACCGTAGACGGTATGAGGAAACGAGGTCGGATGATGCGTACGCGTCCGCTGAAGGTGGCGCTGCTGGGCTGTGGAGTGGTCGGCTCAGAGGTGGCGCGCATCATGACGACGCACGCCGCCGACCTCGCCGCCCGGATCGGGGCCCCGGTGGAGCTCGCGGGTGTCGCCGTACGGCGTCCCGACAAGGTGCGCGAGGGGATCGACCCCGCGCTCGTGACCACCGACGCCACCGCCCTCGTCAAGCGGGGGGACATCGACGTCGTGGTGGAGGTCATCGGGGGGATCGAGCCCGCGCGGACACTCATCACCGCCGCCTTCGAGCACGGTGCCTCCGTGGTCTCCGCCAACAAGGCGCTCATCGCCCAGGACGGCGCCGCCCTGCACGCCGCCGCCGACGAGCACGGCAAGGACCTGTACTACGAGGCCGCCGTCGCCGGCGCCATCCCGCTGATCCGGCCGCTGCGCGAGTCCCTCGCCGGCGACAAGGTCAACCGGGTGCTCGGCATCGTCAACGGGACGACCAACTTCATCCTCGACGCGATGGACACGACGGGGGCGGGCTACCAGGAGGCCCTCGACGAGGCCACCGCCCTCGGGTACGCCGAGGCCGACCCGACCGCCGACGTCGAGGGCTTCGACGCCGCCGCCAAGGCCGCCATCCTCGCCGGGATCGCCTTCCACACGCGCGTGCGCCTCGACGACGTCTACCGCGAGGGCATGACCGAGGTCACCGCCGCCGACTTCGCCTCCGCCAAGGAGATGGGCTGCACCATCAAGCTGCTCGCCATCTGCGAGCGGGCGGCGGAGGGGGGATCGGTCACCGCGCGCGTGCACCCCGCGATGATCCCGCTCAGCCATCCGCTGGCCAACGTGCGCGAGGCGTACAACGCGGTCTTCGTCGAGTCCGAGGCCGCCGGGCAGCTGATGTTCTACGGGCCCGGTGCCGGCGGCTCCCCGACCGCCTCCGCCGTGCTCGGCGACCTCGTCGCCGTCTGCCGCAACCGGATCGGCGGCGCCACCGGCCCCGGTGAGTCCGCGTACGCCGCGCTGCCGGTCTCCCCGATGGGCGACGTCGTCACGCGCTACCACATCAGCCTCGACGTGGCCGACAAACCGGGCGTGCTCGCCCAGGTCGCGACCGTGTTCGCGGAGCACGGTGTCTCCATCGACACCGTGCGGCAGTCCGGCAAGGACGGCGAGGCATCCCTCGTCGTCGTCACCCACCGCGCGTCCGACGCCGCCCTCGGCGGTACGGTCGAGGCGCTGCGCAAGCTCGACACCGTGCGGGGTGTCGCCAGCATCATGCGGGTTGAAGGAGAGTAACCAGCAATGACCCACCAGTGGCGCGGAATCATCGAGGAGTACCGGGACCGGCTGCCCGTCTCCGACAGCACGCCCGTCGTGACGCTCCGTGAGGGCGGCACCCCGCTCGTGCCCGCGCAGGTGCTCTCCGAGCGCACGGGCTGCGAGGTCCACCTCAAGGTCGAGGGGGCGAACCCGACCGGGTCCTTCAAGGACCGCGGTATGACCATGGCCATCAGCAAGGCCAAGGAGGAGGGTGCGCAGGCCGTCATCTGCGCGTCCACCGGGAACACGTCCGCGAGTGCCGCCGCCTACGGCGTGCGGGCCGGCATGGTCTCCGCCGTGCTCGTGCCGCAGGGCAAGATCGCGCTCGGCAAGATGGGCCAGGCCCTCGTGCACGGCGCGAAGATCCTCCAGGTCGACGGCAACTTCGACGACTGCCTCACGCTGGCCCGTGCGCTCAGCGACAACTACCCCGTGGCGCTGGTCAATTCGGTCAACCCGGTGCGTATCGAGGGGCAGAAGACGGCCGCCTTCGAGATCGTGGACATGCTCGGCGACGCGCCCGACATCCACGTCCTCCCGGTGGGCAACGCGGGCAACATCACCGCGTACTGGAAGGGGTACGGGGAGTACGCCGCCGACGGGGTCAGCACGAAGGCGCCCCGCATGTGGGGGTTCCAGGCGTCCGGCAGCGCCCCGATCGTGCGCGGCGAGGTGGTCAAGGACCCGTCGACCATCGCCACCGCCATCCGGATCGGCAACCCCGCCTCGTGGGACTTCGCGCTCGCCGCGCGGGACGAGTCGGGCGGCGCCATCGACGAGGTGACGGACCGTGAGATCCTGCGCGCCTACCGGCTGTTGGCCTCCCAGGAGGGCGTCTTCGTGGAGCCCGCGTCCGCCGCGTCGGTGGCCGGTCTGCTGAAGGCCGCCGAGCAGGGCAAGGTCGACCCCGGGCAGCGCATCGTGTGCACCGTCACCGGCAACGGGCTCAAGGACCCGGACTGGGCCGTCGCGGGCGCCCCGCAGCCGGTCACCGTCCCGGTCGATGCGGCGACGGCGGCCGAGCGGCTCGGGCTGGTCTGACCGGTCCGGGCGGCGCACTCCCGGAACGCGACCGGCGCAAGAGGGCGTAAGCGACGTCCGGCCGGGAAAGCCGCACACGGGGGGTGCACAGGGGGCTTACGACACGCATCGTGCGCCTCCTGTGCGCCCTATGTCGCCAGGGAACCTTCCTTCGATAGGCTGTCCCCAACCCGCCTGCCGCATATGCCGCGGTGCCGCGCCGTCTCCGCGGTCGGTACGGGCCGGCCGTTCGACAGGAAGCGGCGAGCCCCAGGGTCCCGTACGTCATCGAATGTCATTCGACAGTCCCGCAGCTCAAGGAGAGTCATCTAGCGATGGCCGGTCCAGCGTTCCGCGCCGCCGCCGTCAGGGTGCGCGTCCCCGCCACCAGCGCCAATCTCGGTCCGGGCTTCGACGCCCTGGGACTCGCGCTGGGGCTGTACGACGACGTGGTCGTCCGGGTGGCCGACTCCGGGCTGCACATCGACATCGCGGGTGAGGGCAGCGAGACCCTCCCGCGCGACGAGAAGCACCTTCTGATCCGCTCGCTGCGCACCGCCTTCGACCTGCTCGGCGGACAGCCGCGCGGCCTGGAGATCGTCTGCGCCAACCGCATTCCGCACGGTCGCGGCCTCGGCTCCTCCTCCGCCGCCATCTGCGCCGGCATCGTCGCCGCGCGCGCGGTGACCATAGGCGGCGAGGCCCGCCTCGACGACGCCGCGCTGCTCGACCTCGCCACCGAGATCGAGGGCCACCCCGACAACGTGGCGGCCTGTCTGCTGGGTGGTTTCACCCTGTCCTGGATGGATTCCGGCGCCGCCCGGGCGATCAGGATGGAGCCCTCCGATTCCATCGTTCCGGTGGTTTTCGTGCCCGGAAAGCCGGTACTGACCCAGACCGCGCGCGGCCTGCTCCCGCGCCACGTCCCGCACGTCGACGCCGCCGCCAACGCCGGCCGCGCCGCGCTGCTCGTCGAGGCCCTCACCAGGCGCCCCGAGCTGCTGCTGCCGGCCACCGAGGACCGCCTGCACCAGGAGTACCGCGCACCGGCCATGCCGGAGAGCGCGGCGCTGGTGGAACGGCTGCGCGGCGACGGCATCCCCGCGGTGATCTCGGGTGCCGGACCCACGGTGATGGCCCTGGCCGACGCCGACACGGCCGACAAGGTCGAGGCGCTGGCCGGAACGGACTGGGCGGCCAATCGGCTCGGTCTGGACGGGCAGGGCGCCAGCGTCCTGCCGCTGGCGACATCCGGTGACATTTAGACGCGCAAGCGGTTGCCGGATTTCGAGAGGGGGAATGTTTGTTGGATCCGGTAGTGTTAACCTCAAGTCTGCACCCGACCCCACCATGGCGAGGTGCCTCGTGTCCCCGTCCGGGACAGACATTCTTCCGGGAGCCCCCCAAGCCGCATCGTGCAGTGGATGTCGTACGTGATCAGTACGGCCGACACGGGCATTGAGCGGCCCGCCGGTGGGGGTCACCCCCTCTGGGGGAGTTTCGGAACCGGTGCGACCACGCCGCCTGACACAGACACCGGGTGCCACGGCTAGGGGAAGCGCCATCACCAGATATCTCTTCCGCCGTTCAGGCGGACCACCGCCCCGGCACGGTTCGCACAGCAAGGACCGAAGCCGGACAGCACAACCGGTCGCCGAGCCAGACAGGCCGACGTCCGCTCCAGGGAAGGACCCTTCGTGAGCGACACCACCGATCTGATGGGCGCACGTGTCGAGGAGACCGCTGCCGCGCCCGCCACGGACGCCTCCGCGCCTGCCAGCGGTGCCGGCTCCCGGCGGCGCCGCGGTACCGGCCTCGAGGGCATGGTGCTGGCCGAGCTGCAGCAGGTCGCATCCGGCCTCGGTATCAGGGGCACCGCGCGGATGCGCAAGAGCCAGCTGATCGAGGTCATCAAGGAGGCGCAGGCCGCAGGGGGAGCCCCCGCCAAGGCCGCGCCCGACGCCGCGGACGCCGCCGGCGAGACCAAGCCGAAGCGCCGCAGCACCTCCCGGGCCCGTACGGGCGACGAGGCATCCGCCGAGAAGGCGGGGAGCGCGGAGAAGACCGGCAAGGCCGACAAGAAGGCGGACAAGGCTGCCGCCGACAAGGCCGCCGACCAGCAGCAGATCGAGATTCCCGGTCAGCCGTCCCCCAAGGTCAACGCCTCGGCCGAGCAGACCGCTCCCGCCGACGACGCCCCCTCCGAGCGCCGTCGTCGCCGGGCCACCGCCGACGCGGGCAGCCCGTCCGGCGGCACCGAGACGGTCGCCGTCGAGACCCGCGGCGAGACGAAGTCCGACGCGTCGGCCCAGCAGCAGTCGCAGCAGGGCCAGGGCCACCAGCAGGGCCAGGGCGACGCCCGCTCCGACGGCGAGGGCGGCGAGGGCCGCCGTCGCGACCGCCGTGACCGTGGCGACCGGGGTGACCGTGGCGACCGCGGTGACCGCGGCGGCCGGGACCGGCGAAGCAAGGGCGACGACCAGCAGCAGGGCGGCGGTCGCCAGGACCGTCAGCAGCAGGGCGGCGGACGCCAGGACCGTCAGCAGCACGACGACGGCTACGACGACGACGGCGGCGGCCGCCGCGGCCGCCGGGGCCGTTACCGGGACCGCCGGGGCCGTCGCGGGCGCGACGAGATCGCCTCGGAGCCGCAGATCAACGAGGACGACGTCCTCATCCCGGTCGCCGGCATCCTCGACATCCTCGACAACTACGCGTTCATCCGGACCTCCGGCTACCTGCCCGGCCCCAACGACGTGTACGTCTCCCTCGCCCAGGTCCGCAAGAACGGCCTGCGCAAGGGCGACCACCTCACCGGTGCCGTGCGCCAGCCCAAGGAGGGCGAGCGCCGCGAGAAGTTCAACGCGCTGGTGCGCCTGGACTCGGTCAACGGCATGGCGCCCGAACACGGCCGCGGCCGCCCGGAGTTCAACAAGCTCACCCCGCTGTACCCGCAGGACCGCCTCCGCCTGGAGACGGACCCCGGCGTCCTCACGACCCGCATCATCGACCTCGTCGCGCCCATCGGAAAGGGCCAGCGCGGTCTGATCGTGGCCCCGCCGAAGACCGGCAAGACCATGATCATGCAGGCGATCGCCAACGCCATCACGCACAACAACCCCGAGTGCCACCTGATGGTCGTCCTGGTCGACGAGCGTCCGGAAGAGGTCACCGACATGCAGCGGTCGGTGAAGGGCGAGGTCATCTCCTCGACCTTCGACCGCCCCGCCGAGGACCACACCACGGTCGCGGAGCTGGCCATCGAGCGTGCCAAGCGCCTGGTGGAGCTGGGTCACGACGTCGTCGTGCTGCTCGACTCGATCACGCGTCTGGGCCGTGCGTACAACCTCGCCGCCCCGGCGTCGGGCCGCATCCTGTCCGGTGGTGTCGACTCGACCGCCCTGTACCCGCCGAAGCGCTTCTTCGGTGCGGCCCGCAACATCGAGGACGGCGGTTCGCTGACCATCCTCGCCACCGCCCTGGTGGACACCGGGTCCCGCATGGACGAGGTCATCTTCGAGGAGTTCAAGGGCACCGGCAACGCCGAGCTCAAGCTCGACCGGAAGCTCGCCGACAAGCGCATCTTCCCCGCGGTGGACGTCGACGCGTCCGGCACCCGCAAGGAGGAGATCCTGCTCGGCAACGAGGAGCTCGCCGTCACCTGGAAGCTGCGCCGGGTGCTGCACGCCCTCGACCAGCAGCAGGCGATCGAGCTGCTCCTCGACAAGATGAAGCAGACCAAGTCGAACGTCGAATTCCTGATGCAGATCCAGAAGACGACCCCGACGCCCGGCAACGGCGACTGAGCCACCGCCGACCGGTCCGCAGTACGGAAGTCCCGCCTCGTCACTCGTGTGACGGGGCGGGACTTCCGGCTTGCGGGGCTTGTAGGATCAGCGCACTGCGGTGGGGGGGAACGTGTTTTCGGATACGCCCACGGGGTGATCAGTGCTGCCTTCACGGGCCCGCACCCATGGGCTGCTCTCTCCTGCCCGCGTCTACAGCGACAGGAGACCTGAGTGACATCTACTCCCCGAAGAGCCCGCCTTGCTCTTCCCGCGGCCGGCGCCGCACTCGCCCTGTCGGGTGCGGTCCTCGCGACCGCCCCCGCCCAGGCGTCCGGCGGGACCCCCGTCCCGCCCCGGCCGGCCGTCACCGAACGGCCCGCCACCGCGTCCCCGTCCGAGCTGGCACAACGGATCCAGGACTCCGGGGCGGCCCTCAAGGGCGACACCACGACCACCCCCGGCGCGCGGCCGAAGACCACCCCGAGCACCGAGGAACCGTCCGGCAGGGTCGACCCGAAGATCATCGGCGGCAGAGACGCGACCATCTCCGAGGCGCCGTGGATGGTGCAGCTGCACTACTACGACGACAAGGGCAACGACGACCCCGCCGACGACGAGGGCTACTTCTGCGGCGGCACCCTGGTGGCCCCGGCGAAGGTCCTGACCGCCGCGCACTGCGTGTACGGCCTGGACTGGTCGGAGCACGGGGCCGTCCTCGCCGGCACCGCCCAGCTGCCCGAGGGCACCGACCTGCACGGCGGCCGGGTCGCCGGCGTATGGCGCCAGTGGGTCAACCCCACGTACCGGCCGAGCAGCATCTCGGGCGGCGACCTGGCGGTGCTCACGCTGGGCGAGGCGCTGCCGTACAAGACGCTGCGGCCGACGACGAGCGACGACACCGCCTCCTACACCAACGGGGTCCCGGCGACGGTCTACGGCTGGGGGCGCACCAGCTCCACCAGCCAGGACATCTCACCGACGCTGAAGAAGGCGACCGTGCCGATGCGCTCGGACGCCTCCTGCACCTCGTACTGGGGCTCCGAGTTCGTGCCCGGTCAGATGGCCTGCGCCGGGGACCCGGCCGCCGGGCAGGACGCCGGTACGGTCTCCCCGTGCAACGGCGACTCCGGCGGCCCGCTGGTGGTCAACGGGCGGATCGCCGGTGTCGTCTCCTGGGGCGTCGAGGACTGCGTCGCCTCGGGCGCCCACAGCGTCTACGCCAAGGTCGCCACCTACGTCGGCGAGGTCAACTCCCGCGTCGACGACACCGACCTCGACTTCGACGGCCTGGCGGACCTCTTCGCCCGTACCCCCGGCGGCGAGGCCTACGAGTACTACTCCCTCGGCGACCAGTGGCCCTACCTGGACAACCGCGTCGCGCTCGACGGCTGGGGCACGCTGAGCCTGGTGCGCCAGGGCGACCTGGACCGCGACTTCTTCCAGGACTACGTGTTCCGCGCCCCGGACGGCGTGCTGTACACGTTCGCCTTCAACGGGGACGACCGCTACGAGACGATCCGTGTCGGCGGCGGCTGGAACGCGATGAACGACATCCGCGTCCCGGGCGACCTCTCCGGCGACGCCCTGCCCGACCTGGTCGCCAAGGACAAGGACGGCGTCCTGTGGCTCTACCCCGGCAAGGGCGACGGCACCTTCGGCAGCCGGGTCCGGATCGGCGGCGGCTGGGCCAAGTACACGATCACCGGCAAGGGCGACTACGACCGCGACGGCAGGGCCGACCTGCTGGCGCGGGACGGCTCGGGCGTCCTGTGGCTCTACCCGGGCACCGGGAAGGCCGCGCCGGCGCTCGGCACCCCGGTCAGGGTCGGCGGCGGCTGGTCCGTCTACAGCGCCTTCGCCACCGCCGGTGACGTCACCGGCGACGGCAGGCCCGACCTGCTGGCCCGCGACACCTCCGGTGTGATGTGGCTGTACAAGGGCACCGGCAAGTCGGGCACGACGACGTTCAAGACCCGCGTGCGGGTCGGGGGCGGCTGGAACGCGTTCGACCTCCTCGGCTGAGCCGGCGCTCCCGGGCAGGGGCCGTCTCCACCGCGGGGGCGGCCCCTTCGCCGTCGGTCTCCACCTGCGACCTTCGCCACATGCGACGCCCCGGCCGGCGTCCCGGCGGGTCCGGACCGGTGCGCGCGCCTTCCCAGGTCAGGGCGGCGCCTCACGGCCCATCGAACACGCTCCGTCACCGTTTCCCCACCGGGTCGCCACAGTCCGTTGTGCAACCCTGTCCCGAGTTCCGCCGTCTGAGCTACGGAGGGACCATGGTGAGGTACCGGCGCCCCAGCCGCCGGACCGACCGACCCGACCCTGAGCGCAGGGGGTAACCGACCGGACGAACACCGAGGAGCCCATGTCCGCCGAGAGCACGCCGGATCCCGCGATACCCGGCCCCGGCCAGTCCCGCCCCACCGGACCCGGCCGCCGGGGCAAGGGCCGCCGCCGCAGGCCCAGAACGGGCCGGCGCAAGGCCCTGCTCGTCGCGGCCTGGAGCGCGGCCGGCATCGTGGTCCTGGGCGGCACCGGAGCGGGAGTCCTGTACTTCAAGCTCAACGGCAACCTCACCAGCGTCGACATCGACCAGGCGCTCGGCGCCGACCGGCCCGAGAAGGCCGACAACGGCTCCGAGAACATCCTGGTCCTCGGCTCCGACACCCGTTCCGGCGGCAACAGGAAGCTCGGCGGCGGCACCGACGACGGCACCGCCCGCTCGGACACGGCGATGATCGTGCACGTCTACAAGGGGCACAAGAAGGCCAGCGTGGTCTCCGTCCCGCGCGACACCCTCGTCGACCGCCCCGACTGCACCGACACCGACGGCGACGACCACCCCGCGGCCGACGGCGTGATGTTCAACTCCGCCTACTCCACCGGCGGCGCCGCCTGCGCCGTGAAGACCGTCGAGTCGATCAGCGGCCTGCGCATGGACCACTACCTGGAGGTCGACTTCAGCGGCTTCCAGCACCTCGTCGACGACCTCGGCGGCGTCCAGGTCACCACCAGCGAGGACATCAAGGACCCCGACAGCCACCTCGATCTCACGGCCGGCACCCACCGCCTCGACGGCGAGCAGGCCCTCGGCCTGGTCCGCACCCGGCACGGCGTCGGCGACGGCTCCGACCTCGGCCGCATCCAGCTCCAGCAGGCCTTCGTCAAGGCCCTGGTCGACCAGGTCAAGGACGTCGGCCTGCTCGGCAACCCCAAGAAGCTGTACGACATCGCCGACACCGCCACCAAGACCGTCACCACCGACTCCGACCTCGGCTCGGTGAACTCCCTGATGTCCTTCGCGAGCGGCCTGAAGGGCATCGGCCCGGACAAGATGCACATGGTCACCATGCCGGTGGCCTACGACCCCGCCGACGCCAACCGCGTCCTGGTCGAGAAGGACAAGGCCCAGCAGGTCTGGACGGCCCTGAAGAACGACCGCCCGATCCCGGAGTCGGCCACGGAGGGCACGGCGACGGGTGAAGCGAAGGGCGTGGTGAACAGCGCCCCGTAAGAGGCGCGGGACTGTGACATGTGCGGCTCCGCCGCGCGGGCGCGAGCACCCCCACCGGCCCGCAGGGAATAGCAGCCGGCACCCCCGGGTTTGGGAGGATGGCCCCAGTCCTGGCAGACTGGTACGTCGGCTCCGGTTCACGCTCCCGCACCCCGCGGCTGCGACCCGGCGCCCTCCCGGAACAGTAGGAGACACCTTGAAGCGCGACATCCACCCCGAGTACGTCGAGACGCAGGTCAGCTGCACCTGTGGCGCGTCGTTCACCACCCGCAGCACGATCGAGAGCGGCACCATCCGCGCCGAGGTCTGCTCCGAGTGCCACCCGTTCTACACGGGCAAGCAGAAGATCCTCGACACCGGTGGCCGCGTGGCCCGCTTCGAGGCCCGCTTCGGCAAGGCTTCCGCCGGCTCCAAGAAGTAGCGAGCCTCCAACCGCCGGTCCACGGCCGCATCCCCTGCCCGGGGAGCGCCGGGACCGGCGTTTTTGGTCGCCCGCCTTCCCTTTCCCACGCAGTAGCAGGAGCCCAAGATGTTCGAGGCCGTCGAGGAACTCGTCGCCGAGCACGCCGACCTGGAGAAGAAGCTCGCCGACCCGTCGGTCCACTCCGACCAGGCGAACGCGCGCAAGCTGAACAAGCGGTACGCCGAGCTGACCCCGATCGTCGCCACGTTCCGCTCCTGGAAGCAGACCGGCGACGACATGGAGACCGCGCGCGAGCTCGCCGCCGACGACCCCGACTTCGCCGCCGAGGTCAAGGAGCTGGACAAGCAGCGCGACGAGCTCACCGAGAAGCTGCGCCTGCTGCTCGTCCCGCGCGACCCCAGCGACGACAAGGACGTCATCCTCGAGATCAAGGCCGGCGCCGGCGGTGACGAGTCGGCGCTCTTCGCGGGCGACCTGCTGCGGATGTACCTGCGCTACGCCGAGCGGATCGGCTGGAAGACGGAGATCATCGACTCCACCGAGTCCGAGCTGGGCGGCTACAAGGACGTCCAGGTCGCCGTGAAGACCAAGGGCGGCCAGGGCGCCACCGAGCCCGGCCAGGGCGTCTGGGCCCGCCTCAAGTACGAGGGCGGCGTGCACCGCGTGCAGCGCGTCCCCGCGACCGAGTCCCAGGGCCGTATCCACACCTCCGCGGCGGGTGTCCTCGTGACCCCCGAGGCCGAGGAGATCGACGTCGAGATCAACCCGAACGACCTCCGCATCGACGTCTACCGGTCCTCGGGACCCGGCGGCCAGTCCGTCAACACCACCGACTCCGCCGTGCGCATCACGCACATCCCGACCGGAGTCGTCGCCTCCTGCCAGAACGAGAAGAGCCAGCTGCAGAACAAGGAGCAGGCGATGCGTATCCTGCGCTCCAGGCTGCTCGCGGCGGCGCAGGAGGAGGCGGAGAAGGAGGCCGCGGACGCCCGCCGCAGCCAGGTCCGCACCGTCGACCGCTCCGAGAAGATCCGCACGTACAACTTCCCGGAGAACCGCATCTCGGACCACCGCGTCGGCTTCAAGGCGTACAACCTGGACCAGGTCCTGGACGGCGACCTCGACTCGGTGATCCAGGCATGCGTCGACGCCGACTCGGCGGCCAAGCTCGCCGCCGCGTAGGCCCCGCAGCCGCACCGCACGCACCGCATACGCACCCGCACCCCGTACCGGACGACCAGCTCAGCCCCGGAGGACCAGCGTGAACCTGCTGCTCGCGGAGGTGGCCCAGGCCACCCAGCGGCTGGCCGACGCCGGCGTGCCCTCGCCGCGCACCGACGCGGAGGAACTCGCCGCGTACCTGCACGGCGTGAAGCGGGGCGAGCTGCACACCGTGCCCGACGCGGACTTCGACGCCCGGTACTGGGAGGTCGTCGCCCGCCGGGAGGCGCGCGAGCCGCTCCAGCACATCACCGGCCGCGCCTACTTCCGCTACCTGGAGCTCCAGGTCGGACCCGGCGTCTTCGTGCCCCGCCCCGAGACCGAGTCGGTCGTCGGCTGGGCCATAGACGCGGTGCGCGCCATGGACGTCGTCGAGCCCTGCATCGTCGACCTGTGCACCGGCTCGGGCGCCATCGCGCTCGCGCTCGCCCAGGAGGTGCCGCGCTCGCGCGTGTACGCCGTGGAGCTGTCCGAGGACGCCCTGAAGTGGACGCGCAGGAACATGGAGGGGTCCAGGGTCGAACTGCGCCAGGGCGACGCCCTGACCGCCTTCCCGGACCTCGACGGGCAGGTCGACCTGGTCGTCTCCAACCCGCCGTACATCCCGCTCACCGAGTGGGAGTACGTCGCCCCCGAGGCCCGCGACCACGATCCCGGGCTGGCCCTGTTCTCCGGCGAGGACGGCCTCGACCTCATCCGCGGCCTGGAACGCACCGCGCACCGCCTGCTGCGTCCCGGCGGCGTGGTCGTCGTCGAGCACGCCGACACCCAGGGCGGCCAGGTGCCGTGGATCTTCACCGAGGAGCGGGGCTGGGCCGACGCCGCCGACCACCCCGACCTCAACAACCGGCCCAGGTTCGCGACCGCCCGCAAGGCACTGCCGTGAGCGACCGCGTCCCCATGACTTCGATCCCGCAGTACGTGTACGAGGAGGCCCGCTAAATGGCACGGCGTTACGACACCAACGACGCGACCGACCGAGTGACCGGTCTGCGCGAGGCCGCGTCCGCCGTCCGCCGTGGCGAGCTCGTGGTGCTGCCGACGGACACCGTGTACGGCATCGGCGCCGACGCCTTCACCGCGGAGGCCGTCGGCGACCTGCTGGAGGCCAAGGGACGCGGCCGCAACATGCCCTCCCCGGTCCTCATCGGCTCGCCCAACACCCTGCACGGCCTCGTCACGGACTTCTCCGAGATGGCCTGGGAACTGGTCGACGCCTTCTGGCCCGGCGCGCTGACGCTGGTCGCCAAGCACCAGCCGTCCCTGCAGTGGGACCTCGGCGAGACCCGCGGCACGGTCGCCGTCCGGATGCCGCTGCACCCCGTCGCCATCGAGCTGCTCACCGAGGTCGGCCCCATGGCCGTCTCCTCCGCCAACCTGACCGGCCACCCGGCCCCCGAGGACTGCGACGCCGCTCAGCAGATGCTCGGCGACTCCGTCTCCGTCTACCTCGACGGCGGCCCCACCCCCGGCATCGTCCCGTCGTCCATCGTCGACGTCACCCGCGAGGTGCCGGTCCTGCTGCGCGCGGGCGCGCTCTCGGCGGAGGAGCTGCGCAAGGTGGTACCCGACCTCGAGGTGGCGAATTGACGGCCCCTGAGACGGGGCGTGGCATAGGCAACGGGGAACGCGCCGCGGAGATCACGACCACGTTCGTCGGACTTCCGCGCGACAGCTTCCGCATCCTCCACGTCAGCACCGGAAACGTCTGCCGCTCGCCCATCACCGAGCGGCTGACCCGGCACGCGGTGCAGGAGCGGCTCGGCGTGCTGGGCGGCGGCCTGATCGTGGAGAGCGCCGGCACCTGGGGCCACGAGGGCGCCCCCATGGAGGCGAACGCCGAGACGGTCCTCGCGGACTTCGGCGCCGACCCGGCCGGGTTCACCGGCCGCGAGCTGCTCGACGAGCACGTGATCCGCGCCGACCTGGTGCTCACCGCGACCCGCGACCACCGGGCCCAGGTCATCTCCATGGGCCACTCGGCGGGCCTGCGCACCTTCACCCTCAAGGAGTTCACCCGCCTGGTGAACGCCATCGACCCGGCGACGCTCCCTCCCCTGGAGGACGGCGTGGTCGTCCGCGCACGCGCGCTGGTCCGCGCGGCCGCGGCTCTACGCGGGTGGCTCCTCGCGCCGACGGCGGAGGCGGACGAGGTGTACGACCCGTACGGCGCCCCGCTGACGTTCTTCCGCTCGATCGGCGACGAGATACACCAGGCCCTGGACCCGGTCGTGACCGCGCTGACGGGGGTTCCCGCGCGGACGTAGGCCCGCCGTGGGCACACCGGGCGGCTTCGTCGTGCCGGGCCTACATTGGTCGTACGTCACCGTCGACGCACGCCCGGAGCGCACCATGTCGGTCACCCACGACATCATCGAGGCCGATGACAGCTCGCTCGGAGTCCTGCCGCGCCAGGATCCCGAGCTGGCCGAGATCCTGTTCGCCGAGGGCCGTCGGCAGGCGACGACCCTGCAGCTGATCGCCGCCGAGAACTTCACGTCCCCCGCCGTGCTGGCCGCCCTCGGCTCCCCGGCGGCCAACAAGTACGCCGAGGGCTACCCGGGCGCCCGTCACCACGGCGGCTGCGAGATCGTCGACGTCGCCGAGCGGCTGGCCGTCGAGCGCGCCCAGGCCCTCTTCGGCGCCGAGCACGCCAACGTGCAGTCCCACTCCGGCTCCTCCGCCGTGCTGGCCGCCTACGCCGCCCTCCTGCGCCCCGGCGACACCGTCCTCGCCCTCGGCCTGCCCCACGGCGGCCACCTCACCCACGGCTCGCCCGCCAACTTCTCCGGCCGCTGGTTCGACTTCGTCGGCTACGGCGTGGACGCCGAGAGCGGGCTGATCGACTACGAGCAGGTGCGCACCCTGGCCCGCGCCCGGCGGCCCAAGGCGATCGTGTGCGGCTCCATCGCCTACCCCCGCCACCTCGACTACGCCGCCTTCCGCGACATCGCCGACGAGGTGGGCGCCTACCTCATCGCGGACGCCGCCCACCCGATCGGGCTGGTCGCCGGGGGAGCGGCGCCCAGCCCGGTGCCGTACGCCGACATCGTGTGCGCCACCACGCACAAGGTGCTGCGCGGCCCCCGCGGCGGCATGATCCTGTGCGGAAGCGAACTGGCCGAGCGGGTCGACCGCGCCGTCTTCCCGTTCACCCAGGGCGGCGCCCAGATGCACACCGTCGCCGCCAAGGCCGTCGCCTTCGGCCAGGCGGCGACGCCCGAGTACGCCGCCTACGCCCACCAGGTGGTCGCCAACGCCCGGGCGCTCGCGGCCCACCTGGCCGTCGAGGGCCTCGTCGTCACCACCGGCGGCACCGACACCCACCTGCTCACCGCCGACCCCGGCCCGCTCGGCCTCGACGGGAAGACCGCACGGGGGCGGCTCGCGGCGGCCGGGCTCGTCCTGGACTGCTGCGCCCTGCCGCACGGCGACGCCCGCGGCCTGCGCCTGGGCACGGCGGCGGTGACCACGCAGGGCATGGGGGAGCGGGAGATGCGGGCGGTGGCGACGCTGCTCGCCGGGGTGCTGCGCGGGACGACGGACCCGGTCGCGGCACGGGCCGACGTACGGGACCTGACCGCGGAATTCCCCCCGTATCCGGACTGAGGACGGGTAGCCGTACAGGCGTGCACAGCCACACGTGCAACCATCGTCGCTACCCGGATGTCCTCAACCGTATGCGTGCGTCGCCAGACGCCTCGCTAGGGTGTGAGGTCGAGGATGGCCAGCGAGACCTGTGGGGAAGCCCGTGCGTGAATACCTGCTGACGCTCTGCATCACGGCCGCGGTGACGTATCTGCTGACAGGGCCGGTACGGAAGTTCGCGATCGTGGCGGGGGCGATGCCGGAGATCCGGGCACGCGACGTGCACCGGGAACCCACTCCGCGGCTCGGCGGGATCGCGATGTTCTTCGGGCTGTGCGCGGGCCTGCTGGTCGCCGACCACCTCACCAACCTCAGCGAGGTCTTCGAGAAGTCCAACGAGCCGCGCGCCCTGCTCTCCGGAGCGGCCCTGATCTGGCTGATCGGCGTCCTGGACGACAAGTTCGAGATCGACGCCCTGATCAAGCTGGGCGGCCAGATGATCGCCGCCGGCGTGATGGTGGTGCAGGGTCTGACCATCCTGTGGATCCCGCTGCCGGGCGTCGGCACGGTGGCGCTCACCCAGTGGCAGGGCACCCTGCTGACGGTGGCCCTCGTCGTCATCACCATCAACGCGGTCAACTTCGTGGACGGCCTGGACGGACTCGCGGCGGGCATGGTGTGCATCGCGGCGGCGGCGTTCTTCATGTACGCCTACCGGATCTGGTACTCGTACGGCATCGAAGCCGCTGCGCCCGCCTCGCTGTTCGCGGCCATCCTGATGGGCATGTGCCTGGGCTTCCTCCCGCACAACATGCACCCGGCCCGGATCTTCATGGGCGACTCCGGCTCCATGCTGATCGGGCTCGTGCTGGCGGCAGGCGCGATCTCCGTCACCGGGCAGGTCGACCCGGACGTGATGAAGCTGTTCTCCGGTTCCGAACGCAACGCCGTGCACCAGATGGTGCCCGTGTACATCCCGCTGCTGATGCCGCTGACCATCATCGCCATCCCGGCCGCCGACCTGATCCTGGCCATCGTGCGCCGCACCTGGCGCGGTCAGTCGCCGTTCGCCGCGGACCGGGGGCACCTGCACCACCGGCTGCTGGAGATCGGCCACTCGCACAGCCGCGCGGTGCTGATCATGTATTTCTTCTCGGCGTTGATCGCGTTCGGCGCGCTCGCCTACTCCGTGAACGCGGCGTCGATGTGGATCGTGCTGAGCGTCGTCTTCCTCAGCGCGATCGGCCTGGTCCTGCTCCTGCTGCCGCGCTTCACCCCGCGCGCCCCCCGCTGGGCCGAGGGCTTCGTCCCGCCGCGCTACCGGCGCCGCAGGGCGGCCGCAGCCACCGCGGACGAGGCCGGGACCGCGGCGGTCGAGGACGAGGGCGAGGAACGCGTTCCCGTGACCGTGGGAGTCTCGGGCGTCAACGGAGCGACCGCCGTCGGATCCCGTACGCGGACCAGGTAGGAGCGGCAAAATGCCGCATTACCAGACAAGTTGGCGCCGTAATGGCACAAACGCGCACGGTCACTCTCACGTGTGACACCAAGCACACTCAGAGGTAAAGACCTCATCAAATAGTTTGTGATACGGTTCACGAGTATCCCCCGGGTAGAGCCCAAGGACCGTAGTGCGACGGTCTCTTGTAAGTGAGGACCTCGTCCGGCTCGGGGCTACGCTCGTCCATGACGACACCTGCCCCCTGTGTGTTGAAAGCGGAGTTGCCGCCATGCCGTCCAATGACGTCCGGATCCTGCTTCAGGCTGCCGTGCCCACGGCTGCCGTCGGCGCTGTAGCCGCCGTCGTCAGCGCCGTGGTCGCCGGCGGCAAGGGCGCGGTCGGAGCCGTCGTCGCGACCGTGCTGGCGATGCTCTTCATGGGGATCGGGCTCTACGTCCTGCAGCGCACCGCCAAATCGCTTCCGCACCTTTTCCAGGCGATGGGCCTGATGCTCTACGCGGCACAGATCCTGCTGCTGTTCGTCTTCCTCGCCGCGTTCAAGAACACGACGCTGTTCAACCCCCGGTCCTTCGCGATCACTTTGGTCGTCGTCACGCTCGCGTGGATCGCCGCGCAGACGCGGGCGCACATGAAGGCCAAGATCCTCTACGTCGAGCCCGAATCGTCGAGCGAGAAGCCCGAGAAGACGGGCCACTCGTCGTGAGGGGTAGGGCCGGGATAAAGAGGCATGTGAAGTCCTGCTATCGTCCGGTGCCAACTGCGGCATCGCGGGCGCGGGCATCCGAGCTGACGCCTGCTGAATCGCGAGGCGAGATGCCCCACTGCCGCCCCCACATCCGTAACACCAGTCCCGTGCCGAACAGCGGTTACGCGCCGCGCCGACACAACGAGGTTGCCGTACCCATGCGCCACGATGAAGGAGCCCGCGGTGAGTGCTGACCCGACGCAGGTGCTCGCCTTCGAGACCGACTGCCACCTGTTCGACGGGTGTGGCTTCCCGGCTCCCGGCCTGCACTCGTTCCTCTTCGAGCCGCTCTGGGGCAACGCAGACGGCAACGGCATGTACTTCAACAAGCCGATGCTGCTCGCCCTGCTCGGCTCACTCGTCATCGTGGGCTTCTTCTGGGCCGCCTTCAACAAGCCGAAGGTTGTCCCGGGCAAGTTCCAGATGGTCGCCGAGTCCGGCTACGACTTCATCCGTCGCGGCGTGGTCTACGAGACGATCGGCAAGAAGGAAGGCGAGAAGTACGTCCCGCTCGTCGTGACGCTCTTCTTCTTCGTCTGGATGATGAACCTCTGGTCGGTCATCCCGGTCGCCCAGTTCCCGGTCACCTCGATCATCGCCTACCCGATGGTCCTGGCCCTGATCGTCTACGTCCTGTGGGTCTCGCTCACCTTCAAGCGCCACGGCTTCGTCGGCTTCTTCAAGAACGTCACCGGCTACGACAAGTCCCTCGGCGCGGTGCTGCCGCTGTCGATGACCATCGAGTTCTTCTCGAACCTGCTGGTCCGCCCGTTCACGCACGCCGTGCGGCTCTTCGCCAACATGTTCGCCGGCCACACGCTGCTGCTGCTCTTCACCATCGCCAGCTGGTACATGCTGAACGGCATCGGGATCGCCTACGCGGGCGTCTCGTTCGTGATGACGATCATCATGACGGCTTTCGAGCTGTTCATCCAGGCCGTGCAGGCGTACGTGTTCGTGCTGCTGACCTGCACCTACATCCAGGGCGCGCTCGCCGAGCACCACTGAGTCCCGCCCGGCCTCACACCCCAGCCGTCCGGTGGCCAACCCCCACCGGTCCGTAAAGAGAAGGAAGAACTGGCATGTCCACTACCCTTGCCGCTGTCGACGGTTCGCTCAGCTCCGTTGGTTACGGTCTGGCCGCCATCGGCCCCGGCGTCGGCGTCGGCATCATCTTCGGTAACGGCACCCAGGCCCTCGCCCGTCAGCCCGAGGCGGCCGGCCTGATCCGCGCCAACCAGATCCTCGGCTTCGCCTTCTGTGAGGCGCTCGCCCTCATCGGTCTCGTCATGCCCTTCGTCTACTAAGACGAAGACTGACGACCGACCCTTTCGACGAAAGGCATTGATGTGACTTCCGCCCTGGTTTTCCTGGCGGCTGAGGGTGAGAAGGAGAACCCCCTCATCCCGCCGTGGCCGGAGCTCGTCATCGGCCTGATCGCCTTCGTCATCGTCTTCGGCTTCCTCGCCAAGAAGCTCCTCCCGAACATCAACAAGGTTCTGGAAGAGCGCCGCGAGGCCATCGAGGGCGGTATCGAGAAGGCCGAGGCCGCGCAGACCGAGGCCCAGAGCGTCCTCGAGCAGTACAAGGCGCAGCTCGCCGAGGCCCGGCACGAGGCCGCGCGACTGCGTCAGGAGGCGCAGGAGCAGGGCGCCACGCTCATCGCCGAGATGCGCGCGGAAGGCCAGCGGCAGCGTGAGGAGATCATCGCCGCCGGTCACGCCCAGATCCAGGCCGACCGCAAGGCCGCCGCGTCCGCGCTGCGCCAGGACGTCGGACAGCTGGCCACTCAGCTGGCCGGCAAGCTCGTCGGCGAGTCCCTCGAGGACCACGCCCGCCAGAGCCGCGTCATCGACCGCTTCCTGGACGAGCTGGACGACAAGGCGACGACGGCCGAGGCAACCCGATGAGTGGGATGCACGGAGCGAGCCGCGAGGCTCTTGCCGCCGCACGCGAGCGTCTCGACGCGCTGACGGACTCCACGTCCGTGGACGCCGGCTCGCTCGCCGACGAGCTGGCCGCCGTCACCGCGCTGCTCCACCGCGAGGTGTCGCTGCGTCGGGTCCTCACCGACCCGGCGCAGTCGGGCGAGGCCAAGGCCGAGCTCGCCCAGCGTCTCCTCGGCACCCAGGTCAGCGGCCAGGCCGTCGACCTGGTGGCCGGCATGGTGCGCTCCCGCTGGTCGCAGTCCCGCGACCTGGTGGACGCGCTGGAGGAGCTGGCGAACACCGCCGACCTCACCGCCGCCCAGAAGCGGGGCCGGCTCGACAACGTGGAGGACGAGCTGTTCCGGTTCGGCCGGATCGTCTCCTCCAACACCGAGCTGCGTGCCGCGCTCACCAACCGGTCGGCCACCACCGCGGCCAAGGGCGAGCTGCTGCGCGACCTGCTCGGCGGCCGGTCGGAGCGGACCACCGAGCGTGTGGTGACGCGCCTTGTCACCGCGCCGCGTGGACGTAGCCTGGAGTCGGGACTCGAGTCCCTGTCCAAGCTCGCCGCCGAGCGGCGGGACCGGATGGTCGCCGTGGTCACCTCGGCGGTGCCGCTGAGCGACACGCAGAAGCAGCGCCTCGGCGCGGCCCTCGCGAAGGTCTACGGCCGGCCGATGCACCTCAACCTCGACGTGGACCCCGAGGTTCTCGGCGGGATCCGGGTGCAGGTCGGTGACGAGGTCATCAACGGCTCCATCGCGGACCGTCTGGAGGACGCCGGCCGCCGCCTGGCGAGCTGACGCCTCCCGCGACGGCGGTCGCGACAACAGCACAGCAGCACATCAGTAACAGAGCAGTAGCAGTACGTACTTACGACGGCCCTGGTTGGGCCGTGCAGAGGATTCACCTCTCATTGGGGGGAGTCCCGACTCGTGGAATACCCCCCAAGTGAAACTTCGGGCCCAACAAGGAGAGCAGGGAACTCAGATGGCGGAGCTCACGATCCGGCCGGAGGAGATCCGGGACGCACTGGAGAACTTCGTCCAGTCGTACAAGCCGGACGCGGCCTCGCGCGAGGAGGTCGGTACGGTCACCCTTGCCGGCGACGGCATCGCGAAGGTCGAGGGCCTGCCCTCGGCCATGGCCAACGAACTGCTGAAGTTCGAGGACGGCACCCTCGGCCTCGCCCTCAACCTCGAGGAGCGCGAGATCGGTGCCATCGTCCTCGGTGAGTTCAGCGGCATCGAGGAGGGGCAGCCGGTCTCGCGTACCGGTGAGGTCCTCTCCGTGGCCGTCGGCGAGGGCTACCTCGGCCGCGTTGTCGACCCGCTCGGCAACCCGATCGACGGCCTCGGCGAGATCGAGACGTCCGGCCGCCGCGCCCTCGAGCTGCAGGCCCCCACGGTCATGCAGCGCAAGTCGGTGCACGAGCCGATGGAGACCGGCTACAAGGCCGTCGACGCCATGACCCCGATCGGCCGCGGTCAGCGTCAGCTGATCATCGGCGACCGGCAGACCGGCAAGACCGCCCTGGCCGTCGACACGATCATCAACCAGCGCGACAACTGGCGCACCGGCGACCCGAACAAGCAGGTCCGCTGCATCTACGTCGCCATCGGCCAGAAGGGCTCCACCATCGCGTCCGTGCGCGGCGCGCTGGAGGAGAACGGCGCGCTGGAGTACACGACCATCGTGGCCGCCCCGGCGTCCGACCCGGCCGGCTTCAAGTACCTGGCGCCGTACACCGGCTCGGCCATCGGCCAGCAGTGGATGTACGAGGGCAAGCACGTCCTGATCATCTTCGACGACCTGTCGAAGCAGGCCGACGCCTACCGCGCCGTGTCGCTGCTGCTGCGCCGCCCGCCGGGCCGCGAGGCCTACCCGGGTGACGTCTTCTACCTGCACTCCCGTCTGCTGGAGCGCTGCGCGAAGCTCTCCGACGCCGAGGGCGCCGGCTCGATGACCGGCCTGCCGATCGTCGAGACCAAGGCCAACGACGTGTCGGCCTTCATCCCGACCAACGTCATCTCGATCACCGACGGCCAGTGCTTCCTTGAGTCCGACCTGTTCAACGCCGGTCAGCGCCCGGCCCTGAACGTCGGTATCTCGGTCTCCCGCGTCGGTGGCTCCGCCCAGCACAAGGCGATGCGCCAGGTCTCCGGCCGACTGCGCGTGGACCTCGCCCAGTTCCGCGAGCTGGAGGCGTTCGCCGCCTTCGGTTCCGACCTGGACGCGGCCTCGAAGTCGCAGCTGGAGCGCGGTCAGCGCATGGTCGAGCTGCTCAAGCAGAACCAGTACGAGCCGATGGCCACCGAGGACCAGGTCGTCTCCGTCTGGGCCGGTACCAACGGCAAGATGGACGAGGTGCCGGTCGCCGACATCCGCCGCTTCGAGAAGGAGCTGCTCGAGTACCTGCACCGCCAGGAGCAGGGCCTCATGACCTCCATCAAGGAGGGCGCCAAGATGTCGAACGACACCATCCAGGCCATCGACGACGCCGTCGCCGCGTTCAAGAAGCAGTTCGAGACCTCGGACGGCAAGCTGCTCGGCGAGGACGCCCCGTCCGCCGCCAAGTGACGTAAGGAAGGGACCTGACTCATGGGAGCCCAGCTCCGGGTCTACAAGCGTCGCATCCGATCCGTCACCGCGACCAAGAAGATCACCAAGGCGATGGAGATGATCGCCGCCTCGCGCGTCGTCAAGGCGCAGCGCAAGGTGGCGGCCTCCACGCCGTACGCGCGGGAGCTCACCCGAGCGGTCACGGCGGTCGGTACCGGGTCGAACACGAAGCACCCGCTCACCACGGAGGCGGACAACCCGACCCGTGCCGCGGTCCTGCTCCTCACGAGCGACCGCGGTCTGGCCGGCGCCTTCAACTCCAACGCCATCAAGGCGGCGGAGCAGCTGACCGAGCGCCTCGGGCGTGAGGGCCGGCAGGTCGACACGTACATCGTCGGCCGGCGCGGTCTGGCCCACTACAACTTCCGCGAGCGCAAGGTCGTGGAGTCGTTCGCGGGCTTCACCGACGAGCCGGCGTACGCGGACGCCAAGAAGGTCGCGGCGCCGCTGATCGAGGCCATCGAGAAGGGCACGGCCGAGGGCGGCGTGGACGAGCTCCACATCGTCTACACCGAGTTCGTCTCGATGATGACGCAGACGGCGGTCGACTCCCGGCTGCTGCCGCTGAGCCTCGACGAGGTCGCGAAGACGCAGACGTCTGCGGCTGCCGCCGCGGGCGGCGCGAAGGACGAGATCCTTCCGCTGTACGACTTCGAGCCGTCGGCGGAGGACGTCCTCGACGCCCTGCTGCCGCGCTACGTCGAAAGCCGTATCTACAACGCGCTGCTGCAGTCGGCTGCCTCCAAGCACGCCGCCACCCGCCGCGCGATGAAGTCGGCCACCGACAACGCGGGCGAGCTGATCAACACGCTCTCCCGTCTTGCCAACGCGGCCCGCCAGGCCGAAATCACCCAGGAAATCAGCGAGATCGTCGGTGGCGCCAGTGCCCTGGCCGACGCGAACGCGGGGAGTGACAACTAATGACCACCACTGTTGAGACCGCGACGGCCACGGGCCGCGTCGCCCGGGTCATCGGTCCGGTCGTCGACGTGGAGTTCCCCGTCGACGCGATGCCGGACATCTACAACGCGCTGCACGTCGAGGTCGCCGACCCGGCCAAGGAGGGTGAGCTCAAGACGCTGACCCTGGAGGTCGCCCAGCACCTCGGCGACGGCCTGGTCCGCACCATCTCCATGCAGCCCACCGACGGCCTGGTCCGCCAGGCCCCGGTGACCGACACGGGTGCGGCCATCTCCGTCCCCGTCGGCGACTTCACCAAGGGCAAGGTGTTCAACACCCTCGGCGAGGTCCTGAACGTCGACGAGCAGTACGACGGCGAGCGCTGGCCGATCCACCGCAAGGCGCCCAACTTCGACGAGCTCGAGTCGAAGACCGAGATGTTCGAGACCGGCGTCAAGGTCATCGACCTGCTGACCCCGTACGTCAAGGGCGGCAAGATCGGTCTGTTCGGCGGCGCCGGCGTCGGCAAGACGGTGCTCATCCAGGAGATGATCTACCGCGTCGCCAACAACCACGACGGTGTCTCCGTGTTCGCCGGTGTCGGTGAGCGCACCCGTGAGGGCAACGACCTCATCGACGAGATGAGCGAGTCCGGCGTCATCGACAAGACCGCGCTGGTCTTCGGTCAGATGGACGAGCCGCCGGGCACCCGTCTGCGCGTCGCGCTGGCCGGCCTGACCATGGCCGAGTACTTCCGCGACGTCCAGAAGCAGGACGTGCTGTTCTTCATCGACAACATCTTCCGCTTCACCCAGGCGGGTTCCGAGGTGTCGACCCTGCTCGGCCGCATGCCCTCCGCGGTGGGCTACCAGCCGAACCTGGCCGACGAGATGGGTCTCCTCCAGGAGCGCATCACCTCGACCCGTGGTCACTCGATCACCTCGATGCAGGCGATCTACGTCCCCGCGGACGACCTGACCGACCCGGCCCCGGCCACCACCTTCGCCCACCTCGACGCGACGACGGTGCTGTCCCGTCCGATCTCCGAGAAGGGCATCTACCCGGCCGTGGACCCGCTGGACTCGACGTCCCGCATCCTCGACCCGCGGTACATCGCGGCGGACCACTACCAGGCCGCGATGCGCGTGAAGAACATCCTGCAGAAGTACAAGGACCTGCAGGACATCATCGCGATCCTCGGCATCGACGAGCTGGGCGAAGAGGACAAGCTCGTCGTCCACCGCGCCCGTCGCGTGGAGCGCTTCCTGTCCCAGAACACCCACGTCGCCAAGCAGTTCACCGGCGTCGACGGGTCGGACGTCCCGCTGGAGGAGTCGATCGCGGCCTTCAACGCGATCTGCGACGGCGAGTACGACCACTTCCCGGAGCAGGCGTTCTTCATGTGCGGTGGCATCGAGGACCTGAAGAACAACGCCAAGGAGCTGGGCGTCTCCTGAGCCCCGGCTCACGGTGAGCCGCACGGCCCACCACCCGGAGGGGGCGGGCGCGTCCCGCCCCCTCCGGCACGCCCCTTAGACTTGTAACCAACACCCGGCTCTCCGGCCGGGTGGTGACCCGAGGAGCCACCTTGGCTGCTGAGCTGCACGTCGCGCTGGTCGCGGCCGACCGAGAGGTCTGGTCCGGCGAGGCCACCCTGGTCGTCGCGCGCACCACGTCCGGCGACATCGGCGTCATGCCCGGTCACCAGCCGCTGCTCGGTGTGCTGGAGTCGGGCCCGGTGACCATTCGTACGAGTGACGGCGGGACGGTCGTCGCCGCGGTGCACGGCGGTTTCATCTCGTTCGCCGACGACAAGCTGTCGCTGCTGGCCGAGACCGCCGAGCTGGCGGACGAGATCGACGTCCACCGTGCCGAGCGGGAGCTCGAGCGCGCGAAGACGGAGGGCGACGCCCACGCCGAGCGCCGCGCGGACGTCCGACTGCGCGCTGCGGCGGGACGCTGATCCACAGCACTGTGCGATAGCGTCGTGCCATGACGTCACTCAGCCGCGGCTGGGACCGGAGTCATCCGGACCCGGCCGCGGCTGAGGCAGATCCGGGTGTTTTTTCCGTTCCGTTACCTAGGAGACGAGGAGGTCGGTGTCGATGGCCCTCGCTCTGACTGTGTGCGGAATCGTGGTCGCCCTGGTGGTGATCGGGCTCTTCGTCTTCGGTCTGCGCCGCCGGCTGATCCAGCGCTCGGGCGGCACCTTCGACTGCTCGCTGCGGTGGGACGCCCCCAAGGAGGGCGACACCGGCGGCAAGGGCTGGGCCTACGGGGTGGCCCGCTACAACGGCGACCGGGTCGAGTGGTACCGCGTCTTCTCGTACTCCCCCCGCCCGCGCCGCGTGCTCGAACGCTCGGCGATCGAGGTGGCCGGCCGCCGGGTGCCGGACGGCGAGGAGGAACTGGCGTTGCTCTCCGACGCCGTGGTCCTGGCCTGTCTGCACCGGGGCACACGGCTCGAACTGGCGATGAGCGAAGACGCGCTGACCGGATTCCTCGCGTGGCTGGAAGCAGCCCCGCCCGGACAGCGAGTGAATGTGGCGTAGCCACATTCACTCGCTGTGTGGGGGGCACCCCGGACGAAGTCTGGGGGAGCGTCAACGTCGCTTGGGCCCTTGGGAACGCCGGGCCCCTGAGGATTACTTCAGGCCGCTGTCGATGGCGCTCACGAGTTCGCCGTTGGTGGTGTCGCCGCTGAACTCCCAGAAGAAGGCGCCGCCGAGGCCCTGCTGCTCGGCCCAGTCCACCTTCGACTTGATGGTGGCCGGGGTGTCGTAGGACCACCAGTTGGTGCCGCAGTGGGCGTAGGCGGTGCCGGCGATGGTGCCGGTGGCCGGGCAGCTGTTCTTGAGGACCTTGTAGTCCTCGATGCCCGCCTCGTAGGTGCCGGCCGCCGGGCCGGTGGCCGTGCCGCCGGGCGCGGACTGCGTGACGCCGGTCCAGCCGCGGCCGTAGAAGCCGATGCCGATCAGCAGCTTGCCGGCCGGGACGCCCTTGGACTTGAACTTCGCCATGGCGTCCGCGGTGTTGAAGCCCTGCTGCGGGATGCCGTCGTACGCGTTGAGCGGCGAGTGCGGAGCGGTCGGACCGTTCTTCTCCCAGGCGCCGAAGAAGTCGTACGTCATCACGTTGTACCAGTCGATGTACTTCGAGGCCTCGCCGTAGTCGGCGGCGTCGATCTTGCCGCCGTCCGAGCCGTCGGCGGTGACGGCCGCGGTGATCAGGTAGTCCTGGCCGAACTCGGCGCGCATGGCCTTCATCATGTTGCTGAAGGCGTTCGGGGTGCTGGTCTCGTCACAGCTGAGACCGCAGGCGTTCGGGTACTCCCAGTCCAGGTCGATGCCGTCGAACACGTCGGCCCAGCGCGGGTCCTCGACCAGGTCGTGACAGGACTTCGCGAACGCGGCCGGGTTCTTCACGGCGTCGGGGAAGCCGCCGGACCAGGTCCAGCCGCCGAAGGAGTAGAGGATCTTGATGTTCGGGTACTTCGCCTTCAGCTTGCGCAGCTGGTTGAAGTTGCCGCGCAGCGGCTGGTCCCAGGTGTCGGCGACGCCGTCGACGGACTGGTCGGCGGTGTACGCCTTGTCGTAGTCGGCGTAGGAGTCGCCGATGGTGCACTTGCCGCCCTGGACGTTGCCGAAGGCGTAGTTGATGTGCGTGATCTTGTCGGCGGAGCCGGAGGTGACCAGGTTCTTCACGTGGTAGTTGCGCCCGTAGACGCCCCAGTTGGTGAAGTAGCCCATCTTGACTTCGTCACCGGTGCCCGGGTTGCCGCCGTCGTCGCCACCCCCGCCGGTGGTGGTGACCTTCACGGAGCCGCTGACCGGACCGGTCTGGTCGGCGGTGTCGCGGGCCTTGACCGTGTACGAGTAGTCGGTGCCCTTGGTGAGGCCGTTGTCCGTGTAGGTGGTGCCGGTGACGGTGGCGACCGTCGCGCCGTCCCGCAGGACGTCGTAGTTCTTGATGCCCTTGTCGTCGGTGGCCGCCGACCAGGACAGCTTCACCGAGGTGTCGGTGATGTTCGAGGCGGTGGGCGTGCCGGGCGCGGAGGGGGCCTCGTCGCCGGGGACGGAGGTGCCGTCGCAGCTGCCGCCGTTGAGCTTGCAGTCGGACGGGGAGCCGGGGCCGCTGCCGTTGAAGCCGAAGGAGACCGAGGCGCCGGGGGCGAGCGTCCCGTTCCAGCCGACGTTCTTGGCGGTCCAGTGGTCGCCGGAGTTGGTGACGGTGGCGTCCCAGGCGGAGGTGACCTTGGTGCCGGAGGGGAAGTCCCACTCGACGGTCCAGGAGCTGAGGGAGGCGGTGCCGGTGTTCTTCACCGTCCAGCTGCCGCCGAAGCCCGTGCCCCAGTCCGAGGTCTTGGCGAAGGTGGCCGTCGCGCTCGTGGCCGCCTGGGCCGGGCTCGCGAGGCCGACCAGGCCGGCGAGGGGAAGCGCCAGGGTCGCTGCGAGTGCCGCGGCTTTGTGTCTGAAGCGCATGTGCGCCTCCTTATATGGGGATGTTGTCGAGGGCATGACTGAGCCTCATGCCCGCAGTGCGGCGAGAATAGAAAGGTCTGGACCATAGGTCAATAGGTCTGGACCAATGTGGCGAGGTGCGGTTGAGCCCGTGATCGAGAGGGGAAACTAGATCCCCAACTCCTGCGCCAGCACCGCCGCTTGGACCCGGCTGCGCAGGCCCAGCTTCCCCAGCAGCCGGCTGACGTGCGTCTTCACCGTGGCCTCGGCCATCTCCAGCCGCTCGGCGATCGCGGCGTTGGACAGGCCATCGCCGAGGCAGGACAGCACCTCGCGCTCACGCCGGGTCAGGTCCCGCAGCACCGCCGGGTCGGCGGCCGGCTCCCGCACCGGCTTCGCGGCGAACTCGGCGATCAGCCGCCGGGTGACGGCCGGGGCGACGATCCCCTCACCGCCCGCCACCGTGCGCACGGCCGCGATCAGGTCGTTCGCCTCGGTGTTCTTCAGCAGGAACCCGGCGGCCCCCGCCCGCAGCGCCCCGAAGACGTACTCGTCCAGGTCGAAGGTGGTCAGCATCAGCACGTCGGCGAGCTGCTCCCCGACCACGACCCGGGTCGCCGACACCCCGTCCAGGCGCGGCATCTGCACGTCCATCAGCACCAGGTCGGGACGGAGCTCCCGGGCCAGCTCCACCGCCCGCTCCCCGTCCGCGGCCTCCCCGACCACCTCGATGTCCGGTGCGCTGCCCAGGATCAGCACCAGCCCCGCGCGGACGGCGGACTGGTCCTCGGCGACGAGGACGCGGATCATGCGAGGTCTCCTTCGGTCAGGGGGAGGGTGGCGCGTACGGCCCAGATCTTGTCGCCCGCCAAGGCGGGGTCCGCCACCGCACCCGCCTCGAAGGTGCCGTGCAGCAGCGCGGCCCGCTCCCGCATCCCGACCAGACCGGCGCCCGAGCCGGGGGCGCGCGGGGTGTCCCGGTCGCCGTACGGGCTGGTCACCCGGACTCGCAGGGCGCCCTCGTGCCGGTCGATCAGG
Source organism: Streptomyces sp. NPDC093065 (assembly GCF_044754585.1). Lineage (NCBI taxonomy): Bacteria > Bacillati > Actinomycetota > Actinomycetes > Kitasatosporales > Streptomycetaceae > Streptomyces > Streptomyces sp. NPDC093065. Next base: position 66,449 of record NZ_JBIVPJ010000027.1, on the reverse strand, counting down.
ACCCGGACCGGGCCCTTCGAGGCGTGCTTGAGCGCGTTGGTGAGCGACTCCTGCACGATCCGGTACGCGGCCAGCTCGACCGGGGCGGGCAGGTTCTCGCCGGGTGACGCGTCCAGGGTGACGTCGAGACCGTTGGCGCGGGCGCCGTCGACCAGTGCGCCGAGCCCGTCGAGGGTGGGCGCGGCGGCGGGCTCGGTGTCCCCGCCGTCGTCGCGCAGGATGCCGATCAGGCGTCGCATCTCGGCCAGCCCCGCCACGCTGTTCTCGCGGATCACGCCGAGCGCCTGCCGGGTGGTCGCCGCGTCGTCCAGGGAGAGCGCGGCCGTGGAGTGGATGGCGATCGCGGAAAGATGGTTGGCGACCATGTCGTGCAGCTCGCGGGCCATCCGGGAACGCTCCGCGGTCACGGCCTGGACCCGGTCCGTCTCGGCCAGCAGCGCGGTCTGCTCGGCCCGCAGCAGGGCGGCGTCGGCGGCCTGGCGGTGGTTGCGCACGATCAGGCCGGTGGAGGCGGGCGCGAAGGACACGATGCCCACGGCGACTCCGATGAGCAGCGCCTCGGGCACGCGCAGCACCGCGTACGGCACCACCGTCCCGGCCACCGTGAGCAACCCGGTGATCCACGGGATGCGGCGGGCCGAGCCGGGCGGGCCGTACAGCACGGCGGCGTACATCACGTCGGTGTACATGATCACCGTGGCCAGGCTGCCCTGCGTGAGCGAGTCCGCGATCAGCGCGACGGTGCCGATCATCAGCCCGGTGCGCGGCGCCGCCCGGCGCAGCAGCTCGCAGCCCGCCATGACGGCGAGGGGGGCCAGCAGCGGCCAGCGGCCGCCGAACAGGACGGCCGGCTCGTCGGCCGGCCGCATGCCCAGGCCGATGCCCCACAGCAGCAGCCCGCCGAGGAGCCCCGCCGACGCGGCGTACACGTCGAAGCGGCGCGGGCGGGGGAGTCGTGCGGCCATGCCACCATCCAACACGCCCCGCGCCCCGCCCGCCTGATCCCCGGGAAGGGTCCCGCACTGCATCTTTCGATGTACCGGAGGTTCGTCACCGCCGACGACGAACCCGGCGGATTCCGACGGGAGCCTGGAAGAGTGAACGAGGGGAGTGCGTCGTGGTCGTCGCGTTGATCATCGCCTGCGAGGTCGGCTTCTGGGTCCTGCTGGCCCTCGGCCTGGGTGCCCGCTACCTGCTGAAGTGGCGGCGCACCAGTGTGGTCCTGCTGCTGTGCGAGCCCGTCCTTGAACTGGTGCTGTTCGCCGTGACGGCGTACGACCTGAAGAACGGCGCCGAGCCGGGCTGGGAGCACGGCCTGGCGGCGCTGTACATCGGCTACACCGTCGCCTACGGCCACTACACGATCCGCTGGCTCGACGGCCACGCCGCCCACCGCCTGGGCGGTGGTCCGCCCCCGGCCAGGCCCCCGCGCCACGGCATGCCCCGGGCGCGGCACGAGGGCCGGCTGTGGCTGCGCACGGTGCTGGGCGCGGCGGTGGCCTGCGCGCTGCTCCAGGGCGCCGTCCGGTACGTCGGCGGCGACGGCGACACCTCGTCGCTGCGCTCCTTCCAGTGGACGGCCCTGCGCGCCGCCGGCATCCACGGCCTGATCGCCCTCACCTACCTGATCTGGCCGAAGAGGGCCCCGGCGGGCACGCCGACGGCCGAGGCCGGCAGCGTCCCGAAGGGGCGCGGGGAACCGCGCGACCAGTCACGACGATGTGACTAGACGACCCACGGCCGTCACACCCTTCCCCGCGCAGCGCCTAGCGCTCCCCGCCCGGCACCCACAGCACGTCGCCGACCTCCTTGTTGGCCACGCGGGCCAGGATGAAGAGCAGGTCGGAGAGGCGGTTCAGGTAGGTCGCGGTGAGCGGGTTCATCGTCTCGCCGTGGGCCTCCAGCGCCGCCCACGTGGAGCGCTCGGCCCGGCGCACCACCGTGCACGCCTGGTGGAGCAGGGCCGCGCCGGGGGTGCCGCCGGGGAGGATGAAGGAGCGGAGCTTCTCCACCTCGGTCAGGTAGCGGTCGCAGTCGGCCTCCAGTTTGTCGACGTAGAACTGCTCGACCCTGAGCGGCGGGAACTCCGGGTTCTCCACGACCGGCGTGGAGAGGTCCGCGCCCACGTCGAACAGGTCGTTCTGGACGCGGACGAGGACCTTGACGACCTCCTCCGGCAGGCCGCCGAGAGCGATGGCGGTGCCGATCACCGCGTTCGCCTCGTTGGCGTCGGCGTACGCGGAGATCCTGAGGTCCGTCTTGGGGACCCGGCTCATGTCGCCGAGGGCGGTGGTGCCCTGGTCGCCGGTCCGGGTGTAGATGCGCGTCAGGTTGACCATCGGGCCAGCGTAGTCAGGCCCCGGCGGTGCGGAACACACGTGTGCCCGCGGTCACGGCCAGTGCGGTGAAGGCGAGGGCGACGAGCGTGCCGTACAGCATGTGCGCCGTCGCGTAGGAGCCGACGTACGCGTCCCGCACCGCGTCCACCAGATAGCGGAACGGCATCAGGTGGGAGAGCACGTCCAGCCACGCCGGGCCGAGCGTCATCGGAAGCATCAGGCCGGACAGCAGCATCGACGGCATCGTCAGCGCGTTGATCGTGGGCCCGAACTCCTGCGGCGTACTGACCTTCATCGCCAGCGCGTACGACAGCGACGCCAGCGAGACCGTGAGCAGCGCGACGAACGCGAAGCCGACCAGCACGCCGGGCAGCGGCGCGCGCAGGCCCATCACCAGCGCCGCCAGTACCAGCAGCACCGCCTGGAAGGCGAAGACGCTGGCGTCCCGCAGGACCCGGCCAAGGAGCAGCGCCAGGCGGCTGACGGGCGTCACCCGCATCCGCTCGACCACGCCCTGGCCTTTCTCGATGATTAGGGAGAAGCCCGCGAAGGAGGCCCCGAACAGGCCGAGTTGCAGCAGCAGGCCGGGGACCAGCACCTGCCAGGAGCTGCCCCGCGCGCCCAGCGGCAGGCTGGTCAGCAGCGGACCGAAGAAGAGCAGGTACAGCAGCGGCATCAGCACCCCGAACAGCAGCGCGAAGCGGGAACGCAGGGACTGGCGCAGATAGCGGCCGTAGACGAGGCCGGTGTCGTGGAGCAGCATCGGGTTTCCCAGGGGTGCTAGACGGCTACGGGTGTGGCGTCGGCCGGAGCCGCACTGCGGCCGGTGACGGCCAGGAAGGTGTCCTGGAGCGAGGCGTCGGGCGAGCCGCCGTACTCGAGCTTCAGGGCGGCCGGAGTGCCCTCGGCGACCACCACGCCGCCGTCCACGACGACCAGGCGGTCGGAGAGGGCGTCGGCCTCGTTGAGGTAGTGGGTGGTCAGGAAGACCGTGGTGCCGTGCTCGTCGCGCAGCCGGCGGACCAGGTCCCACAGGTCGGCGCGGCTGCCCGGGTCGAGGCCGGTCGTCGGCTCGTCCAGGAAGAGCACCTTCGGGCGGTGCGTGAGCGCCATCGCGATGTCCAGCCGGCGCCGCTGCCCGCCGGAGAGCGCGCCGCACTTGCGGTCGAGCAGCCCGGTGAGGCCCAGCTCGCGGGCCAGCTCGTCGGTGCGTTCGGCGGCCCGCGCCCTGGTCAGCCGGTACAGGCGGCCCTGGGTGACCAGTTCCTCCCGCACCGTGATCTGCGGGTCCACCCCGCCCGACTGCGCCACGTACCCGCACGCCGCGCGCACCCCGGCCGGGTCGGTCGCAAGGTCGTGCCCGGCGACGGTGGCCGCGCCGCCGGTGGGGGCGAGGAGGGTGGTGAGCATCCGCAGGGTGGTGGTCTTGCCGGCGCCGTTGGGCCCGAGGAAGCCCAGGATCTCGCCCTCGCGGACGGTGAGGTCGATGCCGCGCACCGCCTCGACCGGACCCTGCTTGGTCGCGAAGGTGCGGGCCAGGCCGGCCGTACTGATGATTGCCATGCGTTCCAGAAAAACAGAGTGACTCGAAGTTTGCAATGACCCCAAGTTTCCAGTGTCCCCAGTCGGGGATGTCGGCGCAGGTAGGATGCGTGCATGGCCGAGGGACTCAGGGAACGGAAGAAGCGGCAGACCCGGCAGTACATCTCGGATGTCGCCACGGGACTGTTCCTGGAGCGCGGCTTCGAGGCGGTGACGGTGGCGGAGGTCGCGGACGCTGCGAACGTCTCCGTCAACACCGTCTACAACTACTTCCCGGCCAAGGAGGACCTGTTCCTCGACCGTTCCAAGGGCGTGATCGACCGGCTCTCGCGCTGGGTGCGCGGGCGGCGCGGCGGGGAGTCCGCGACCGGCGCCGTCCTGCGGGAACTGCGCGACGAGGTCGAGTCGGTCTCGCCGCGCGTCGGCCTGATGGACGGATACGCCGGGTTCATGAAAGTCGTGCACGAGTCGCCGGCCCTGCGGTCCCGGATGTGGGCCATCGGCCAGGAGGTCCTCGTCAACCTGGAGCAGACCCTCCGGGAGGAGACCGGCGCCCCGGCCGAGGACCCGTTGCCCGCCCTGATGGCCGGTCAGATCAACTGGCTGCACGGCACCGTGATGGTGGAGATCGGCCACCGCATGGTCGGCGGCGGAAAGCCCTCCGAGGTCTCCCGCGAGGTGCTCCTGCTGCTGGACGAGATGGAGGACCTGTTGAGCGAGAAGGTGCTCAACTACGCCGTACGAGGCGCCGAGTGACACCCGAATGAGGCCCCTCGGTGTGACGTCCGTCATTTGAGACGTGACGCGCGTTACTAACCGGTCACACAGCGCCTCACGCCCGCTAATCTCCGGCCGAGAGACGAGAATCAGCGCGTATCAGGGGAGTCGCACAGTGGCACGGAAGCTCGCCGTCATCGGAGCCGGTCTCATGGGATCCGGCATCGCCCAGGTCTCCGCGCAAGCGGGCTGGGACGTCGTCCTGCGGGACGTCACCGACGAGGCGCTGCGGCGCGGCACCGACGGCATCAGGGCCTCGTACGACAAGTTCGTCGCCAAGGGGAAGCTCGCCGCCGACGACGCCGAGGCCGCCCTCGGGCGCATCACCGCGACCACCGACCTGGACGCGGCCGCCGACGCGGACGTCGTCGTCGAGGCCGTCTTCGAGAAACTGGAAGTCAAGCACGAGATCTTCCGTACCCTGGACAAGCTGGTGAAGGACGGGGCGATCCTCGCGTCCAACACCTCCGCCATCCCGATCACCAAGATCGCGGCCGTGACCGAGCGCCCGGAGCGGGTCGTCGGCACGCACTTCTTCTCGCCGGTGCCGATGATGCAGCTGTGCGAGCTGGTGCGCGGCTACAAGACCAGCGACGAAACGCTCGCCACCGCACGGGAGTTCGCCGAGTCCACCGGCAAGACCTGCATCGTCGTCAACCGCGACGTCGCGGGCTTCGTGACGACCCGTCTCATCTCCGCCCTCGTCGTCGAGGCCGCGAAGCTGTACGAGTCGGGCGTCGCCACCGCCGAGGACATCGACCTCGCCTGCAAGCTCGGCTTCGGCCACGCCATGGGACCGCTGGCCACCGCCGACCTGACGGGCGTCGACATCCTGCTGCACGCCACGGGCAACATCTACACCGAGTCCCAGGACGAGAAGTTCGCCCCGCCGGAGCTGATGCGCCGGATGGTGGACGCCGGTGACATCGGCCGCAAGAGCGGGCAGGGCTTCTACAAGCACTGAGGTCACATCGGCCCCGGCAAACGTCACACGCCGGGGTGAATTCGGTATCGGTTCGCTTACAGGCGGCAACCTCCGGTCGTTTCGGCCAGTCAGAGGGTGCAACACCTGATATCGCCGAGAGATCACCACGCAGAGACGACGAAGAGAAGACGCACGCCGGGGAGCGCATATGCACATCAGGGGCGACCACGTCGAGCTGGTCGTCGGGGGCCGCCTCGACGTCCGCAGCGCGGCGGACGCCCGTACGGTCCTGCACTCGGCCGTCGACGACGGAGTCGGCGACCTGGTGCTCGACCTGTCAGAGCTGGACTCCTGGGACGCCACCGGCCTCGGCGTGATCATGGGAGCCCACCGACGGGCCGGCCGCTGCGGCCGGCGCCTGGTGCTGCGCGACGTGCCGCCGCAGATGCAGCGCCTGCTGGTGGCCACCCGGCTGCACCGGATCCTGGCCATCGAGGGCGGCATCGGTGTGGAGACTCTGCCCCGCGTGTAAGTGAAGGTTCACACCTCCGACACACGCAATCCTCACGAGACCGTGACCTCTCGGACGGCCCGGTACCCCGGACTGTCGGACATACTGAGCGAAGGTTTAGGGTCTGGCTGCCCGCCCCGTTGCGACCCACCGGCGGGCCCGGACCAGAAGCGACAGCGCGGTGTGCGGCAAGGCCGGGAGGGTGGCCCCGCCGGGGCCCTGCACACGACGCTTTTGGGGGGCTTGAACCAATGGACCCGAACAACCGGGGCCCTGAGGAGTACGGCCAAGTCGGCGACCACCGGGCGCCGCGCCCGCGCCCGCCCAGGGACCCCCTCACATCCGACTTCGGACAGCACGCGCCCGCGCTCGCCCGCACCGCGCAACTGGTGTCCGGCGACCTCCTGCTCACCGTCAACCCCGTCGACGGCAGCGAGATCGAGGTCTGCCGGCTCGCGGAGCGGCCCGCCCGGCCCGAGAAGCACACCGCGGCCGAACGCGCCGAGGCGGAGCGCGCCGCGCGGCCGCCCGTCCCGCCGGGACCGGTCCGCACGGTCCTCGGCCTGCTGGCCCGCGAGGACGAACGCGAACGACTGGTGCGGCTGCTCGCCCGCGGCCGTTCCGTCCGCCTCACCGGCCCCGCCGGCTCCGGCCGCACCAGCCTCCTCGACGTCGTCGCCGAGGACTGCGCGGGCCTCGCACCCGACGGCGTCGTGCGCCTCAACGGCCACCACCGCACCGCCGACGACCTGCTCCACGACCTCTTCCACGCCGTCCACCACGCGCCCCTGCACCGCCCGGACCGGACGGAACTGCTCGCCCGCCTCCGCGAGGTCGGCGCGGTCGTGGTCCTGGACGACGCCGAGTTCGGCGGCACCGCCCTCGACGAACTCCTCGACGCCACCCCCGAGTGCGCCTTCCTGGTCGGCGCCACCCCGGATGTGCCCGCACCCTCCGCCGACTCGGCCGTCGAGGAGGTCTTCCTCACCGGACTGGAGCGCTCGGACGGCGTGGAGCTGCTGGAGCGCGCCGCCGGTCGCCCCCTTACCGAGGAGGAGGCCAACTGGGCCGGCGACCTCTGGTTCGAGTCCGAGGGCCTGCCGCTGCGCTTCGTCCAGGCCGGAGCCCTGCTGCGCCGCCGGGACCGGGAGCGGGCCGGTGCCGACGCCGTCGACGAGTTCGGCGTCTTCGCCGACCCCCGCTCCGCCGACGACACCCCTTACGACGCCGGCGAGGCCGACGACGTACCCCTGCCGTCCCTCGGCGAGGCCGCCGCGCCCGCGCCGCTGCTCGCCTCCCGGCTGAGCGCCTCCGCCCGCGCCACCCTGGAGTTCGCCGTCGCGCTCGGCGGCGAGGTGCCGCACCAGGCGCACCTGCCCGCCCTGGTCGGCGACACCCACGCGGACGCCGCCCTCGGCGAGCTGGCCGACTGCGGACTGGTCTCCCCGGTCGGCTCCCGCTACCGGCTGGCCGCCGGGGTGCTCACCCAGCTGGAGAGCGCCGGATACGCCGACGACGTACAGGACAGGGCGCAGTCCGCCGCCCAGCACTACGCCTGGTGGGCCGGGCACCCCTCGGTCACCCCGGAGCGGGTCTGCGCGGAGGCCGACGCCGTCCTGGCCGCCCTCGCCGTCCTGGTGCCGGCGACGACCCCGGCCGCCGAGGACGAGGGGAGCCCGGCCGTCCAGCTGGCCCGCACCGCGGCTCCCGCGTTCGCCGCCGGACTCCACTGGAGCGCCTGGGAACGGGCGCTGCGCTCCGGCTCCGAGGCCTCCCGGCTCGCCGGCGACGTCGCCGAACAGGCCTACTTCCACCACGAACTCGGCGTCCTCGCGCTGTGCGAGGACCAGCTGGACCGGGCGCGCGCCGAGCTGGAGGCCTCCATCGGGCTGCGCGGCGCGCTCTCCGACAAGCGCGGCGCCGTGGCGGGCCGCCGCGCCCTCGCGCTGGTCGCCGACCGCACCGGGGACACCCCGGGCCTGGGCAGCGGCGCGGGCGCGTTCGGCGTACCGGGGGCCGCCGCCGGATTCGGCGCCGTCGACGCCGGGCTCGGCCCGACCGTGGGGCAGGAGGTGCCCGACGCGCGCAACGAGGAGTCGGTGTCGCCGTCCGCGGGCGTCCCCGCGCCCTTCCCGCCACTCCAGCCGCCTCCGCAGTCCCCGACCCTCGTCACCCGCCGCGAGCCCGACGAGGAGCCGTCCCGCACGGTCGCCGGCGGCATCAAGGGCTTCGCCCGGCGCAACCTGGTGGCCGCCGGAGCGGGCGCGCTGCTCGTCGCCGTGCTCGGCACGGTGGTGACCCTGGGGGCCACGTCCGAGAACGACGCGGGCGACCCCTCCAACGAGGTCGGCGGCACCCCGTCGGCGAGCCAGGGCATCGACGACGGCAGCCTGGGCGCGGACCGGCCCGCCGACGACGGCAAGGGCCGGGAGACGCCCGGCGGCCCGACCGACTCGGGCCCGGACGGCACCCCCGGCACGTCCGACGACCCGACACCGACGGAGTCGGGCGAACCTTCGCAGGGGCCGGGCAGTGCGGGCAGCAGCACCGGCCCCGGGGGCGACGAGAGCCCGGACGATCCGGGGTCGCCGGACGAGCCGAGCAAGTCGCCGAGTTCACCGACGACGAAGCCGACGTCGCCGAAGCCGACGGACAGCGAACCGGACGACCCGTCCACGCCGCCGACCGAGTCGCCCGATCCCAGTCCGACCGAGACGGAGACGGACGACCCGCCGTCGACCACCCCCTCCACGTCCGACAGCGCGAGCGGACCCATCACGCCCACGGCCACGGCGGGCTCCCCGGCGAGCACCCCCACCGCCTCGCAGAGCGACCCGGGCACCGAGGCGGACACGTCAACCGCCCCCGACCCGGAGGCCGGTCGGATCATCTGACCCCCGCCGGCCGGGAACAAGGAACGGCAACGAAAAAGGAGGGCCGGGTCCGCCCGTCGGACCCGGCCCTCCCCACGTCGTGGCTGACGCGGCCTCAGAACAGCCGCAGCTTGTCGTCCTCGATGCCGCGCAGGGCGTCGTAGTCCAGCACCTGGCAGCCGATGCCGCGGTCCGTGGCCAGCACCCGGGCCTGCGGCTTGATCTCCTGGGCGGCGAAGACCCCGCGCACCGGGGCGAGATGCGGATCGCGGTTCAGCAGCTCCAGGTAGCGCGTGAGCTGCTCCACGCCGTCGATCTCGCCGCGCCGTTTGATCTCGACCGCGACGGTCCCGCCCTCGGCGTCACGGCACAGGATGTCGACGGGGCCGATGGCGGTCATGTACTCGCGCCGCACGAGGGTGTAGCCCTCGCCCAGGGTGTCGATGCGGTCGGCGAGCAGCTCCTGGAGGTGTGCTTCCACGCCGTCCTTGATCAGGCCGGGATCGACACCCAGTTCGTGCGAGGAGTCGTGGAGAATCTCCTCCATCGTGATGATGAGCTTCTCGCCCGCCTTGTTGACGACGGTCCAGACGCCCTCCTCCTCGCCCGTGCCCTCCTTGAGGGTGCACGGAGGCGACATCCAGTTGAGGGGCTTGTAGGCCCGGTCGTCGGCGTGGATCGAGACGCTGCCGTCCGCCTTGACCAGGATCAGCCGGGGAGCCGAGGGCAGGTGGGCGGTGAGCCGTCCGGCGTAGTCGACGGAGCAGCGGGCAATGACGAGACGCATGGTCGGCAACGCTACTCGACGCGCCCGGCCCGACGCGATTCGCCCGGGCGCGAGCGTTCCGCGGTGCGCCCGCGCGCTGTCCCACTTCTCCCATTGGCCCCGTCTTGCGCACTGGCCGATTGTGGGCCTACCGGATGGTGCCCATCTGGGCATTCTCCTGGTGCGCTCTCGATCGGTTGCTTACGGTATTGAACGGGAGGTCGCGAACTGTGTACGCAGCGTGTTCGTAATCGCGTACTCCCTTAACTGTCCGGCAACCCCTGCTGGTCGGGGGTGCGAGAGGAGAACCCATGTCGCTCGACGTCTCACCGGCCCTACTCGAACAGGCCGAGCGAGGCGAGGTCGACGAAGCAGACTTCGTCGACTGCGTCCGGACCTCCCTGCCCTACGCATGGGAGATGGTCAGCTCCCTGGTGGCACAGCTGAAGGTCGACGGCGGAGCCTTCGCCGACAACCAGACGCCCCCGCCGGACGAGCAGGCGCGCGGTCAGCTCCTGCGTGCGCTCGCGAGTGACGCCATACGCGGTGCACTTCAGCGGCACTTCGGGGTGCGGCTGGCCTTCCAGAACTGCCACCGGGTGGCGGTGTTCCCGTTGGACTCCTCCGTCGACGAGACGCTGACCAAGTTCACCTCGGTGCGCAGCCAGTTGCTGAACCAGTCGCCCGAACTGCGCGACTGCTGAGGCACCCCAGAGCGCCCGCTTGCCGCTCCGTACGTGGGAGGTGCGGTACTTGTACCGGAGCGGCAAGCTCCCCGCCCGCGGGCTCAGCGGAGCTGGGGGAGCACCTCGGCCCCGAGCCGCCGTACGTTCTCCTCGGTCGCCGCCAGGTCCCCCGAGCCCTCGACGAGCAGGGCGAAGCGGGAGATGCCGGTCCGCTCGCCGGTCGCCGCGAGCCGGTCCGCGCACAGCCGGGGCGTGCCCACCGGGTGCAGCCCGCAGAGCAGTTCGGTGTACGCGTGCGGGTCGCGCATCCGCCGCTCCCGGCCGTCCACCGTGACATGGGCGCCGAGACCCTGCCGCAGCCAGCCCGGCATCGCCTTGAGCAGGGTCTCCGCCGCGTCCGTGCGTCGGTCCGCGATCTGGCAGACGCCGGCCGAGACATGGGCCGCGCCGTGGATCTCCGCGGCCGTCCGCCCGGCGGCGCGGGCGTGACGGCGCCACAGGGCGACCATCTCCGCCTTCTCCTCGTCGCCGACGTGCATCCCGAGGAGCATCGGCAGCCCCCGCTCGGCCGCCATTCGCACGCTCGACGGCGACGTGCAGGCCACGACGACCTCCGGGCCCGGCTCCTCCGAGAGGGACTCCGACGGCCGCGGCACGACGGGCACCTCGCGGAACCGGAAGCGGTCCCCCGAGGCACCGACGGCCGGTTCGCGCAGCCAGCGCAGCAGCAGGTCGAGCGACTCCGGAAACCCCTTCTCGTACGCCTCCAGACCCGAGCCGAACACCTCCAGGTCCACCCACGGCCCGCCGCGGCCCACGCCCAGCGAGAAGCGGCCTCCGCTCGCGACGTGCAGCAGTGCGGCCTGCTCGCCGAGCGCCACCGGGTGGACGGTGGGCAGCACACTGACCGCGGTGCCGACCCTCAGACGCCGGGTGCGGCCCAGCAGCAGCGCGGCCAGGGTCACGGCCGACGGACACGTGCCGTACGGCACGAAGTGGTGTTCGGCCAGCCAGGCCGTGTCGAGCCCGGCCTCCTCGGCGACCTCGGCCGAGCGGACCGCGCGGTGCAGCGCCTCGCCCTGACCCTGGCCCGGGAACTGGGCCCCCAACACGAAACTTCCTACGCGCATTGCCTTTTCCTGCTTCCTCGGCCCCGACACGGAGCTCCCCCACAGGGCATAACCGCCTGACACGTGCCGAGGACACGGCCGGACGGAGGGATTTGCGGATTGTCTGCAGAATCGGCCGTTGTGGGGCGTCGTGTCGGGTCCGGACGGAACCCCGCGCGGGGGAGTTGCGGTGTTTCGGCGGCGTACGCGTACCCGTGTCCGTGCCGCGTAGGCTTGATGCCGCCCTGCTTCCTGTATAGCTCCGTGAGGTGTCCTGTGTCCCCGCGTCGCAACCGACCCAAGGGAGCCGGTTCGCCCGGCCGGAGCGCCGAGGAGGACGGCTCCGGCCGCTACGGCGGCCTGCAGTCCTCGGAGAGCTGGCGGGGCGAGGAGTGGAGCGTACGGCACGTGGCGGGCGCGAGCGCGCAGGGCAAGTCGTACCGCTGCCCGGGGTGCGACCAGCTCATTCCGGACGGAGTGCCGCACGTGGTGGCCTGGCCCGCGCACGCCGGCGTCGACGACCGCAGGCACTGGCACAAGGCGTGCTGGAACGCGAAGGACCGCCGCACCACGCGGGTGCAGCGGTCCCGTAACGCGCCGAGGTTCTGAAGGCCGGTCCTACACGTCCCGCTTCTCCAGCAGTGCGAAGGCGGCTGCGAACGCGGCCGCAGTCACGCCGAGCACGATCCACAGCGGGTCCCAGCCCGAGGGCCCGGACTCGGAGAGCGAGTTGGCGTAGAAGATGCTCATCTGGTTCGGGATCGAGTACTCGAACAGCGCCTGCTGCACGTCCTCCAGCGACTGGGAGAACATGAACAGCGCGATCACCAGCGGCGCGAGCAGGACGCCGATCATGATGGTGATGGCGCCCGCCGAGTGCCGGATGATCGAACCCACGGCCAGCGAGAGCAGCCCGATCAGCGCGATGTAGAGCGAGACGCCGACGGTGCCCTTCAGCCACTCCGCGCCGGTGGGGTCCTTGGCGCCGTTGCCCTCCAGCATGGCCACGTGGGCCAGCCCGACCAGCGTCGCGGACACCAGGGTCACCACGAAGGCGACCAGGAAGAACACGATCGCCTTCGCCGCCAGCACCCGGCCGCGGCTGGGGCAGGCGGTCATCGTCGTGCGGATCATGCCCGTGCCGTACTCGGACGCGGTGGTCAGCACGCCGAGCGTGATCACGCACATGCTGCCGAGCAGCAGGCCGAAGAAGCCGAGGCTCAGCGCGCTCTCACCGGCCAGGTCCGAGGACGAGTTCGCCACGATCGCGCCGGTCAGCAGCCCGATGCCGAGGACCAGCAGGACGAACACGCCCAGCGTCCACATCGTCGAGCGCACCGACTTGATCTTCGTCCACTCGGAGGCCAGCGCGTGCACGAGCGTCGTCCGCACCACCGGGATCGGCGACGTGTAGGTCGGGTACGCCGAACCGGGCGCCGCGTTCCAGTCGGGCGCGGCCTGCTGTGTCGGGGGCTGGGGGGTGCTCATCGGGCGTCCTCGGGCTTGGTCGGGTCGGTGACGGGCGCGGAGGCGGGCGCCGGGGCGGCGGCGGGGGGCGCGGGAGCGGCGGCGGGCGGCCGGGGCGTCTGCGGGGCCGGCGGGGTCTGGGGCGCCGGCGGCGTCTGCCCGGCCGCGTACGGGTTGGCCGGCTGACCGCCCGGCACCGCGCCGGGCGCCACCGGGGCGCCGTACGGGCCCGCCGGGGCCTGGCCCGGTGCGCCCTGCGGCGGGGCGAAGGGCTGACCGCCCTGCTGGGGCGGCGGCGGGGCGTACCAGCCGGGCTGGCCCTGTCCGGGCAGCGGCATCGGCGGCTGCGCGCCCGGCGGCAGGGGCTGCTGGAGGCCGGCCTTCTGGTCGGCGGTCGACCGGTAGTCCACGGCGCCCTGCGTCATCCGCATGTACGCCTCCTCCAGCGAGGCCTGGTGCGGCGACAGCTCCCACAGCCGTACGTCGCTCTCGTGCGCGATGTCGCTGATCCGGGGGAGGGCGAGCCCGGTCACGCGCAGCGCGCCGTCCTGCTCGGGCAGCACGTGGCCGCCCGCCTCGGTCAGCGCGGAGGACAGCTTCTCGCGCAGCTGCGGCTCGGTGTCCGGCGTGCGTACGCGCGCGAAGTCGGCGGAGTTGGCCGAGATGAAGTCCGTCACGCTCATGTCGGCGAGCAGCTGACCGCGCCCGATGACGATCAGGTGGTCGGCGGTCAGCGCCATCTCGCTCATCAGGTGCGAGGAGACGAAGACGGTGCGGCCCTCCGCGGCGAGCGCCTTCATGAGGTTGCGCACCCAGTGGATGCCCTCCGGGTCGAGCCCGTTGACCGGTTCGTCGAAGAGCAGCACCTGGGGGTCGCCGAGCAGCGCGGCGGCGATGCCGAGCCGCTGGCCCATGCCGAGGGAGAAGCCCTTGGAACGCCGCTTGGCCACGTCCTGGAGGCCCACCACGCCGAGCACCTCGTCCACCCGCCGGGCCGGGATGCCGGACAGCTGGGCGAGGCTCAGCAGGTGGTTGCGGGCGGCCCGGCCGCCGTGCACGGCCTTGGCGTCGAGCAGCGCCCCGACGTGGCGCGCGGCGTTCGGCAGCTTGCGGTACGGGTGGCCGCCGATCGTCACGTGCCCCGCCGTGGGGTTGTCCAGGCCCAGGATCATCCGCATCGTCGTCGACTTGCCCGAGCCGTTGGGCCCGAGGAAGCCGGTGACGGCACCGGGCCGCACCTGGAAGGAGAGGTTGTACACGGCGGTCTTGTCGCCGTATCGCTTGGTCAGGCCGACAGCCTCGATCATGCTCCGCACCCATCGGAAGGTTCAGGGACAGCAGGGCACACGCCCCCGTAAGGGTTAGGAGGATATCCACGCGCTGACGGTTCCGTTCAAGCCCGGGCAAAATCCGGCGCCGCACGGAGGCCGTACGGAGCCGGTCAGGCGTCCCGCCGCTTCAGTACCGCGTAGCCGCCGGCCAGCGCCGCGATCACCCACAGTGCCATGATCCCGAGACCGCCCCACGGCCCGTACGGCACGTCGTCGTCGATCGGCGTGACCACCTGCATGATCTTGCTGCCGGCCTGGTCGGGCAGGAACCGGCCGACCTTCTCCGTCGCCGGGACGTTGCCCAGGATGTTGGAGATCAGGAAGAAGAACGGCATCAGGATGCCCAGCGACAGCATCGGGGAGCGCAGCATCGCGGCGACGCCCATCGAGAACATCGCGATGAGGGTCATGTAGAGGCCGCCGCCGAACACCGCGCGGAGTACGCCGGGGTCGCCGATCGACGCCTTGAGGTCGCCGAGCATCGCCTGACCGAGGAAGAACGTGGCGAAACTGGTGACCATGGCCACCACCAGGGCGAGGGCGGTGGCCACCGCGACCTTGCTGAACAGGAAGGTGCCGCGCTTCGGCACGGCGGCCAGCGAGGTGCGGATCATGCCGGAGCTGTACTCGTTGCCCACGACCAGCACCCCGAACACGATCATGGCCAGCTGGCCGAGGCTGGTGCCGGCGAAGCTGATGAAGGTCGGGTCGAAGGAGAGCTGGTCCCGCCGGCTCATGTCGCCGAACTCGTTCTTCGACAGGGCCGAGATCAGCATGCCGAGGGCGATGGTGACGACCACGGCGAGGCCCAGCGTCCACACCGTGGACGCGACCGACCGGATCTTGGTCCACTCGGACCGGACGACCTGTGTCGCCGCCATGCTCAACCCCTCTTCCAGTCGCTGCCCCACTGCTGCCGCGGCGGCTGCCCCGGGGGCTGTTGCTGTGGCGGCACCGCGCCGGGCGGCTGCCCGTCGTGCGCGTGGTACTCCACGGACTCCGCGGTCAGCTGCATGAACGCCTCCTCCAGCGAGGCGCGCTGCGGGCTCAGCTCGTGCAGCACGATCTGCTGCCGCGCCGCCAGCTCACCGACGGCCTCGGACTTGTCGCCGTCCACCTCCAGGACCCCGTCGCCCGCCTCGACGACCGTGAGCCCGGCGCCGTGCAGCGCGTCGAGCAGCTGCTCGCGCTGCGGGGTGCGGATCCGGACGTAGCTGCGCGAGTTCTCCGCGATGAACTCGGCCATCGAGGTGTCCGCCAGCAGCCTGCCCTGGCCGATGACCACCAGATGGTCGGCGGTCAGCGCCATCTCGCTCATCAGGTGCGAGGAGACGAAGACCGTACGGCCCTGGGAGGCCAGGGTCTTCATCAGGTTGCGGATCCAGTGGATGCCCTCGGGGTCGAGCCCGTTGACCGGCTCGTCGAACATCAGGATCCGCGGGTCCCCGAGGAGCGCGGCGGCGATGCCGAGCCGCTGGCCCATGCCGAGGGAGAAGCCCTTGGTCTTCTTCCGGGCGACCGCCGAGAGCCCGACCGTGTCCAGGACCTCGCGCACTCGTTTCGCCGGGATGCCGTTGCTCTGCGCGAGGCACAGCAGGTGGTTGTGGGCGCTGCGCCCGCCGTGCCACGCCTTGGCCTCCAGGAGCGCGCCGATGTAGGTCAGCGGGTCCTTGAGCTGCTCGTAGTGCTTGCCGTCGATCCGCACGTCCCCGGCGGTCGGCCGGTCCAGGCCGAGAACCATCCGCATCGTCGTCGACTTGCCCGCGCCGTTGGGGCCGAGAAAGCCCGTGATGATGCCGGGTCTGACGGTGAAGGAGAGATTGTTGACCGCCACCTTCTCGCCGTACCGCTTGGTCAGCCCCTCGAGCTCGATCATGGCGCCCACGCTAGAACGGGACGAGGCCCGCTGCCACCCCAGTGACAGAAGGCCTCGTCCTTCTCCGTACGTATTCAGCAGGCGTTCGCCCCCGCGTCAGCGGGACTGCTGGGCCGGAACCCCGCGGGAGACCGACTCGTCCTCGACCGCCGGAGCGGCGGCCACCGCGGCGCCCGTGAGCGACGCCAGCATCTCGCGCACGTTGGTCAGCTGCGCGTTGATGGAGTCGCGGCGGTTGGTGAGGGCGGCCAGCTCGCGCTCCGACTCCGAACGGATCCGGTCGGCCTTGGCGTTGGCGTCGGCCACGATGTCCTCGGACTGGCGCTGTGCCGTCTCCACGGTCTGGCGGGCCCGGCGCTCGGCGTCCGTGCGCAGCTTCTCCGCCTCCAGGCGCAGCTGCTCCGCGCGGTGCTCGATCTCCGCGAGCCGCTTCTCGGCCTTGGCCTGACGGGAGGCCAGGTCGCGCTCGGACTGCTCGCGGCGCTTGGCGAGGTTGGTCTCGAAGTCCGCGGCGGCCTGCGCGGCCTTGGCGCGGGTCTCCTCGAAGAGGGCGTCGGCCTCGTCGCGCTTGGACTGCGCGTCCTTCTGCGCCTCGGAACGCAGCTGGGACGCGTCGCCCTTGGCCTTCTCGACGATCCGGACGCCCTCGTCCTCGGCCTTGGCCTTGCGCTCGGAGGCGTACGACTCCGCGTCGTTGCGCACCTGCTGGGCCGCCGACTCGGCCAGCTCGCGGTGCTGCTCGGCCGCGCGCCGGGCCTCCTCGCGCAGGTCCTTCGCCTCTTCCTCGGCGAGCCGCAGGATCTTCTCGACCCGGGCACCGAGACCGGCGTACGACGGCTCGGCGTCGTTGACCTGGGCCTGGGCGTTCTGGGTCTCGAGGTGGAGCTCCTCGATGCGCTTTTCCAGAGCGGTGATGCGGGAGTGAGCGCTGTCACGGTCGGAGACGAGCTTGGCGATGTAGTCGTCCACCTGAGCGCGGTCGTACCCACGCCGCACATGCTCGAAGCCGTAGGGGGAAGTGTCGCTCATGGGGTTCCTGTCGAAAGAGACCGGGTGAGGTGATAGAGGGAATCCTAGGCGCCAATGCGGTGTGTCATCGAGCGGATGCACGTTTGATACGGAGAATGACACCTCTTTTGAGTGGCTGACCCGAGGACGGCTTGCCAAAGTTCGGGTCAACGGTCCGGGCGGGACTCGGCCAAAGACGTCCAGGAGACACCGAATCCGCCCCGAACGCTAGCCGTCTGACGACTTGCCACCCGAACGTGGGGCGCCCACCGTGGCTCCGGCCTTCACCCCGTTGTCCTTCGCACCCCCGGGCGCCTCGAAGGACTCCAGCGCCTCCAGCACATCCTGCACACGGGAGATCTCCGCGTTGATGTCCTCGCGGCGGCGTACCAGGACTTCCAGTTCGCGCTTGCCCTCGTCGACCGTGCGCCGGGCCTCCCGGACCGCCTCGGCCTTCAGCTCCTCGGCCTCGCGGACCAGCGTGGCCTTCTTCTGCTCGGCCTCCTTGAGCAGTCCCTCGGCCTTCTTGACGGCGGCGATGCGCACCTTGCCGGCCTCGGAGTTGGCCTCCGACACCAGCTCCTTCGCCTTCGCCTCCGCCTTGGCCAGCTGCTCCTCGGCCGCCTTGATGAGCGCGTCGCAGCGGTCGCCGGCCGACTTCATCGTCTCGGCGGCCTCGCGGCGGGCCCGCTCGTGCAGTTCCTCGATCTCGGAGGTGAGCCGCTCGCGCAGCTCCTCCGCGCGCTCCCTTATGGCCGTCGCGTCCCGCCGGGCACCGACCAGCAGCTCGTCCGCGTCCGTACGGGCCTTCTCCACACGGGTGTTGCCCTCGACGGTCGCCTCCGAGACGATCCGGTCGGCCTCCGTGCGGGCCGCGCCGACCATCGTGTCGGCCTGCGACTCGGCGTCCGCGGTGGTCTTCTGGGCCTGCTGCTGCGCCTCGGTGAGCAGCTTGTCGGCCTCCGCCGTGGTCTCCGTGATGAGCGTGTCGACCTGCTCGGCAGCCTCCGAGCGCCGCTTGTTGGCGTCCTTGCGGGCCTCGTCGAGGGTGCGCTCGGCCTCCTCGCGGGCGGCCGTGGTGACCCGCTCGGCCTCCGCCGCCGCCTCGGTCCGCACCCGCTCGGCCTCGGTGCGGATCCGCTCCGCGTGCTGCTGGGCGGAGCCGACCGTGTCGGCGGCCTCGGCGCGCAGCCGCTCCGCCTCACCGGTGGCGTCCGAGACCAACTGCTCGGCCCGGGCGCCCGCCTCGGTCCGTACCCGCTCGGCCTCGCTCGCCGCCTCGGTGGTGACGCGCTCCGCCTCGGCGAGGGTCTCCGTCCGCAGCCGGTCGGTCTCGGCCGCCGTCTGCGCGGTCAGCCGCTCCGCCTCGGAACGCGCCTCGGTGATCAGGGTGTCCGCCTGCGTCGCCGCGTCGGACCGGATGCGGTTGGCGTCCTCGCGGGCCTCGGCCCGGGTGCGCGACGCCGACTGCTCGGCCTCGGCGATGGCGTCGGAGGCCTCGGTGCGCACCCGCTGGGCGTGCTCGGAGACGTCCTCGCGGATCCGGTCGGCCTCCGTGATGGCCTCGGACACCGTCCGCTCGGCCATCGTCTTGGCGGCCTCGGTCTCCTCCTGCGCCTCGCGCCTGAGGCGTCCGGCGTCCTCGCTGGCCCGCTCCCGCTCCGCGTAGGCGTCGGCGCGGACCCGGTCCGCCTCCTCCTCGGCCTCGTGCCGGGTGCGCTCCGCGGCGTGCTCCGCGGCGCTGCGCAGCCCGGTGATCTCCTCCTGGGCCTGCTCGTGCAGCCCGGCGACCGACTCGCGGACCTGCTGCGCGTGCTGCTCGGCGGCCGACACCATCTCGGTGGCGCGCCGGTCGGCCTCCTCGACCAGCCGGACCGCCTCGGCCTGCGCCTCCTCCACCCGGTTGCGTGCCGAGGCCAGCAGCTCCTCGCTCTGCTCGCGGGCCTGCTTGCGCTCCTGGTCGGCCTCCTGCCGGGCGGAACCGAGCAGTTCCTCCGCCTCGCGGCGGCGCCGGGCGGCCTCCTCCTGGGCGGCGGCCAGCGCCTCGGACGCCTCCGAGGCGATGCGCTCGGCGGCACTCTGCGCCTCCGCACGCACCCGGTCGGAGCTCTCCTGCGCCTCCGACTTCAGCCGCTCCGCCTCGCTCGCGGCCTCGGACCGCAGCCGTACGGCGACGGCCTCGCCCTCCGCGCGGGAGGCGGACGCGTCCGCGGCGGCCTCGGTGCGCAGCCGCTCGGCCTCCGTCTCGGCCTGCTGCTGGAGCGTACGGATCCGCTCGGCGGCCTCCGTGCGCAGCCGCTCGCTCTCCTCGGCGGCCTCGCGGCGGATCCGCTCGCCCTCCTCGCGGGCCTCGCTCAGGGCCTCCTCGGCGGCCGTGCGGCGCTCCTCGGCCTCGGTGTGCAGCCGCGTCAGCTCATCGGCGGCCTCCGCCTTGCGGGCCTCGACGGCGCGCTCGGTCTCCTCGCGCAGCTCGCGGGCGGCCCGCTCGGCCTCCGCCTGGAGCTCCTCCACGCGCTCGGCGGCCTCCGCGCGGTGCCGCTCGGCCTCCGCGCGGGTGCGCTCCAGGGTCTCCTCGGCCTGCCGGCGCAGGGTCGTCGCCCGCTCGATGGCCTCGGTGCGGACCTTCTCGCTGTCCGCCGTCGCGGTCTGCCGCAGCTCGTCCGCGTCGGCCTTGGCCTTGGCGAGCAGCTCCTCGGCGGTCTTCGCCGCCTCCTCGATCTGCGCCACGGCCTCCTTGCGGGCCCCGGCGCGGATCTTCTCGCCCTCCTCGACCGCGTCGGCCCGCAGCTGCTCGGCCTCGCCGCGCAGCCGGCGTGCCTCCTCCTGCAGCTCGACCGTCTTGGCGCGGTACTCCTTGGTGTCGTCCTTCGCCGCGCCCTTGAGCTGCTCGGCGATGTCGTGCGCCTCGCCGCGCAGCCGGTCCGCCTCGGCCTCGGCCTCGGTGCGGATCCGCTCGGCCTCCTCGGTGGCGGCCTTCGTGGTGCGCTTGGCGTCCTGTGACGCCTTGTTCAGCACGTCCTCGGCGGTCTTGGCCGCCTTGGACAGCTGGGTGGCCGACTCCTCGGCCGTGATCGTGCGGGCCTTCTCGGCGGCCTCGGCGACGATCCGCTCGGCCTCGGTGCGGGCGTCCGCGACCACCTGCTCGGCCTCGGACCGGGTGTTCTCGGCGTCCTTGGTGGCCTCGCCGACCAGCCGGGCGACCTGCTCCTTGGCGGTCCGGGTGCGCTGCTCGTTGGTCGCCTCGGCGCTCGACAGCGCCTTGGACGCGGCCTCCTCGGCCTCCGAGACCACCTTCTCGGCCTCGGCCTGCGCCTTGCGCAGCGCCTCCTCGGCCTCGGACATCCGCTGCTCGGCGGCGCGGCTCAGCTCCTGGGCCTCGCGGCGGGCGGACTCCGACTCGGTGGCGGTGGAGCTGCGCAGCTGCTCCGCGTGGTCGGTGGCCTCCTGCGCCTGCGTGGAGGCGGCGTTCAGCAGCCGCTCCGCGTCGGTGCGGGCCCGGCGCAGGATCTGCTCGGCCTCGGCGCGCGCGCTCTCCGCGTCGCTCCGCAGCCGCTGGCGGGCCTCGGACGTCAGCCGCTCGGCCTCCGCGCGCGCCGCGCTCATGGCCTGCTCGGCCTCGGCACGGGACTCGTCGAGCAGGCGGCGGGCCTGCTGCTCGGTGCGGGCCCGCAGTTGCTCCGCCCACGCCACGTTCTCGTTGACGTGCGACTCGACGGTCTGCCGGCGCTCGGCCAGCTCCTGGTCCAGCTGCTGGCGGCGGGTCACCGCCTCCTGGTGCAGCTCCGCCTGGAGCCGGGCGGCCTGCTCGGCGTGCTCCTGGAGGATCCGCTGGGTCTGCGCCCGGGCCTGGCTCAGCTCCCGCTCCGCGTCGGCGCGCAGCTGGTCGGCCTGCGTCTGCGCGTTGCGCAGCAACTGCTCGGCCTGGTACCCGATGTCGCCGCCGTCGAAGGCGGGCCGGGACATGATGGTGCGCCGCGCCTCGTGCAGCTTGGCGCGCAGCACCTCGACCTGGTAGCCGAGGTCCTCGGCGTGCTGGATCGCCTTTTCCCGCTCGGTCTTCAGCCGCTTCATCTCGGCCTCGAACCGAGAGAGGTGGTCGACGTCAGCCGCCGGCTCTCGCTCCTGGCTCTCGTAGCCCCGCACTGCGCGGTCCCATCCGTCCCCTGGTCGCAAATCTTCCCGAACGAGCTCCGTCCGTCCGCCGGACGGTGCCCCCGGGGAATGGTGTCAGATCAACGGCGGAGCATGTGCTGCTGCCCCGTCGCCGACCCCCCGAAACACGACCCCGGCGGTCCCGTCGTCGCACGATGACGGGCCCGGGTCACCCTGGACTGAGCGGCGACCGCACCCAACCCTACCGGCCCATATGTACGAGGGTCAGTGCTCAGGTGACTCAACGGCCGCCGAAGTGACCAGTTCTGTCAGTACGCCATGGCAGTCCTTGGGGTGCAGGAAGGTGATCCGCGATCCCATCGAACCGCGCCGGGGCTCGTCGTACAGAACGCGTACGCCCTTCTCACGGACGTCCGCGGCGTCCGCGTCCACGTCCGCCGTACCGAACGCGATGTGGTGGACGCCCTCGCCGTTCTTCGCGAGCCACTTGCCGACCGCGGAGTCCTCACGGGTCGGCTCCAGGAGCTGGAGGTAGGAGGCACCGCCGTCCGAGGTCTCGTTGATCTTGAGCATGGCCTCCCGGACACCCTGTTCCTCGTTGACCTCGGTGTGGAACACCTCGAAGCCGTAAGTGGCACGGTAGAACTCGACGGTCGTGTCGAGGTCGTGGCAGGCGATTCCGATGTGGTCGATTCGCGTCAGCATGGATTCAGTGCAGCGCTCCGGAGGTGGTTACGCAACGTGCGCGCGATCACACCGACCGCCGGGTGACGGGCGGCATACCGCTCAGTACATTCGAGTAAACCCTCGTTCACTCCGCGGCCTGTGCGGGCCGGAAAAGGGGATCGCAGTCCATGTCTTCTGCAGCTTCTGGTACGAACGGCACCACGTCCGTCATCGTCGCGGGTGCCCGCACCCCGATGGGACGGCTGCTCGGCTCCCTGAAGTCCTTCTCCGGGGCCGACCTCGGCGGCTTCGCGATCAAGGCCGCCCTCGACCGTGCGGGCATCGGCGGCGACCAGGTCCAGTACGTGATCATGGGGCAGGTGCTCCAGGCCGGCGCCGGGCAGATCCCCGCCCGCCAGGCCGCCGCCAGGGCCGGCATCCCGATGAGCGTCCCGGCGCTCACGATCAACAAGGTCTGCCTCTCGGGCCTCGACGCCATCGCACTCGCCGACCAGCTCATTCGCGCGGGTGAATTCGACGTGGTCGTCGCCGGCGGCCAGGAGTCCATGACCAACGCCCCGCACCTGCTGCCCAAGTCCCGCGAGGGCTACAAGTACGGCGCTGTCGAGATGATCGACGCCATGGCGCACGACGGTCTGACCGACTCCTTCGAGAACATCGCCATGGGCGAGTCCACGGAGAAGCACAACACCCGGCTCGGCATCGAGCGCGCCGCCCAGGACGAGATCGCCGCCCTGTCCCACCAGCGCGCCGCCGCCGCCCAGAAGAACGGCGTCTTCGAGGCCGAGATCACCCCGGTCGAGATCCCGCAGCGCAAGGGCGACCCGGTGCTCTTCAGCAAGGACGAGGGCATCCGCGGCGACACCACCGCCGAGTCGCTCGGCAGGCTCCGCCCGGCCTTCGCCAAGGACGGCACGATCACCGCGGGCTCCTCCTCGCAGATCTCCGACGGCGCCGCGGCCGTGGTCGTCATGAGCCGGGCCAAGGCCGAGGAACTGGGCCTTCGGTGGATCGCGGAGATCGGTGCGCACGGCAACGTCGCGGGCCCGGACAACTCTTTGCAGTCGCAGCCGTCGAACGCCATCCAGCACGCCCTGAAGAAGGAGGGCCTGGAGGTCGGCGACCTCGACCTCATCGAGATCAACGAGGCGTTCGCGGCCGTCGCCGTCCAGTCAATGAAGGACCTCGGCGTCTCCACCGAAAAGGTGAACGTCAACGGCGGCGCCATCGCCCTGGGTCACCCGATCGGCATGTCCGGCGCCCGGCTGGTCCTGCACCTGGCGCTGGAGCTGAAGCGGCGCGGCGGCGGGGTCGGGGCGGCGGCGCTGTGCGGGGGCGGCGGCCAGGGCGACGCGCTGATCGTGCGGGTACCCGGGGCCTGACCCCCGGAGTCAAGACTTCTCACGGAACGGAGCTGTGATGCAGGACGTCTCCTCACTAGTGGCCCAGGCCCGAGAAGGCCGGCCGCGGGCCGTGGCCCGGCTGATCTCCCTGGTGGAGGGGGCGTCCCCGCAGCTCAGGGAGGTCATGGAGGCCCTCGCGCCGCTGACCGGCAACGCGTACGTCGTCGGTCTGACCGGCTCACCGGGCGTCGGCAAGTCGACGTCCACCTCGGCGCTGGTGACGGCGTACCGCAAGCAGGGCAAGCGGGTCGGCGTCCTCGCCGTCGACCCGTCCTCCCCCTTCTCCGGCGGCGCGCTGCTCGGCGACCGCGTGCGGATGTCGGAGCACGCCTCCGACCCGGGCGTCTACATCCGCTCGATGGCGACCCGCGGCCACCTCGGCGGCCTCGCCTGGGCCGCGCCGCAGGCGATCCGCGTCCTGGACGCGGCCGGCTGCGACGTGATCCTCGTCGAGACGGTGGGAGTGGGCCAGTCGGAGGTGGAGATCGCCTCGCAGGCCGACACCTCCGTCGTCCTCCTCGCCCCCGGCATGGGCGACGGCATCCAGGCCGCCAAGGCCGGAATCCTGGAGATCGGCGACGTCTACGTCGTCAACAAGGCCGACCGGGACGGAGCCGACGCCACCGCCCGCGAGCTGAACCACATGCTGGGCCTCGGCGAGGCCCGCGCCGCCGGGGACTGGCGTCCGCCCATCGTCAGGACGGTCGCCGCGCGCGGCGAGGGCGTCGACGAGGTCGTCGAGGCGCTGGAGAAGCACCGCGCGTGGATGGAGGAGCGGGACGTCCTCGCCGAGCGCCGGCGTGCGCGTGCTGCCCGCGAGGTCGAGACGATCGCCGTGACCACGCTGCGGGAGCGCATCGGCGACCTGCACGGTGACCGTCGGCTGGGGGCGCTGGCGGAGCGGATCGTCGCCGGTGAGCTGGACCCGTACCGGGCGGCGGACGAGCTGGTGGCGGGGCTGACGGAGGGCTGAGCGGGCGGCTTTCCGGCTTCTCTTCGCCCCCGTCGCCCCTCCCCTTCCCGTCCCTGGGGGCCTTGCCCCCAGACCCCCTTTCGGCCTGGACGGCCTCGTCCTCGAACGCCGGACGGGCTGGAAGAAAACGCCGGGCCCTCGACCGGGCCGGGCTGTACATTGACCCGCATGTTCCTCCTCTTGGCCTAGGGCCCGCCCCGCACGCGACCGCCGCATTCGGCCGTCGCGTGCCTCGGCGTCCCCTCGTTGCCTTCCGCTGAGGAACTTCCGCGTGTCCACGCCCTCTCCACGGCCCTCGTACGCCGCCGTGCTCCGTGTCCCCCATGCCCGCCGCACCTTCGCGGCCGCCCTCGTCGGGCGGCTGTCGTACGGCACGGTCTCCCTCGCCCTGATGCTCTCCCTGACCCGGTCCACCGGGTCGTACGCCGTGGCCGGCCTGGTCATGGCGCTCTTCGGCGCCACGAGCGTCTTCCTGTCCCCCTACCGCGCCTCGCTCGTCGACCGGCACGGTCCGCGCCGGGCCCTGCCGCCCATGGCCCTGCTGTACGCCGTCCTGCTCTGCGCGCTGGCGGCGGCCTGCCGGCGCCCGGGCACACCCGAGGCCGTCCTCGCGGTGACCGCCGCGGTCGCGGGCGCCTGCACGCCTCCGCTCGGTCCGACGATGCGCGCGGTGTGGGCCCAACTGCTGCCCGACCGGGCCCTGCTGCAGCGCGCCTACGGCCTGGACGGCGTCGCCGAGGAACTGCTCTTCGTCTCCGGCCCGCTCCTGGTCGGCGGTGTCGTCGCCGTCGCCCCGCCGGCCGTAGGCGTCGTGCTCAGCGCGGTGCTGGTGGCGGTCGGCACGTTCGCGTTCGTCTCCTCGCCGACGACCGCCGCGGTGCGTCCGGCGGGGCGGGCGAAGAGCGACGGCCCCGTGCCCGGGGGCGGCGCCGGCGGACAGGTCCGGGCCCTGTTGCAGCCCGTCGTCGTCGCGGCGGGAGTCGGCGTCTCGGTGAGCGCCGTCGACCTCCTCGTCGTCGCCTACGCCGGGGAGCGCGGCCTCGGCGACGGCGCGGTCGCCTGGGTGCTCGCGGCGCTGTCCGCGGGTAGCGCGGTCGGCGGTCTCGTCAACGGCGCCGTCGCCTGGAGCTCGCCCACCCGCGCCCGGCTCCCGTTCTTCGCGGCGGGTCTCGGCCTCTGCCTCGCCGCCGCGGGCCTCGCGCCCGGCCTCGGCACGCTGGTGCCGGCCGTCGTGTGCGCGGGCCTGTTCGTGGCCCCGGCCCTGACCACGGCCTACCTGATCGCCGACGAGAGCGCGGCGGCCGGTTTCCGGGTCCGGGCGGGCGCCTGGTGCAACACGGCCGTGAACGCCGGCAGTTCCGCCGGGGCCGCCGCCGTGGGGCTGCTGGTGGAACGGCTGCCCCTGCCGGTGTGCTTCGCGGTGTCCGGCGCGGTCGCCGCGGCGGCGGCGCTGGTGCCCGGTCACCGCCGCGGTGGTTCCGCCCGGCGGGCGGGGCCGATCAGTCGTCGTCGGAGTCGTGCGAGTCGTCGGAGTCTTCCGAGTCGTCCGAGCCGTGCGGGCGGTCGGCCGTGACCTTGCCGGTCCTCGGGTCGACCCGCCAGTCCTGCTCGCCCTTGCCGGAGGCGTGCGTCTCGACCTCCCAGGCGGGCCTGCCGTCGCCGTGGAGGCCGTCCTCGTCCAGTTCGACGGAGGTGACGGTGCCGTGCCCGGCCGTCGCCCCCGCGGCCTCGGCGGCGTCGACGGAGGTGCCCTTCAGCGCCGCCCGCACCTCGGCGGTGTCGTCCTCGTCGTCCCGCTCCGTGCCGAGGACCTTGCCGGTGGCCGGGTCGACCCGGACGGTGTGCCAGGTGCCCGCGCCGGAGAGGACGTCGACCTCCCAGGCCGTACGCTCGCGGCGGTCGTCCGCGTCGTCGTCGTCCGCGTCGTCGTCCTCGTCGTCCAGTTCGGCGGAGACGGCGGTGCCCGGGGTGTCCGCGAGCGCGGCGGCGATGGCTTCGGCCGCCGTCACCTTCGCGGAGGCGGCGCGGGCCGCGTCCTCGTCGCGGTCGTCGGCGTCCTCCCGTACGCCGCCGTCGTCCGGGACGGTGACGTCCGACGCGCTCACGTCCGTGCGGGGTGCGGCGCCCCGGTCGTCGTTCCCCGTCGTCGCCAGGGCCGTCGCCGTACCGCCTCCGACCAGTGCGGCGGCGGTGACGGCGGCGATCACGATGTTGCGCTTCATGCGGTTTCCTCCGAGTCGTCCAGAGTCCAGTGGTTTCCGGTGACTCCACTGTCGTGGACCGACGCTGAGGCCAGGCTGAAGCCGCCTGAAGATATCTTCAGCTCCGCTTTGCCACTCTTTACCCATGTGCCCACCCGTCGCCCACCACCCTGCCCGAGGCGCCTCGCGCCGCCCCTCTCGATTCTTGATCGTGGAGGACGAGAAGCGCCTCGCCGTGTCGCTCGCCAAGGGCCTCACCGCGGAGGGATACGCCGTGGACGTCGTCCACGACGGCCTGGAGGGACTGCACCGGGCCGGCGAGGGAGCGTACGACCTCGTCATCCTCGACATCATGCTGCCCGGCCTCAACGGATACCGGGTCTGCGCCGCCCTGCGCGCCGCCGGGCACGACGTGCCGATCCTGATGCTCACCGCCAAGGACGGCGAGTACGACGAGGCCGAGGGCCTGGACACGGGCGCGGACGACTACCTGACCAAGCCCTTCTCGTACGTCGTCCTCGTCGCCCGCGTGAAGGCCCTGCTGCGGCGGCGGGCGCAGGGCGCCGGGGCCTCGCCCGTGCACGTCCACGGCGACCTCAGGGTCGACACCGCCGCCCGCCGGGTGTTCCTCGGCGAGGACGAGGTCACCCTCACGGCCAAGGAGTTCGCCGTCCTTGAGGAGCTCGTGGTGCGGGCCGGACAGGTGGTGTCCAAGGCGGAGATCCTGGAGCACGTCTGGGACTTCGCCTACGACGGCGACCCCAACATCGTCGAGGTGTACGTCAGCGCGCTCAGGCGCAAGCTGCGCGCCGAGCTCATCCGGACCGTGCGCGGCGCCGGCTACCGGCTGGAGACCGGACGATGAGCCGCCTCTTCGGCTCGGTACGCGCCCGTGCCACGCTGGCCGCGACCCTCGTGGTCGCCGTCGCCCTCGTCGCGGCCGGCACCGCGGTCCTGCTGTCCCTGCGCTCCAACCTGCTCGGCGAGGCGGGCACCCGGGCGGAGCGCTCGGCGCGGGACGTGGCGACCGCACTGGCCGTCGGAACGCGGTACACCGAACTGAGCCTGGACGACGACGACCGCCCGGTGCAGGTCGTCGACGAGGAGGGGACGCTCGTCGCGGCCAGCGAGGACCTGGAGCGGATCACCGGCACCGGCGTCGGCGCGGTGAAGCCGCAGCCGGCCGCCACGGGCGACGACGCGCGGGACCGGGACTCGGACGACGACGATGACGATGACGACTTCGACGAGTCGCTCGAAGCCGGTGAGATCGGCGAGCCGTCCACCGTCGGCGACGGCACCGCGACCGTCGACGGCGACACGGCGGACTACCGCTTCGTCGCCGTCCCCGTGGAGACGAGGGGCGGAGACCACCTCACCGTCTACGCCGGCGCCCCGCTGTCCGCCGAACACGGCGCCGTGAACACCGCGCTGACCGTCATGCTGATCGGCTTCCCGCTGCTGCTCGCGGTCGTCGCGTGGGTGACCTGGCTGGTCACCCGGCGTGCGCTGCGCCCGGTGGAGGGCATCAGGCGGGAGATGGCCGCGATCACCGCCAGCGAGGACCTGGCCCGCCGGGTCCCGGTGCCGGGCACCCACGACGAGGTGGCCAGGCTCGCCTCGACCACCAACGAGACGCTGGCCGCGCTGGAGGACTCGGTGGAGCGGCAGCGCCGGTTCGTCGCCGACGCCTCGCACGAGCTGCGCAGCCCGATCGCCTCGCTGCGCACCCAGCTGGAGGTGGCCGCCGCCCACCCCGAGCTGCTGGATCTGGACGGCGCCGTGGAGGACACCGTCCGGCTCCAGCGGCTCGCCGCCGACCTGCTGCTGCTGGCCAGGCTGGACGCGGGGGAGCGGCCCGCCGACGCCCGGGTCGACCTGGCGTCGCTGGCCCGGGAGGAGGCCGAGGGCCGCAGGGGCGTGAGCGTGCGGGGCGACGTGGCGGTGAACGTGGCCGGATCGCGGGGGCAGCTGGGGCGGGTGCTGGCCAATCTCCTGGACAACGCCCAGCGGCACGCCCGCTCGGCGGTGGAGGTGTCCGTGCGGCGGGAGGGGGAGGCGGCGGTGGTCGCCGTGGCCGACGACGGCGAGGGCGTGCCGGCGGCCGACCGGGAGCGGATCTTCGAGCGGTTCGTACGGCTCGACGCCGCCCGCAGCCGTGACGACGGCGGGGCCGGTCTGGGGCTGGCCATCGCCCGCGACGTCGCGGTGCGGCACGGCGGCACGCTCACGGTGCACGACGCACCGGCAGGCGGCGCCCTGTTCGAGCTCCGCCTGCCGGGTGTCTAGGGCCGCACGGCCCGCGACGAGGTGATCAGGACCGGCCCCGCTGCCCGCGCAGGTGCTCCGCGATGGGCTTGAGCGCCTTGTCCAGCTCCGTCAGGTCCTCCGGGGCCAGCAGGTCGATGAAGTGCCTGCGGACGGAGGCCACGTGGTGCGGTGCGACCTTCCGCATCGTCTCCAGGCCGTGCTCGGTGAGGACGGCGAAGAGTCCGCGGCGGTCGGACTCGCAGTTCTCCCGCCGGACCAGGTTCGCGTTCTCCATGCGGGTGATCTGGTGGGAGAGGCGGCTCTTGGACTGCATCGTGGCGGTGGCCAGGTCGCTCATCCGCATTCTGTCGCCCTCCGACTCGGAGAGGTTCACCAGAATCTCGTAGTCGTTCATTGTCAGGCCGAACGGCTGCAGGTCCTTCTCGAGCTGGTGCGTCAACAGCCTGTTGACCTCCAGGTGGGTGCGCCAAGCACACTGCTCCGTATCGGTCAGCCAGCGAGTGGCCGTCTCGGTCTCCATGAATGAAGTCTACCTAAAATGTTGAAAGGCGAACTAGTGAGGGGTTTCCCGTGACGGTGACGGTGCGCACGCGTTCGATGTCACACTCCGCAGATTACCGCTCACAGCCCGAAGCGGCGCTGGAGGTCCCCCAGCTGTCCGGGAAGTCCCGGTACCCCCGACCGGCCTCCCGGCGCTCCCGAGGCCCCGCCGCCGGGCACGCCCGCCTGCTGCGGAGGAGTCCCCACGGCCTGCTCCGCCATCAGCGCCTCGCTCGACTGCAGCAGCACCGTCCCCGCGCCCACGAACTCGAACTGGTGCTCCTCCCCGGAGGCCCCGCCGAGCCCTGTCATCGCACGTAGACCGCCCAGCAGGCCGGTCATGTACCCGTGGTCGTAGTGGTGGCACGGAGACGGGCAGTCGGCCCAGCCGACCAGGGCCTGCGGGTCGACCCGGATCGGCGGTTCCATGAACACCACCGGACCGTTGGACGCGGCCACGAACTTCCCGGTTCCGATCAGCGTCAGGAAGCCCGGCACGATCGACTGCTTGAGTGCGAGGCTTGGCTGAAAAGCGAGCAAGTTGCCCGAGCGAATGGTCAGGTTGCCGTCTTCCAGGTCATACGAATTCACGTCGAAGGCCCGGTCGGCGAGGAGCATCTTGCCCGAGCCCTCCGCCACGACCCAGTCGCTCGCGTGCAGAGGCGAATGGAAGGACGTGCGCACCAGACGGTCCAGCCGGCCGTGCCCGATCCCGTTGAAGTCGATCGTCCCGTAGTAGGCGATCATCTTCCCCTTCTGCAGGAACCACTGGCTGCCCTTGAGCTCCACGCAGAAGGTGTACGCGTTGACGTTGTCGTCGGCCGGCAGCGTCGCCGGGTCGTGGTGGACCGTGCTCACAGCTTCTCCTCCGAGGCCTGGACGAACACCGTGCCGCTGCCGCTCAGCTCCAGCTGGAACGCCTCGCCGGAGCCGCGCCCCACCATCTCCCGCCAGCCCAGCGCCGTGGACAGCTTGTTGCGCACGTCGCCGTGGTGGGCGACGTAGGCCTGCGGGTCCACGCGCACCGGGCGCTGCGGGGTGATGGGCACCTCGAAAACGCCCCCGTGGGCCATCACCGCCACCGAGCCGTGGCCCTTGAGGGACGTGGTGAACAGCCCCTGCCCGCTCACCTGGCCCCGCACCATGCCCATGACCCCGCCCTGCGAGCCGAGGAACACGGTGCTCTGCTCCAGGGTGCCCTCGAAGGCGAGGAGGCGGTCCGCCTCCACGTACAGGGTGTCGCCCGACAGGTTGATCACCTGGACGTGGTGGCCGCCGTGCCCGAAGAACACGGTGCCGCTGCCCTCGACGGTCATCAGCGGCGTGTCCTCGTTCGCCACCCGGCGGCCGATCATCGACATGACCCCGCCCTGCCCGCCGCGCAGATTGGGGGTGAAGGACACCTCGCCCCGGTAGGCGAGCATCGCCCCGCGCTGACTGAACAGCCGCTGCCCGGGAGCGACGGTCGCCCGGACCATCTTGGAATTGATCTCCTCGAAGGCCATCTCACACATCCCCCGCGATCGTGTTCCGCTCGCTCGGCTGCACGTACACCAGTCCGTCGCCCTCGAAGCGGATCTGGAAGGCCTCGCCGCCGCCCTCCCCGAACAGCGTGCGGAAGCTCACACCCGACTGGAAGGACTGCCGCAGGTTCCCCTGGTGCGCGACGTAGGCACCCGGGTCGACGGTCAGCGGGTACTGCGCGCTGACCCGCAGCACCACCGCGGGACCGTCGGACATGATCGCCGCCTGCCCGTGTCCCTCGATCGTCGTGGTGAACAGCCCGTTGCCCTGGGAGGCGCCGCGGGTGCCCGTGAAGCTCGTGCCGGTCCGCAGCCCCGCGTCGGCCGCCAGGAAGTTGCTCGACTCGACGTACAGCTTGTCGCCCTGGAGGGCCACGAGGCTGATCTCCGAGGCCCGGTCCGCGAACCAGCAGGTGCCCTGCCCCTTCACCTCCATCACCGTCATCTGCTCGCCGGTGATCCGCCGGGTCACCATCCCCCGGATGCCCTCACCGCCGCCGCTCAGCTTCTTGAAGGTCATCTCCCCGTCGTACGCGACCATCGAGCCGTTCTTCGCCTTCACGGCGTCTTGGGTCATGTCGACGGCGAGGACCTTGCTGCCTTGAAGTCGGAACATCGCCACGCTGCGAAAGTAGCCCCGTCAAGGGTGGACGGAACAGGGCCCACGGGTGGAGAACGACCCTGAGTCCATCCCTTGGGGCATTGTTTGCCACAATGGGCGAACGATTGTGCTTCCGTTCACAAGGCGGACCGCACACCGCCCGCGCCACCGGCGCATCCCTCCCTTCCGAAGGTGACCCGTGGACCTCAAGACCGCCACCGCCCTCCGCCGCCTCCGCCTGGTCTCGGCCCCCGAGGCGATCTCCTTCCTCCTCCTGCTCGTCTGCTCCGTCCTGAAGCGGACCACCGACTTCAACGCGGTGCCGGCGATGGGCATGATCCACGGTGTCCTCTTCGTGCTGTACGTGATCTTCTGGGCGGACGCCTGGAACCGCGCCAAGTGGCCGCTGAAGACCGCCGCCCTCTACTTCGTCCTCTCGGTCCTGCCGACCGGCGGCTTCTTCGCCGAGCGCAAGCTCAAGCACGAGGCCGAGAGCGCGGTCATCGCCTCCCGCGCCCGCCAGGAAGGAGTCGTCAACGCATGATCGTCGCCTTCTCCGTGACGCCGCTCGGCGTCGGCGAGGACGTGGGGGAGTACGTCGCCGACGCCGTCCGAGTGGTCCGCGAGTCCGGGCTGCCGAACCGCACCGACGCCATGTTCACGTCGATCGAGGGCGAGTGGGACGAGGTCATGGACGTCGTCCGGCGGGCCGTCGCCGCCGTCGAGGCGCGGGCACCGCGGGTCTCCCTGGTCCTCAAGGCGGACATCCGTCCCGGTGTGACGGACGGCCTGACCTCGAAGGTCGAGACGGTCGAGCGCCACCTCGCGGGGTGAGCGCCCCGGCGGTTTGGTGATATCGAAGGGCGAGACGGGGCTGACCGACATGTGACCGGCCGGTATGGTCTGTTGGCGTGCCGAAGCCCCTCAGTCTCTCCTTCGATCCCATCGCCCGAGCCGACGAACTCTGGGCCCAGCGCTGGGGCGGCGTGCCGTCCATGGCCGCGATCACCTCGATCATGCGGGCCCAGCAGATCCTGCTGGCCGAGGTCGACGCCGTGGTCAAGCCGTACGGCCTGACGTTCGCGCGGTACGAGGCGCTGGTGCTGCTCACCTTCTCCAAGTCGGGCGAGCTGCCGATGTCCAAGATCGGCGAGCGCCTCATGGTGCACCCCACCTCCGTGACGAACACCGTCGACCGGCTGGTGCGCTCCGGCCTGGTGGACAAGCGCCCCAACCCCAACGACGGCCGCGGGACGCTGGCCACCATCACCGACAAGGGCCGCGAGGTCGTCGAGGCGGCCACCCGCGAACTGATGGCGATGGACTTCGGCCTGAGCGCGTACGACGCCGAGGAGTGCGGCGAGATCTTTGCAATGCTCAGACCACTACGGGTCGCCGCGGGGGACTTCAAGGGGGACTGAGCGCGTCAGCGCACGGGCGACGCTCCCTCGTAGTGGTGAGAAAGTCGCCGCTGAGCTGCAGAAACGCTTACGCCTGCCGTCGTCGCTGCGATCCTTGCAGCGGTCGCCGATCGGGTCGGCCGCTCTTCCAAGGCCGTTCGCGATGGGAAGTCTGCCGATGAGTGTTCAGAAGTTCGTGCGTCGCATGGTGACGGCCGGGACGGCCGCCGTGGCGGGCGTCGTCCTCGTGCTCGGCGCGCCAGGCCCGGTGCACGCCAGTGCCACGGGGAGTACCGCCCTCGGCACCTTCGACTACGACCTGCGCGGTGCGGGCATCAGGGTTCCCGTCGGCTGCTTTCTGACCCACACCGTCGAGGGGTCGGGAAAGCGGATCACGTCACAGTTCGCGGGCGTCGACTGTGCCGGTCTCGCGGCCACCTTCTCCAAGTTCTGCAACTGGAGGATCGACTTCTCCTGCGCGGACACGGACAACAGGACCTACAGGACCTCGCGAGGGGCGACGCATGCGGAGTGCGACGGGAGCCCGATGCGTCACGTGGCTCCGCAGACGCTGCCCGCGTACGGCAAGGCGTGCGCGAAGTTCCATGTCAACGGAAAGTTGCGTGCCGTGCAGTGTCACTACATCACCAAGTGACCGCGAACCACCCGGCTCGCGGTCACGGGATCACGAGCTCGCGGCGGCGGGGCTGGGCTGCCGGTCGGCCGTGATGAGCGGCTGGACCTCGCGGGTCACGCGGCGCTCGACGAAGAAGGCGGCTGTCGGGATGGTGCCGGCCAGGAGCACCCACAGAAGGCGCACCACCGGCATCTTCGCCTTGTTGCCCAGGTCGAAGGCGAAGACCAGGTAGAGCACGTACAGCCAGCCGTGTGCGATGCCGACCACCGTGACCAGGCTGTCGAACCCGTCCAGGTCCAGCAGGCGCTTGCCGATGACACCCACGGTCAGGACGACCAGCAGCACGGCCGTGACGTAGGCCATCACCCGGTAGCGGGTCAGAACGCTCTTCTTCATGGCTGTCAGCGTAGCCGGTGGGCTGCGGCCACCGACGCGCACGTCCTGACCAGCCCCACTGTCATTTATTAGGACGTCCTAGTAAATTCGAGAGCATGGACGCTGACGCCATTCATGAGGGCCGCCTTCGGTGGCAGGCCCGGTACGATGCGGCGCGTAAGCGCGGCGCGGACTTCACCACGCTCTCCGGGGACCCCGTGGAGCCGGTGTACGGGCCCCGGCCGGGGGACGAGTACGAGGGCTTCGAGCGGATCGGCTGGCCGGGCGAGTACCCCTTCACCCGCGGCCTGTATCCGACCGGATACCGGGGGCGTACGTGGACCATCCGGCAGTTCGCCGGGTTCGGCAACGCCGAGCAGACCAACGAGCGCTACAAGATGATCCTCCGCAACGGCGGAGGCGGTCTGTCCGTCGCGTTCGACATGCCGACGCTGATGGGCCGCGATTCCGACGACCCCCGCTCGCTCGGTGAGGTCGGGCACTGCGGGGTGGCCATCGACTCGGCCGCCGACATGGAGGTGCTGTTCAAGGACATCCCGCTGGGGGACGTGACGACCTCCATGACGATCAGCGGGCCGGCCGTGCCCGTGTTCTGCATGTACCTGGTCGCCGCCGAGCGGCAGGGTGTCGACGCGTCCGTGCTCAACGGCACGCTGCAGACCGACATCTTCAAGGAGTACATCGCCCAGAAGGAGTGGCTCTTCCAGCCCGAGCCGCACCTCAGGCTCATCGGCGACCTCATGGAGTACTGCGCGGCCGGCATCCCCGCCTACAAGCCGCTCTCCGTCTCCGGGTACCACATCCGCGAGGCCGGGGCGACGGCCGCGCAGGAGCTGGCGTACACCCTGGCGGACGGCTTCGGGTACGTGGAGCTGGGGCTCAGCCGCGGTCTGGACGTCGACGTCTTCGCGCCCGGCCTCTCCTTCTTCTTCGACGCACACCTCGACTTCTTCGAGGAGATCGCCAAGTTCCGCGCGGCCCGCAGGATCTGGGCCCGCTGGATGCGCGACGTGTACGGGGCGCAGACCGACAAGGCGCAGTGGCTGCGGTTCCACACCCAGACCGCCGGTGTCTCGCTGACCGCGCAGCAGCCGTACAACAACGTCGTGCGCACCGCCGTCGAGGCGCTGGCGGCCGTGCTCGGCGGCACCAACTCCCTGCACACCAACGCGCTCGACGAGACCCTCGCCCTGCCCAGCGAGCAGGCCGCCGAGATCGCCCTGCGCACCCAGCAGGTGCTGATGGAGGAGACCGGCGTCGCCAACGTCGCCGACCCGCTGGGCGGTTCCTGGTTCATCGAGCAGCTGACCGACCGCATCGAGGCCGACGCCGAGAAGATCTTCGAGCAGATCAAGGAGCGGGGGCTGCGGGCCCACCCCGACGGGCAGCACCCGGTCGGACCGGTCACCTCCGGCCTGCTGCGCGGCATCGAGGATGGCTGGTTCACCGGGGAGATCGCCGAGTCCGCCTTCCGCTACCAGCAGTCCCTGGAGAAGGACGACAAGAAGGTGGTCGGCGTCAACGTGCACACCGGCTCCGTCACCGGCGACCTGGAGATCCTGCGGGTCAGCCACGAGGTCGAGCGCGAGCAGGTGCGGGTGCTGGGCGAGCGCAAGGTCGCCCGCGACGATGCGGCGGTGAGAGGCGCGCTGGACGCGATGCTGGCGGCGGCCCGCTCGGGCGGCAACATGATCGAGCCGATGCTGGACGCGGTGCGGGCGGAGGCGACGCTGGGCGAGATCTGCGGGGTGCTGCGGGACGAGTGGGGGGTGTACACGGAGCCTGCGGGGTTCTAGGCGCCGCGTGTCCCGGTGGGCGCCACCAGGGGGCTCCGCCCCCTGGACCCCCGGGCCTGTGCCCACCCACCACCCGACTCGGTCGGTCAAGAGGTCACCCGTTGCCCGTCGGCCGCTCGCTCGGCCGAGAGGTCACCGTTGCCCGTCGGCCGGCTCGGTCGGTCGAGAGGTCGCCCGTCAGCCGTCGCCCGGCTCGGTCGGCTGTGCGGCCAGGCCCCACAGGAGGACCTGCGTCAGGCCGCGTACCCACTCCTCGTTCGCGGCCTCCGCGCTGACCAGGGTGCGGTGCACCACCGCTCCCGCGACCATGTCGAAGATCAGGTCCGCCGTGCGGGCCGCCTCCGCGGCGTCCGGCTCCGGCGGCAGCTCCCCCCGGGCCTGCGCCCGGGCCCTGCCCTCCAGGACCAGGCGCTTCTGCCGCTCGACGATCGACGTACGGATGCGCTCGCGCAGTGCGTCGTCGCGCGTGGACTCCGCGACCACCGCCATCAGGCCGCTCCGGGCCTCCGGACGGGCCAGGATCGCCGCGAACTGGAGCACCACGCCCTCGATGTCCGCGGCGAGCGAGCCGCGGTCGGGCAGTTCGAGCTCGTCGAAGAGCTCCGCCACCGCGTCCACGACCAGCTCGTTCTTGCCCGCCCAGCGGCGGTAGAGCGTCGTCTTGGCAACCCCGGCCCGGGCCGCGACGTCTCCCAGGGTGAGCTTCGACCAGCCGAGGTCGACCAGGGCGGCCCGCGTCGCGGCCAGGATCGCGGTGTCCGCCGTGGCGCTGCGCGGGCGTCCGGCACGGCCGGCGGGGCTGCTGCTCTGCATCCCCCGACCTTAACCGGCGGGTAACACGCGGCCGGTGGTGAGACAGATCACCGCGACGAGGTCTGGCGGTGGGGTGTTCCGAAGGGCAGTCCTGGCATTACGCTACGACGCGTAGCGAAAGCGTGGGTCCGCCCGCGCCCCAGCGACGACCACGGGCGTGGGGTGGGGACCCGGCGCCGAGCAGTACACACGCCGAACAGCACACATCCGGGCGGGCTTTCGACCCGCTTTTCACACGCGCACGCCGTACGGGGGAGGATAGACCCATGCAGCCACGGAACATGTCCATGAGCGGGGTCGTCGACCTCGCCGCGGTGAAGCAGGCCCAGGAGGCCAAGGCGAAGGCGGAGCAGGCGCGCGCCGAGGCGGCCAGGACTGGCGGCGGCGCGGGCGCCGTCTCCCCGGCCGACCTCGTGATCGACGTCGACGAGGCCGGCTTCGAGAGCGACGTCCTGCAGCGGTCCACCGAGGTCCCGGTCGTCATCGACTTCTGGGCCGAGTGGTGCGAGCCCTGCAAGCAGTTGAGCCCGGTCCTGGAGCGGCTGGCCGTCGAGTACAACGGACGCTTTCTCCTCGCCAGGATCGACGTCGACGCCAACCAGACGCTGATGCAGCAGTTCGGCGTCCAGGGCATCCCGGCCGTGTTCGCGGTCGTCGCCGGCCAGGCGCTGCCGCTCTTCCAGGGGGCCGCCGGCGAGACGCAGATCCG
The DNA here is from genome assembly GCF_044754585.1 of Streptomyces sp. NPDC093065. Classification (NCBI taxonomy): domain Bacteria; kingdom Bacillati; phylum Actinomycetota; class Actinomycetes; order Kitasatosporales; family Streptomycetaceae; genus Streptomyces; species Streptomyces sp. NPDC093065. The sequence goes on along the minus strand of NZ_JBIVPJ010000027.1, from coordinate 29,176 downwards.
CCAGACCCTGGACCAGCTGGTGCAGGTCGGCGAGGAGCGCTTCGGCCTGACCGGTCTGGTCGTCGACCCCGAGGCGGAGCCGGGCGCCGAGCGGTCCGCCGCCCCCGAGCGTCCGGCCGGGCCGCACGACGCGGCCCTCGACGCCGCCGTGCAGGCGATGGACGCGGGCGACCTGGGCGGTGCCGTCCAGGCGTACAAGAACGTGCTGGCCGAGGAGCCGGCCAACACGGAGGCCAAACTGGGCCTGGCGCAGGCCGAGTTGCTCCAGCGGGTGCAGAACGCCGACCCGCAGAGCGTCCGCCGGGACGCGGCCGACAGGCCGGGCGACGCCCAGGCGCAGATCGCCGCCGCCGACCTGGACCTGGTGGGCGGTCACGTGGAGGACGCCTTCGGGCGCCTCGTCGACACGGTGCGCGTCACGGCGGGCGACGACCGGGACGCCGTACGGCGGCGGCTGCTCGAACTGTTCGAGGTGGTCGGTGCCGACGACCCGCGGGTGACCGCGGCGCGCCGGGCGCTCGCACGCGCCCTGTTCTGATCGGCGTTCTAAACGCCGTCGGCGTGTTGCGTATGTGAAGGAGCTGTCGAAGAGGCGTCACTGCGGCCGCGCTTTACCAAAACTTGGTAATCGCGGCCGCTGTTACTGCCAGTAAGTCGATGGCGTCGATCTGTCGGACTCTGTCCGTCGATCAATGGTTTTGTTCCGCCCTTATGACGCACCCAGCGTCGCCGTTCGGGCCCGTTGCGTCGTCCCGCTGTCACACGCCCGCTACTAGCCAGTAACGAACCCCCTTGTGCCGACGGCGAGAATGCACCACGATCGGCGACGCTCGGTCCATTCCCGTACCCCGACAGCCGGTCGGGTCGCGGGGGTTCCTGGGTCCCCACCGAGCAGGGTCGGCGGCAGTGATGCCGGCCCTTGGGCAGGGGGGTCTTCGCTCATCCGGCGAAGCCTGTCCAGCAGGGTTGTGCGTGATGCGTGTCAGGCGCGACCAGTGGTTGTCGCTCGGGGGTGATCGCCGGTTATTCGGGCGCGTTGTACGTGCCGCCGAGTGCGGGCGCTCTCCTTCCCGAGGACGTAGCACTTCTCCCATCCCTGCCAGACCGCGCCGCCGAACCGGCGGCCGGCCGAGGCCAGGAGATGTACGTCCGAGAAGGAGGAAATATGGAGTCCCAGGTGCGTGGCGGGACCAGATGGAAGCGGTTCGCCGTGGTGATGGTGCCCAGCGTGGCCGCCACGGCTGCGATAGGCGTCGCGCTCGCGCAGGGCGCTCTCGCCGCGTCGTTCAGCGTGTCGGGTCAGTCGTTCAAGGTGACGGCGGACCGGCTCGACGGCACGGGCTTTATGCAGTACGGCGCGGTCGACTCGGGCTACACGCTGAAGGGCGAGAAGGCGGCTCACCCCGTCGCGGTCTCGGCGTTCAAGTCCGCGCAGATCACGAACATGTGCCAGTCCGTGGTCACCCCGGACATCCCGCTGATCGGCTCCGTCAGCCTCATGCTGAAGGCGGGCGGCGGTGACAAGGCGGTCGAGGCCGAGAACCTGTACATCGACGTCGAGGACCTCGAGGCCGATGCCACGTTCCGCGGCATCGACATCGGTGTGGCCGCCAAGGACGCCAACAAGGGTCCCGGCATCAAGAAGGGCGACACCACGAACCCGTACGGGTTCTCGCAGCAGGCCGACTCGGCCACGCTGACCGGTGTGAAGCAGACGGCGTGGGCGACCACCGCCGGAACCTTCAAGCTCAGCGGTCTGAAGATGTCGCTGTCCAAGGGTGTCAAGGAGTGCTACTAAGCACTCGCTGACGGGCGGGGGAGCCGGTGGCGCCCCCGCCCGTCCACTCTCCGGCCGCGCCTTCACGCGCGGACCACATCTCCACCACAGCAAAGCCGTACCAGGGAGCTGTTTTCCATGAGCGCCGAGACTCCTGCCGCCGCCGGCCAGTTCACCCGCCGCAGGCTGCAGTTCCGTGCCTGGCGAGGCGCGCGGCCGTTCTGGGCCGGCCTGTTCGTCGCGCTCGGCGGACTCCCCATCGCCTACTTCCCGTACGCGAACCTCCAGATCGGTCACCTGACGCTGGCGATGTCCACCACCGCGGGCGCCGGGTCCCTGATCATCGGCGTGCTGCTGGTCGTCCTGGGCGTCAGCCTGTGGTTCCAGAAGCACGTCCGGGTCTTCGCGGGCGTCGCGGCGATCCTGCTGGCGCTGGTGTCCATCCCCGTGTCGAACCTCGGCGGCTTCCTCATCGGCTTCCTGCTCGCGCTCATCGGCGGAGCCATGGCCGTGTCGTGGGTGCCGGGCGAGCCGCCGCAGGCCGAGCCGCCGCTGGAGGGCAAGGGCACGGACGACACGCCCGAGGGCGCGGTCCCCGCGGCCGACGACACCGCCTTCCCCGGCTTCCCGGAGCCCGGGACGCGGGCGCCCGGCCCCGCGGTGCCGGGTCCGCGGGGCGGGCTGGACGACGGGGAGCCCTCCCAGGCCTTCGCGGTACCGGGGGCGCACGATCTGTCAGGAACAAGCCCGGCCAACGGGGCGAACGGGAGGCACAGTGCCGGCTGACGAGGTGACCCGCGGGACTGACGTGGAGTCGTCCCGTGTGAGAACCGGGCCGCGCCACGCGGCACCCAAGAAGCCGTTGTTCACCAGGTTCCACATGCCGGCCGGCAAGGCGATAGCCATCGCGGCGATGCCGACGGCCGTGCTCATGGGGATGGGGTTCACGCCGACGCTCGCCATCGCCGACGGCAACGACGCGGCGCCGCCCTCCAACAGCCTGACGGCCGACGAGTACAAGGACTGCGTGGCGGCCCTGGAGGACGCCGAGAAGGACCCGTCCGAGTCGCCCACGCCCTCGCCCTCGGCGAGCGACGGGGCCGACGAGGGCAAGGACGACGTGAAGGAGCCCGACCCCTCGGCCTCCACCGGGGAGTCCGGCAAGGACGCGGGCGCGGACGCCGGCACGGACAAGGGCGACACCTCTTCGTCGGATTCAGGTTCCGACGACAAGGGCGCCAAGGACGAGCAGGCCGCCCCCGACCCGAGTCCCTCCGCGTCGCAGAGCGAGGAGGCGTCCGGCTCGGCCGCCACGCCGTCCCCCTCCGAGTCGGAGACCAGGGGCGGTCTGCTGGAGGGGCTCGGCAACACCCTTGAGGACATCTTCACCGGCGGCAAGAAGGCCGAGGAGAGCCCGAGCCCCACGCCGACCCCCTCGGCGTCCGAGAGCGCGTCCGGCACGTCCGGCGCGCTGAAGGACACGACCGGGAAGGTCACCGACGCCGCGAAGGACACCGTCGAGGGCGCGACCGACACGGCGTCGAAGGCGGCCGAGGACACCGGGAAGTCGGTGGACAAGGCGGCCGAGGAGGCGGCAGAGAAGGCGAAGGAGGACGCGGCGAAGGCCACGGAGGACGCCACCGCCACGCCCACCCCCAGCGCCTCCGCGAGCCCCGGTACCGACGTCGACGACTGTCCGGTCGCCACCGACGACGAGGGCGGCGTCGACAACAAGCTGCCGCTGCCCGACGACCCGTGGTACCTCAACGCCAGCTCGCTGCTGCTGAAGGGCGCCTCCTACAAGGGCGTCGTCGAGGTGAAGACGGCCAACGGCACCACCAAGAAGGTGCTGAAGTACGTCATCTCCAACGGCACCGACATCGGCGACCTGCACCAGACGGTGAAGGACGAGCAGGCCGGCAAGACCTACCACGTGCAGGCGGCCCAGGGCTCCACGTCCACGATCCGCGACGGCGAGACGGTGATGTACACCGAGAGCATCTCGGGCAACCTGCTCGGGCTGATCCCGATCACCTTCGACCCGGAGAACCCGCCGCCGCTGGACATCCCCCTCATCTACTTCACCAAGGTGACGGTCGTCCAGGCCGGCCAGTTCGGCGGCACGCTGCACATCCCGGGACTGCACCAGTACACGACCGACTGAGCGCCCCGCACGCCCCGTAGGGAGCCGCACAACGCCTGAGGGCGCCCCCTGGTCGCAGGGGGCGCCCTCAGCGCCGTACGGGAGCCCTGGCGGGCGGACGGGCCGTCAGCCGCGCCGGGTCTCGCCCAGGTGGTGCACGCGGACCATGTTGGTGGTGCCGGGCACGCCGGGGGGCGAACCGGCGGTGATCACGACGACGTCGCCGTCGTTGAAGCGGCCCAGGCGGACCGTCTCCTGGTCCACCAGGTCGACCATCTCGTCGGTGCTGTTCACGAACGGCACCACGTGCGGCTCCACGCCCCAGCTGAGCGACAGCTGGTTGCGGGTGGACTCGTCGGTGGTGAAGGCCAGGATCGGCTGGCAGGCGCGGTAGCGGGAGAGCCGGCGGGCGGTGTCACCGGACTGGGTGAAGGCCACCAGGCCCTTGCCGCCCAGGAAGTCGGCGATCTCGGCCGCGGCACGGGCCACCGAACCGCCCTGCGTGCGCGGCTTCTTGCCCGGCACCAGCGGCTGCAGCCCCTTGGAGAGCAGCTCCCCCTCGGCGGCGGTGACGATCTTCGACATCGTCTTGACGGTCTCGATCGGGTACGCGCCCACGCTCGACTCGGCGGACAGCATGACCGCGTCGGCGCCGTCCAGGATCGCGTTGGCCACGTCGGAGGCCTCGGCGCGGGTCGGACGGGAGTTGGTGATCATCGACTCCATCATCTGGGTCGCCACGATCACCGGCTTGGCGTTGCGCCGGCACAGCTCGATCAGGCGCTTCTGCACCATGGGGACCTTTTCGAGCGGGTACTCGACGGCCAGGTCGCCACGGGCGACCATCACGCCGTCGAACGCCATCACGACGTCCTCCATGTTCTCGACCGCCTGCGGCTTCTCCACCTTGGCGATCACCGGGACGCGGCGGCCCTCCTCGTCCATGACGCGGTGCACGTCGGCGACGTCCTTGGCGTTCCGGACGAAGGACAGGGCGACCAGGTCGCAGCCCATGCGCAGCGCGAACCGCAGGTCCTCGACGTCCTTCTCGGACAGCGCGGGCACGTTGACCGCGGCGCCGGGCAGATTGATGCCCTTGTGGTCGGAGATGACGCCGCCCTCGATGACGATCGTCTTCACCCGGGGGCCCTCGACCTCGGTGACCTTCAGCTCGACGTTGCCGTCGTTGATGAGGACCTGGTCGCCCTTGGTGACGTCACCGGGCAGGCCCTTGTACGTCGTGCCGCAGATCGTCCTGTCGCCCGGTACGTCCTCGGTGGTGATGGTGAACTCGTCACCGCGCACCAGCTCGACGGGACCCTCCGCGAAGGTCTCCAGGCGGATCTTCGGGCCCTGCAGGTCGGCGAGGACACCGATGGCCCGGCCGGTCTCCTTGGCGGCGGCCCGCACCCGGTCGTAACGGCCCTGGTGCTCGGCGTGGGTGCCGTGGCTGAAGTTGAAGCGGGCCACGTTCATGCCGGCTTCGATCAGCGTGACCAGCTGCTCGTGGGAGTCGACCGCGGGGCCGAGAGTACAGACGATTTTCGAACGGCGCATGGGTGCCATCCTATCGGTTTGTTTCGGCGCGGAATATTCCGTCTGGCGGAAAATACAAAAGGGCGGGATGCCGCTCAGGTGAGATTCTGATTCCCCGAATCATTTACCAGCGCGTAGGTCTGTGCCGCGATCTCCATTTCCTCGTCCGTCGGTACCACCGCCACCGCCACCCGCGCGTCCGCGGGCGAGATCAGCCGCGCCTCGTCGCTCCGTACGGCGTTCAGCTCCCCGTCGACCTCCAGGCCCAGCCCTTCGAGCCCGGTCAGCGCCGCCTCGCGCACCGGCGCCGAGTTCTCCCCGACCCCGGCCGTGAACGCCACGGCGTCCACGCGTCCGAGAACGGCGTAATAGGCGCCGATGTACTTCTTGAGCCGGTGAATGTAGATGTCGAAGGCCAGCTCCGCCCGCTCGTCGCCGGCGTCGACACGGCGGCGGATCTCCCGCATGTCGTTGTCGCCGCACAGCCCGATCAGACCGCTCCTCTTGTTGAGAAGAGTGTCGATCTCGTCGGCGGACATTCCCCCGACGCGCATCAAATGGAAGATGACGGCAGGGTCCATGTCTCCCGAGCGCGTACCCATCACGAGCCCCTCCAAAGGCGTCAGCCCCATGGAGGTGTCCACGCACCGTCCGCCCCGCACCGCCGAGGCGGACGCCCCGTTGCCCAGGTGCAGCACGATCACGTTCACGTCCCCGGGTGCCCGGCCGAGGAGCCGCGCGGTCTCCCGGGAGACGTACGCGTGCGAGGTGCCGTGGAAGCCGTAGCGCCGCACCCGGTGCGCGTCGGCGGTCTCCACGTCGATCGCGTAGCGGGCCGCGGACTCCGGCATCGTGGTGTGGAAGGCGGTGTCGAACACGGCGACCTGCGGCAGGTCCGGGCGCAGCGCCTGCGCGGTGCGGATGCCGGTGAGGTTGGCCGGGTTGTGCAGCGGGGCGACCGGGATGAGCCGCTCGATCTCGGCGAGCACGGCGTCGTCGATCACCGTCGGCTCGGTGAAGCGCAGACCGCCGTGGACCACCCGGTGCCCGATCGCGGCCAGCTCTGGGGAGTCGAGGCCCAGACCGTCCCGGTCCAGCTCGGCGGCCATGGCCTTCAGCGCGGCGTCGTGGTCGGGCACCGACCCGCTCCACTCGCGGCTCTCCCCGCCCACCGGGGAGTGCTTGACGCAGGAGCCGTTCTCGCCGATCCGCTCGACGAGTCCCACCGCCAGCCGGCTGCCGTCGCGCATGTCGAGCAGCTGGTACTTCACCGACGAGGAGCCGGAGTTGAGGACGAGGACACGGGAGCCGCTCACTGGTCGGAAGCCTTCTCGCTGGGGGACTGCTGGGCCTGGATCGCCGTGATGGCGACGGTGTTGACGATGTCCTGCACGAGCGCGCCCCGCGACAGGTCGTTGACCGGCTTGCGTAGACCCTGGAGCACCGGGCCGACCGCGATGGCACCGGCCGAGCGCTGCACCGCCTTGTACGTGTTGTTGCCGGTGTTCAGGTCGGGGAAGATCAGCACGCTGGCCTGCCCGGCGACCGCCGAGCCGGGCAGCTTGGTCGCGGCCACCGAGGGCTCGACCGCGGCGTCGTACTGGATCGGCCCCTCGATGCTGAGGTCCGGGCGGCGCGAGCGGACCAGCTCGGTCGCCTCGCGCACCTTGTCGACGTCCGCGCCGGAGCCGGACGTGCCCGTCGAGTACGACAGCATCGCGATCCGCGGCTCCACCCCGAACTGCGCCGCCGTCGACGCCGACTGCGCGGCGATGTCGGCGAGCTGCTCCGCGTCCGGGTCCGGGTTGACCGCGCAGTCGCCGTAGACCAGGACCTTGTCGGCCAGGCACATGAAGAAGACCGAGGAGACGATCGCCGCGTCCGGCTTGGTCTTGATGATCTCGAAGGCCGGGCGGATGGTCGCCGCCGTCGAGTGCACCGACCCCGACACCATCCCGTCGGCGAACCCCTCCTGCACCATCAGCGTGCCGAAGTAGTTCACGTCGGAGACCACGTCGTACGCCAGCTCCACGGTCACGCCCTTGTGGGCGCGCAGGGCGGCGTACTTCTCGGCGAAGGAGTCCCGCAGCTCGCTGGCGGCCGGGTCGATCAGCTCGGCGCCGGCCAGGTCGATGCCGAGGTCGGCGGCCTTCTTGCGGATCTGCTCGGCCGGGCCGAGCAGCGTCAGCTCGCACACGCCCCGGCGCAGCAGCACCTCCGCCGCGTGCAGCACCCGCACCTCGGTGCCCTCCGGCAGAACCACCCGGCGCAGGTCGGAGCGGGCCTGTTCGAGGAGCTTGTGCTCGAACATCATCGGCGTGACGCGGTCGCTGCTGGGCGCGGAGACCCGCTTGTCCAGCTCGGCGGTGTCGACGTAGCGCTCGAAGAGGCCGAGGGCGGTCTCCGCCTTGCGCGGAGTGGCCGCGCCCAGCTTGCCCTCCAGGGAGAACAGCTGCTCGGCGGTGGGGAAGCTGTTGCCGGTCACCGAGAGCACCGGGGTGCCCGGGGCCAGCCGGTCGGCGAGGGTGAGGATGCCCTCGCCGGGCACCTCGTTCAGGGTGAGCAGCACGCCGGCTATCGGCGGGGTCCCGGCGCTGTGCGCGGCCAGCGTGCCGATCACCAGGTCGGCGCGGTCGCCCGGCGTGATCACCAGACAGCCCGGGGTCAGCGCAGCCAGCAGGTTGGGCAGCATGGCCCCGCCGAAGACGAAGTCCAGCGCGTCGCGGGCGAGCCCGGAGTCGTCCCCGAGCACCACCCGGGCGCCCAGGGCGTGCGCGATCTGGGAGACCGTCGGCGCGGACAGGGCGGGCTCGTCCGGCACCACCCAGCACGGCACCGGCAGCCGGTGCGCGAGCCGCTCGGCGATCTCGTCCCGGTCCTCGCGCGCGACCCGGTTGGTCACCATGGCGAGCACGTCGCAGCCGAGACCGTCGTAGGCGCGGAAGGCGTTGTGGGTCTCGGCCAGCACCGACTCGGCGGTCTGCTTGCGGCCCCCGACGACGGGAAGCACCGAGGCGCCGAACTCGTTGGCGAGCCGCGCGTTCAGCGACAGCTCGTCCGGGAACTGGGTGTCGGCGTAGTCGGTGCCGAGGACGAGGACGACGTCGTAGTCCCGCGCCACCAGGTGGAACCGGTCGACCAGCGCCGACACCAGCTCGTCCACGCCCTGCTCGGCCTGGAGGAGGGAGGCCTCCTGGTAGTCCATGCCGTAGACCGTCGCCGGGTCCTGCGAGAGCCGGTAGCGGGCGCGCAGCAGCCCGAAGAGCCGGTCGGGCCCGTCGTGCACCAGGGGGCGGAACACGCCGACCCGGTCGACCTGCCGGGTGAGCAGCTCCATCACCCCCAGCTCGACGACCTGGCGGCCGTCGCCGCGGTCGATACCGGTCACGTACACGCTGCGCGTCACGCGTGCTCTCCGTTTCGTCGGGGTGAGCGTTTCGTCGGGGTGCGGAACCCTCTTGACAGTACCTCCGGCCACGGTTAGGGCGCCCGTCAGTGTCCGCCGCCGTCCGCCGCCGTCCGCCGGTCGTCCGCCGCCGTCCGGGCCGTGGAACAATTGGATCGGCTCACCGGTGTCAACAGCGAGCAGGAGACACAGCACGATGCGTATCGGAGTTCTCACCGCAGGCGGCGACTGCCCCGGCCTGAACGCAGTGATCCGGTCGGTCGTGCACCGAGCGGTCGACAACTACGGCGACGAGGTCATCGGCTTCGAGGACGGCTACGCGGGGCTGCTTGACGGCCGTTACCGCACCCTCGACCTCAACGCGGTCAGCGGCATCCTCGCCCGCGGCGGCACCATCCTCGGCTCCTCCCGGCTGGAGCGCGACCGGCTCCGCGAGGCCTGCGAGAACGCCGGCGACATGATCCAGAACTTCGGCATCGACGCCCTGATCCCGATCGGCGGCGAGGGCACGCTCACCGCGGCCCGGATGCTGTCCGACGCGGGCCTCCCGGTCGTCGGCGTGCCGAAGACCATCGACAACGACATCTCCTCCACCGACCGCACCTTCGGCTTCGACACGGCGGTCGGCGTGGCGACCGAGGCGATGGACCGCCTCAAGACCACCGCCGAGTCCCACCAGCGCGTGATGGTCGTCGAGGTCATGGGCCGGCACGCCGGCTGGATCGCCCTGGAGTCCGGCATGGCCGCCGGTGCCCACGGCATCTGCCTGCCCGAGCGCCCCTTCGACCCCGCCGACCTGGTCAAGATGGTCGAGGAGCGCTTCTCCCGCGGCAAGAAGTTCGCCGTCGTCTGCGTCGCCGAGGGCGCCCACCCCGCCGAGGGCAGCATGGACTACGGCAAGGGTGCCATCGACAAGTTCGGCCACGAGCGCTTCCAGGGCATCGGCACCGCACTCGCCTTCGAGCTGGAGCGCCGGCTCGGCAAGGAGGCCAAGCCGGTCATCCTCGGCCACGTCCAGCGCGGCGGCGTACCGACCGCGTACGACCGGGTCCTCGCCACCCGCTTCGGCTGGCACGCGGTGGAGGCCGCGCACCGGGGCGACTTCGGCCGGATGACGGCGCTGCGCGGCACGGACGTCGTGATGGTGCCGCTCGCGGAGGCGGTCACCGAGCTGAAGACGGTGCCGAAGGACCGGATGGACGAGGCGGAGTCGGTCTTCTAGGCGCCGGGCACTCGGCTCACGGGTGCCTCTCGACCGCCGTCCAGAAGTGGTCCACGATCCGGTCGAGGAAGTCCCGGCCCCCGGCGCTGGAGTCGGCCGCGCCGCCGCCCCAGGTGAGGGTGGCGGTCATCCGCCCCTGGTAGTCCTGGTGCAGCACCTGGAGGACGTTCTCCAGGACGCGCCGGTCCAGTGGGGCCAGCTTGGCGATCGGGCGCACACACCCCTGCCAGCGGGTGGTCACCGCGCTCGTCAGCAGGTCGGCCAGCTTCTCCTCGCGCCCGGTGACGGTCACGAAGTCGGGCAGCGTGAGGCCGAGCACGTCGGCGAGCTCGGCCGACTGCCGGTCGGTGCCGCGCCAGTCGTCCGCCTCCTCCATCCGCAGGTAGGCCGAGAGCCCGAGCCCGACCGCGCGGGCCACGTCCTCCGGCGCCAGACCGCGGGCGACGCGGTGCTCGCGCAGGGACTGCGGCCGCCCGATCAGCTCGCCGGGCGAGCACCACAGCACCCCCGCGAGCGCGGTCAGCTCGGGGCCTTCGGGGGCGGCGGTCCCCCGCTCCCAGGCGATCACGAGGTCGGGGCCGACGTACGGCAGGCCGTACGAGACCCGTATGCCGTGGGCGACGTGCTCGGGCCCCATGTTGAGGGCGGCACGCAGCCGGCGGGCGGCGAGGGCGTTGAACGGGGGGCCCGAATGGCTCGGGCGGGGTGAGGGTCGGCGCACGCGCCACACCGTAGGGGTCCGGGGCGACGCTGACTACGGGCTGTTCGGCCAGCGATACGGATTGTAGGAACGTACGGGGGACGTACGAGGAACCTGCGGGCGCGAGCGGACCCGTACGCGCCCCCTCCCCGGTCCCCGCGCCCTATCCCTTCACCGCCCCGCCCAGCGCGAACCCCCCGCCCAGGCGCCGGGAGATCAGCACGTACAGCAGCACGACCGGCGTGGAGTAGACGATCGAGAACGCCGCCAGCTGCCCGTACGCCACCATGCCCCGGTTGCCGAAGAAGTCGTTGATGCTGACCGAGGCGGGCATCTGGTCCGGGGAGAGCAGCAGCATGAAGGGGACGAAGAAGTTCCCCCACATCATCACGAACGAGAACACCGTCACCACCGCCACCCCGGGGCCCATCAGCGGCAGCACGATCCGCAGCAGTGACTGGAAGGACGACGCGCCGTCCGTCCACGCCGCCTCCTCCAGCTCCTTCGGCACGCCGTCCATGAAGTTCTTCATGAGCCAGATCGCGAAGGGCAGCTGCGAGGCGGCGAAGAAGAAGACGGTCCCCTGCATGGTGTCGATCATGTTGACGCGCACGAACAACGCGTAGACCGGCACCATGATCGCCGTGATCGGCAGACTGGTCGCGAACAGGACGGTGAGCAGGAACGGCCGGTTCAGCCGTGACCGGAAACGGGAGAGCGGATAGGCCGCGAGCGCCGCGCACACCACCGTCAGCAGGGTGGCCCCGCCGCACAGGATCAGGCTGTTGAGCAGCGGGGTGAAGGTGATCTCCGGGGTGAGGATCGCGTCGAAGTTCTCCAGCGTCACCCCGTCGGGGACCTTCACCCTCAGACTCGCGTGCGGATCCAGCGCGGACAGCACCACCCAGGCCAGCGGCAGCACGAAGGCCGCTGCGGCCACCAGCAGCCCGGCGTCGGCGGCCGTCCGCCGCCGGTTGCGCCGTGAGGCGGGCGTGTTCGCCATGTCAGACCTCCGTCCGCAGCAGACGCAGGTACACGACCGAGAACAGCGAGCCGATCAGCAACAGCAGCAGCGCCACCGCCGTGCCGTACCCGATCAGGCTGTTCTGGAAGGCCTGCTCGTACATGAACAGCGGCAGCGTCTGGCTCTTGCCGCTCGGGCCGCCCCGCGTCATCACCCAGATCAGCCCGAAGACCGACAGCGTCTGCAGCGTGTTGAGCATCAGGTTGGTGCCGATGGAGCGCCGGATCATCGGCAGCGTGATGTGCCACATCCGGCGCCAGCCGCTCGCGCCGTCCACCTCCGCGGCCTCGGTGACCTCCTTGGGGATCTCGTTCAGCGCGGCCGAGTACACCAGCATCGAGAACGCCGTGCCACGCCACACGTTGGCGAAGGACACCGCCAGGATCGGCAGCGTGAACAGCCAGTTCTGGGAGGGCAGATGGAGCCAGTCCAGGATGGCGTTGAGGGTGCCCTCGCGCCGGAAGAAGGCGTAGAGCAGGAAGCCCGCCACCACCTCCGGCAGCACCCAGGCCGTGACAACGATGCCACCGGTGAGCGTACGGACCGGCTTCGAGGCCCGCTGCATCAGGGAGGCCAGCGCGAGCCCCAGGGTGTTCTGCCCGATCAGCGACGACAGCACGGTGAACACCAGGGTCAGCCATACGGCGTTGAGGAACGCCTCGTCCCTGAAGGCGCGGGTGAAGTTGTCGAAGCCGACGAAGGACTCCTCGGCCTGCCCGGTGAGCTGGAGGTCGGTGAAGGCGATGACCACGCAGTAGACGATCGGGCCGGCGAGGAAGAGCAGGAGCAGGACGAGGGCGGGGGAGACGGGCAGAGCGCGGAAGAGGGAGCGGCGGACGGTGCCGGCCCGAGCGTCGGAGGCCGGGGAGGCGGACGCCTTCCGGACCTCCGGACCGGCCTGCCGCGGCGGGGCCGCCGTCACTTGGCGACCACCTGGTTGTCGGTCGCCTCCTTGAGCGCCTCGTCGTAGCCGCGCGCCGCCTCCTCGACCGACTTGTCACCGGTCGTCACGCCCTCCATGGCCTCCTGGACGGCGACGGACACCTTCGGGTACGCCGGGTAGGCGGGCCGGTAGTGGGTGTCGGCGACGAGGTCGGTGAAGAACTTGATGCCGGGCTGGGCCGCGACGTAGCCGGGATCCTTCGCCACGTCCTCGCGGACCGCGATGCCGGAGTTGGCGATGTACCACTTCTGGGCGTTGGCCTTGGTCTGCATCGTCTTGATGAACTCGAAGGCCAGGTCGGGGTTGCCGGCCTTGGCCGGAATGGACCAGGTCCACCCGCCGGACATGCTCACCCTGCCGGGCGCCTGTCCGTTCTGCGTGGGCATGGCGGCGAGACCCAGCTCCTTCGACCACTCGGGCCACTCGTGCCCGCTGCCCTCCAGCCAGTCCTGCGGCAGCCAGGAGCCGTCGAGCGCGATCCCGAGCTTGCCCTGCGGCAGCAGCTCACCGCGGATCTTCGTGGAGAAGTTGGGGTCCAGCGCGTCGGAGACCTCCGGGCCGAGCTTCTCCTTGTACACGGTCTCGACGAAGCCGAGGGAGTCCTTGAACCCCTGCCCCGCGGTGATCCACTTCTTGCCGCCCTTGTCGTACAGCGGGTCGGCGCCGCCGTCCCCCGTGCCGTACAGCAGCATCTCGAAGCCCTGCATGGTGGCCATCTCACCGGCGGGCTTGCCGGTGTAGACGTTGAGCGGTGTGACGCCGGGGACCTTCTCCTTGATGGTGCGGGCGGCGTCGAGCACCTCGTCCCAGGTCTTCGGCTGCCAGTCGGCGGGCAGCCCGGCCTTGGCGAACACGTCCTTGCTGAACCACAGCCCCCGGGTGTCCGTCCCGTCCGGAACACCGTACGTCTTGCCGTCCTCGCCCTGGGCGGCGGCCTTCGCCGTGTCGATGAACCGGCCCCAGTCCTTCCAGTCGGCGAGGTAGTCGTCGAGCGGCTTCAGATACCCGCTGGTGATGTCGGAGTTGATGAGGAAGGTGTCCTCGTAGACCAGGTCGGGCGCGGTCTTGGGGGAGCGGAGCATCTGCTGGAGCTTGGTGTAGTACTCCGAGTCCGGTGCCTTGATGGGGACGAGTTCCACCTTCTTCCCCGGGTTGGCCTTCTCGAACTGCCTCTTGATGTCGCCGAGGTAGGTGTCCATCACCTTGATGGAGTTGTCCGTCGACTGCTTGAAGGAGACCTTCACCGTGTCCGGATCGCTGCCGGAGCCGCTTCCGCAGGCGGCGAGGGTGGTGGAGGCGAGCGCGGTGAGGGTGAACAGGGCGGTGAACCGGACGGTGGGGCGCACGGGCATGACCTCCTACGGGCGCACGACGCTGTGGCCTGGACGGCTGCGTGGCGAACGTAAGAGGAGTGGTCTAGTCAGGTCAATGAGTGTGCGAGTGGGGATTCGGGGGAGCCTCGCCGCTCTTGCCGGTGACGGGGCCGTGGAACGTGCCGCCCCGGAAGTCGATGTGGTCTCCGCCGTACGCCGCTCCTCGGGGCGCCTCGGCGGAGTCGCCGGCACCCTTCCGGGGCCGGTGCCTGTGCAGGACCGCCACCGTGACCGCCGCGGCCTGCTCGGCGGCGCGCCGCTGCGAACCCGAGGCGTCGGCAGCGTGCTTCCCGGCGTCGGCGCGGTCGCTGATCCCGCGGATCACCAGCGCGTTCAACCGGCCGTTGAGATGGGCCGCCTGGAGCACTCCCGAGCCCTCCATCTCGATCGCGCCCGCGTCGTTGTAGTTCCGGCGGACGAACCGCGCGATCCCGGACCCGGCATCCGCCAGGACGACCTCTCCCGTGGCGATCGGCATGAAGTGCGCCCGTACGCCGGGCATGTCCCGCACGGCGGAACGGGCCGCCTGCTCCAGCGCGTGCGACCCCGGCAGGGCCTTCGGCCGGACCAGGAAGCCCTCCGGGGTCTGCTTGCCGCCGTGGATCCCGTACACCTGCGTGCCCACGACGACGTCGCCGATCCCGACGTCGGCCTTCAGGCTGCCCGCGACGCCGACGAACAGCGCGGCCTCGGGACGCAACCAGTCGATGAGCTGGGTGGTGAGAACTCCCGCCCGCTCGGCGCCCATGCCCAGTTCGGCGAGGGCGACGTGCCAGGAGGTGCCCGGCAGCCGGCCGGTCTCGACCCGGGTCCCGTCCCGGTGCACCCGCTCCTCCCGCTCCTCGACGTGCGCGCGGACCGCAGCGTATTCGAGCGGGAGCGCGGTGAGGACCAGAACGGTGGGCTGGATGTCCGGCATAGTCATAAGTTATCGCTGGGAGAGGGGATCCGAGTGCCGGAACAGGACGTCACGGTCGGGCAGTTGCTGCTCGCCGAGTACGAGAGCGTGAAGAGCGAGCAGAGGGCGAGGATCGGCTTCCGGGACAACCTGCTCTACGTGACGCTCGCCGTCGTGGCCGCCGTCGTCGCCGCCACGGCCCAGGCGGAGCGGCCCTCGATGCTGCTCGCGCTGCCGCCGGTGTGTCTCGTCCTCGGGTGGACCTACCTCGTCAACGACGAGAAGATCTCGGCGATCGGGCTCTACGTCCGGGACGATCTGGGGCCGAAGCTGGCCGAACTCGCCGCACACAGCAGCGGGTTCGCGACCTTCGGGTGGGAGGCGTACCACCGGAGCGACTCCCGGCGCCGGTCGCGCAAGACGGTCCAGACAGTCATCGACCTGACGGCGTTCTGCGCGGTACCCCTGGCGGCGCTGATCGTTTTCTGGTCGAACGGGGACGCCGGCCGGCTGCTCGTCGCGCTCTCGGTGCTGGAGGCACTGGCCGTGGCGGGGCTCGCCTCGCAGGTCGTGTGGTACGCGAAGGCGGCGTGAGCGACGCCCCGCTGCCGCGGGAGGGAGCGGCGCGCATGGCGCCGGCACTGCTGACGGCCCTGGCCGAGGGCGCGGGCGGGGTCGGTGGACGCCGGGCGGCGGAGGAGCCGGCGCGGGCGGTGGGGCTCGAGCGGGCGGGCTCGTCCAGTAAGGCCGAGCTCGCCCGCCGGGCGGCCCGGCTCACCGGCCCCGCACCCACCGGTACACCAGCTCCGGACGCCCCACCTGCCCGTACTGCGGGCTGCGTCCCGCACGCCCCGCGTCCACCAGGTGCTCCAGGTAGCGCCGCGCCGTGATGCGGGAGATGCCCACCGCCTCGGCGACCCCGGCCGCCGTGAGGCCCTCCTCCGCGCCGCGCAGCGCGCCCGTGACGCGCTCCAGGGTCGGGCCGCTCAGGCCCTTGGGCAGGGCCGCCGGGCTCGGGGCGCGCAGGGTGGCCAGGGCGCGGTCGACCTCGTCCTGGCCGCTGGCCTCCCCGGCGGTGCCCCGGAACTCCGCGTAGCGGACCAGGCGGTCGCGCAGGGTGGCGAAGGTGAAGGGCTTCAGGACGTACTGGACGACGCCCAGCGAGACCCCCTCGCGCACCATCGTCAGGTCCCGTGCCGACGTCACCGCTATCACGTCGGTGTGATGCCCCGCCGCGCGCAGCGAGCGGGCCAGCTGGAGTCCGTGCACGTCCGGCAGGTGCAGGTCGAGCAGGAGCAGGTCGACCGGCGTGCGGTCCAGCATGCGGCGGGCCTCCGCACCCGTGTGCGCCTTGCCGACGGCGACGAACCCCGGGACCCGGCCGACGTACATCACGTGCGCGTCGGCGGCGACCGGGTCGTCCTCGACGACCAGGACCCGGATGGGCTGCGCGTCGGCGGTGCTCATACGGCACCCCCGGGGTGAGCCACCGCGCCGGCACGGCGGCTTCCGTGAGCCGCACGGCGCGCGTCGGCGGCGATCGGGCGGCCCGCGCCGACCGGGACGGCCCCCGTGATCTGTCGCCGTCTCACACCGCACCCCCGGAGCCCGGTCTGCCCGCCGCGGTGGCCGGTGCCGCTCCGTCGCCCCCGGCAGGGCCCAGCGGCAGCCGGGCCTCGAAGCGGGCGCCGCCGCCCTCCGCGTCCGCCACGGCCAGGGAGCCGCCGTGCCGCCGCACCGCCTGCTGCACCAGCGCGAGGCCCAGACCGCGTCCGCCCTCGCCGGCCGGCTTCGTCGAGTAGCCCCGCTGGAAGACCAGGTCGGCGTGGGCGGGATCGACCCCCGCGCCGGTGTCCGACACCCGGAGCACCAGCTCGGAACCGCCCCCGGAAGCCTCCGTGTACGCCGCCACCGTCACCCGCGACGGCACCGCGCCCTGCGCCGCGTCCACCGCGTTGTCCACCAGGTTGCCCAGGATCGTCACCAGGTCCCGGGCGGGCAGCGACGGCGGCAGCAGCCCGTCGTCCAGTCGGCTGTCCTGCGACACCACCAGCTCCACTCCCCGCTCGTTGGCCTGCGCCGTCTTGCCCAGCAGCAGCGCCGCCAGCACCGGCTCGCTCACCGCCGCCACCACCTGGTCGGTGAGTGCCTGCGCCAGCTCCAGCTCCGCCGTCGCGAACTCCACGGCCTCCTCCGCCCGCCCCAGCTCGATCAGCGAGACGACCGTGTGCAGCCGGTTCGCCGCCTCGTGCGCCTGCGAGCGTAGCGCCTGGGTGAAACCGCGCTCCGAGTTCAGCTCGCCCGTCAGCGACTGCAACTCGGTCACGTCCCGCAGCGTCACCACCGTGCCCCGCCGCTCGCCGCCGGAGACCGGCGAGGTGTTCACCACCAGCACCCGCTCCGCCGCCAGGTGCACCTCGTCCATCCGCGGCTCCGACGCCAGCAGCGCCCCCGTCAGCTGCGACGGCAGCCCGAGGTCCGCCACCGAGGCTCCGACCACGTCACCGTGCACGCCGAGCAGCTCCCGACCGCCGTCGTTGATCAGCGCGACACGGTACTGCCCGTCCAGCATCAGCAGCCCCTCCCGCACCGCGTGCAGCGCCGCCTGATGGTAGTCGTGCATCCGGCTCAGCTCGTCCGCGTTCATGCCGTGCGTGTGCCGGCGCAGCCGCGCGTTGATCACATACGTACCGACCGCTCCGAGCAGCAGGGCCCCGGCCGCCACCCCCGACAGGGCCGTGAGCTGCTCCTGCGCCCGCTTGCTGATCTCCTCGACCTTGATCCCGGCGGAGACTAGACCGACGATCCGGCCGTCGTCCACGATCGGTGTGACCGCCCGGACCGAGGGGCCGAGCGTGCCCGTGTAGGTCTCGGTGAAGGTCCCGCCCCGCTGAGCGCGCTCGATGTGGCCCTGGAAGGGGTGGCCGATTTCTGTCGGTTCGGGGTGGGTCCAGCGGATGCCCTCCGGATCCATGATCGTCACGAAGTCCACGTCCGTGTCCTGCATGACCCGCACCGCGTACGGCTGCAGGCGCGCCGTCGGGTCCGGGGTGCGGATCGCCTGCGCCACGGACGGCGAGTCCGCGATCGCCAGCGACACCGCCCTGGCCTGGCGCCCGGCCGCCTCCTGGGCCTGCCCGCGGTCGCTGATGTAGGTGAACAGCGCGTACCCGACCACGACGACCGCTATCAGTACGGCCTGCATGGCGAAGAGCTGCCCGGCCAGGCTCCGGGGTCGGGGGACACGGATGTGCATGCAGTCAGTCTCTCGCGTGGCTTGATTGTGAACTAAATGAACGCAAGGGTGACCGCGCTCACACGCCGGGAGATAGTCACCCCGTCCCCGATACACACCCCCGGACGTGAGCCGCACGCCGGTGATGCCGACGACGTCGTCAAGGAGGGCCGCCGTGACCAGCAAAGCCGCTACGGCACCTGCCGCACCCAAAGCCAAGCGCGACCGCACGCACTATCTCTACATCGCCGTGATCATCGCGGTCGCCCTCGGTATCGCCGTCGGTCTGATCGCGCCGGACTTCGCCACCGAGCTGAAGCCGCTCGGCACGGGCTTCGTGAACCTGATCAAGATGATGATCTCCCCCATCATCTTCTGCACGATCGTGCTGGGCATCGGTTCGGTCCGCAAGGCCGCCAAGGTCGGCGCGGTCGGCGGCATCGCCCTGGTCTACTTCTTCGTGATGTCCCTGGTGGCGCTCGCCATCGGTCTGATCGTCGGCAACATCCTCGACCCGGGCACGGGCCTCGCGGTCACCGACGCGGTCAAGGAGACCGGCCAGGCGCAGGTCGACGCGGAGGCCAAGGGCACCACCGAGTTCCTGCTCGGCATCATCCCGACCACGATCGTCTCGGCGTTCACCGCGGGCGAGGTCCTGCAGACCCTGCTGATCGCCCTGCTCTGCGGCTTCGCCCTGCAGGCCATGGGCAGCGCCGGTCAGCCCGTCCTGCGCGGCATCGAGCACATCCAGCGGCTGGTCTTCCGCGTCCTGGCGATGATCATGTGGGCCGCCCCGATCGGTGCCTTCGGCGCCATCGCCGCCGTCACCGGCTCGGCCGGCGTCGACGCCCTCAAGAGCCTGGCCGTGCTGATGCTCGGCTTCTACGTGACCTGCGTCCTCTTCCTCATCCTGGTGCTCGGCACGGTGCTGCGCCTCGTCTCCGGGGTCAACGTCTTCTCGCTCTTCAAGTACCTGGGCCGCGAATTCCTGCTGATCCTTTCCACCTCCTCCTCGGAGTCGGCGCTGCCGCGTCTCATCGCGAAGATGGAGCACCTGGGTGTCAGCAAGCCGGTGGTCGGCATCACCGTCCCGACCGGCTACTCGTTCAACCTCGACGGCACCATGATCTACATGACCATGGCCTCGCTGTTCATCTCCGACGCCATGGGTACGCCGATGTCCATCGGTGAGCAGATTCCGCTGCTGCTCTTCCTGCTGGTGGCCTCCAAGGGCGCCGCCGGTGTCTCGGGTGCCGGTCTCGCCACGCTGGCCGGCGGCCTGCAGTCGCACAAGCCCGCCCTGGTGGACGGCATCGGCCTGATCGTCGGCATCGACCGCTTCATGAGCGAGGCCCGTGCCCTGACCAACTTCGGCGGCAACGCGGTGGCCACCGTCCTGATCGGCACCTGGACCAAGGAGATCGACAAGGACCGGGTGAACGACGTGCTCGCCGGCCGGATCCCGTTCGACGAGAAGACCCTCCTGGACGACGCCCACGGACCCGCCGACGGCGAGGACACGCCGGACCTGCCCGAGCAGGGCGGCGAGAAGGAGCTGGCGAGGGCCTGACACCCCCGCCGCGACGCCCGCACACGCCGGGCGGCTGAGGTGCTCCCCCCGTTGCTCAGCCACCCGGTCCCCCGAAGAAGCCCCGCGCCTCCCCCCGGCGCGGGGCTTCTTGCCTTGACGCCCGCGTCAAGGCATACGTTCGTCCCCATGCGAATCGGCGAGCTGGCCGCACGGGCCGGGACCACGACGCGGACGCTGCGCTACTACGAGTCGCGGGGCCTGCTGCCCGCGCGGCGGGGCGACAACGGATACCGGACCTACGACGAGGAGGACCTGAAGCTGCTGCGGCAGATCAGGACCCTCCAGGACTTCGGGTTCGACCTGGAGGAGACCCGCCCCTTCGTCGAGTGCCTGCGCGCCGGGCACCCCGAGGGCGACTCCTGCCCGGCGTCCCTGGTGGTCTACCGGCGCAAGCTGGCGGAGCTGGACACGCTGATCGAGCAGCTCACGTCGGTGCGCGGGCAGGTCGCCGCGCAACTGGCGCGGGCCGAGGCGGCGGTTCCGGGGGGTCCGGAGCCCAAGTGCGAACTGGGAGGACACGGATGAGGACCAACGGGGTGCCCGAGGTGACGGACACGGACTTCGCGGCCGAGGTGATCGGTTCCGAGCTGCCCGTGCTGGTGGAGTTCACCGCCGACTGGTGCCCGCCCTGCCGGCAGATGGCACCCGTGCTCAGTGCCTTGGCCGAGGAGGAGGGCGACCGGCTGCGGGTGGTGCAGCTGAACGTCGACCGGAACCCGGCGACCACGAACGCGTACAAGGTGCTGTCGATGCCGACGTTCATGGTCTTCCGCGGCGGTGAGCCGGTGAAGTCGATGGTCGGCGCCCGGCCCAAGCGGCGGCTCCTTCAGGAACTGGCCGACGTCGTCTGACCGGCCCGGCGCACGAAAAAATCCCCCGAGCAATTGCGCTCGGGGGATTTCGCTGCGTATATTCGATGATTCGTGACTTCACAGAAATGAGGTCGCGAAGAAGTTCAGTAGGCACAGTATATGCGGCCGGGAGTGGAATTGTCAAACACCGAATTTCCGGACGATGAATTGCGGCACGAGCAGGAATTCATCGACGGGCTGTACGCGCGCGTGGACGCCCTGCGCGGCGACGCCGAGGTCTCGGTCACCGAGGCGCTCGCGCAGGGCAACACCCCCCAGCAGGCCCGTCTGGAGCGGGACATCCTGGTCGCCGAGCGCTCCGGGCTGCTCGCCGCGCTCAACGCGGTGGACGGCTCCCTGTGCTTCGGCCGGATCGACCTCACCTCCGGGGAGGGCCACCACATCGGCCGCATCGGACTCCGCGCCGACGACGCCGAACGCACCCCCGTCCTCGTCGACTGGCGGGCCGGTGTCGCCCGCCCCTTCTACCTGGCCACCGGCCACACCCCGATGGGGCTGCGCCGCCGCCGGCACATCACCAGCGAGGGCCGCACGGTCACCGCGCTGCACGACGAGATCCTCGACCTCGGCGACGAGACCCGGACCGGCCACGAGGACCCCTCCGGCGACGCCGTGCTGCTGGCCGCGCTGAACTCCGCGCGCACCGGCCGCATGGGCGACATCGTGCAGACCATCCAGGCCGACCAGGACCGCATCATCCGCGCCCCGCACCGCGGTGTGCTGGTCGTCGAGGGCGGCCCCGGCACCGGCAAGACCGCCGTCGCCCTGCACCGCGCCGCCTACCTGCTCTACGAGCACCGCGAACTGCTCGCCAAGCGCGCCGTCCTCATCGTCGGTCCCAACCCGGCCTTCCTCGGCTACATCGGCGAGGTGCTGCCCTCGCTCGGCGAGACCGGCGTACTGCTCGCCACCGTCGGCGAACTGTTCCCCGGCGTGAAGGCCACGGCCACCGACACCCCCGAGGCGGCCGCGGTCAAGGGCGGGGCCGGCATGGCCGACGTGCTCGCCGAGGCGGTCCGCGACCGGCAGGCGCTGCCCGACCCGGTCGTGGCGATCGAGCACGACCGCGACGTCCTCATGCTGGACGACGGCCTCGTGAGCGTCGCCCGCGAGCGCACCCGCGCCGCCGGGCTGCCGCACAACGCCGCCCGCGAGCACTTCGAGGGCCACATCCTCAACACCCTCACCGACATGGTCGCCGAACGCATCGGCACCGACCCCTACGACGGCGGCAACCTCCTCGATCCCAGCGACATCACCCAGATCCGCGACGAACTCGCCGAGAACCCCGAGGTCTGGTCCGCGATCGACCAGCTGTGGCCCCGGCTCACCCCGCACCGCCTGGTCGCCGACTTTCTCGCCGCCCCCGAGGCCTTCCTCCCCGCCGAGGACGCCGCCGCCGTCCGCCGCCCGGTCACCCGGCGCTGGACCGTCGCCGACGTCCCCCTGCTGGACGAGGCCGCCGAGCTGCTCGGCGTGGACGACCGGGTGGCCCGTTCCCGCGCCGAGCGCGAACGGGAGGAGCAGATCGCCTATGCGCAGGGCGTCCTCGACGTGTCGTACGCGTCGCGGACCTACGAGTTCGAGGACAAGGACGACGAGGACGCGGAGGTCCTGCTCGCGCACGACGTCATCGACGCCGAGCGCTTCGCCGAACGCCAGGAGGAGGAGGACCACCGCAGCGCCGCCGAACGCGCCGCGGCCGACCGCACCTGGGCCTTCGGGCACATCATCGTGGACGAGGCGCAGGAACTGTCCCCGATGGCCTGGCGGCTGCTGATGCGCCGCTGCCCCACCCGCTCGATGACCCTGGTCGGCGACCCGGCCCAGACCGCGGAGGCGGCCGGCGTCGGCTCCTGGTCGGAGATCCTCACGCCGTACGTCGAGGACCGCTGGGAGCACACCCGCCTCGGCGTCAACTACCGCACCCCGGCGGAGGTCATGGACCTGGCGGCGGCCGTCGTCCGTGCCGGCGACCCGGAGTTCACTCCGCCGAGTTCGGTGCGCTCCACGGGCCTGCGCCCCTGGATCCGTGCCACCGGCGACCTCCCGGCCGCCGTCGCCGAGGCCGCCCGGGAGCTGACCCCCGAGGAGGGCCGCCTCGCCGTCATCGCCCCGCGCGAACTGCACCGGGTCCTCGCGGCCCGCCTGGACGGCGTGACGGCGGGCGCCGAGCCCGACCTCACCCACCGCGTCGTCCTGCTCGACCCGCGCCAGTCCAAGGGCCTGGAGTTCGACTCCGTCCTGGTCGTCGAGCCCGGCCGCTACGGCACCAGCGACCTGTACGTCGCCCTCACCCGCGCCACCCAGCACCTCGGCGTCCTGCACAGCGAGCCGCTGCCGAAGGGACTGGTGGACGCGGACTGACGGTCAGGCCGGGCGCAGCCACACCGTCGCCAGGGGCGGCAGGGTCAGGCGGATGCTCGCCGGCCGGCCGTGCCACCCCTGTGCCTCCGGCTTGACCGGGTGCGGGTTGCGTACGTCGCCGCCGCCGTACCGGGCGGCGTCGGTGTTGAGCACTTCGTGCCAGGCCGGGACGTCGTCGGGGACGCCGAGGCGGTAGTCGGGGCGGACCACCGGGGCGAAGTTCGACACCGCGAGCAGCGGGGTGCCGTCGGCGTCCAGGCGCAGGAACGCCAGGACGTTGTCCTCGGCCGCGTCGCCGACCACCCAAGCGAACCCGGCGGGATGGGTGTCGCGCCGCCACAGTGCCGGCGTGGCCCGGTAGACGGTGTTCAGGTCGCGCACCAGGTCGCGCACGCCCCGGTGGTCCGCCGCCGCGCCGTACTCCGGGTCGAGCAGCCACCAGTCGGGGCCGTGCGCCTCCGACCACTCGGCGCCCTGCGCGAACTCCTGTCCCATGAAGAGCAGTTGCTTGCCGGGATGGGCCCACATCCAGCCCAGGTACGCCCGCTCGTTGGCGCGCTGCTGCCACCAGTCGCCGGGCATCTTCGACACCAGGGACCTCTTGCCGTGCACCACCTCGTCGTGGGATATCGGCAGCACGTAGTTCTCGCTGTACGCGTACACCATGGAGAAGGTCAGCTCCCCGTGGTGGTGGCCGCGGTGCACCGGCTCGCGGCTCATGTACTCCAGCGAGTCGTGCATCCAGCCCATGTTCCACTTCAGCCCGAAGCCGAGCCCGCCGAAGCCGCTCGGGCCCCCGTGGTGCGTGGCCCGGGTGACCCCGTCCCAGGCCGTCGACTCCTCCGCCACGGTCACGACGCCGGGCACCCGCCGGTAGACCGTCGCGTTCATCTCCTGGAGGAACGCCACGGCGTCCAGGTTCTCCCGGCCGCCGTGCTCGTTCGGCGTCCACTGGCCCGGCTCGCGCGAGTAGTCCAGGTAGAGCATCGAGGCGACCGCGTCGACGCGCAGCCCGTCGATGTGGAACTCCTCGCACCAGTACACGGCGTTGGCGACCAGGAAGTTGCGCACCTCCCGGCGTCCGAAGTCGAACTCCAGCGTCCCCCAGTCCGGATGCGCGGCCCGCAGCGGATCGGAGTGTTCGTACAGCGGGCGCCCGTCGAACTCGGCCAGCGCCCAGTCGTCGCGCGGGAAGTGGGCCGGAACCCAGTCCATCAGGACGCCGATCCCGGCCCGGTGCAGCCGGTCCACCAGGTACTTGAAGTCGTCGGGGTCGCCCAGCCGGGCCGTGGGCGCGTAGAAGCCGGTGACCTGGTAGCCCCAGGAGCCGCCGAAGGGGTGCTCGGCGACCGGCATCAGCTCCACGTGCGTGAAGCCCAGGTCGGCGACGTAGGCCGGGAGCTGCTCCGCCAGCTCGCGGTAGTTCAGTCCGGGGCGCCAGGACGGCAGGTGGACCTCGTACACCGACATCGGCGCCTCGTGCGCGGGCGCGTCCGCGCGGTGCGCCAGCCACTCCCCGTCGCCCCAGGTGTAGTCCGAGGCGTGCACGACGGAGGAGGTGGCCGGCGGGACCTCCGTACGGCGGGCCAGCGGGTCGGCGCGGAAGGTGCGCGAACCGTCGGGCCGGGTGATCTCGAACTTGTACAGCTCGCCCGCGCCGACACCCGGCAGGAACAGCTCCCACACCCCGGTCGAGCCGAGAGAGCGCATCGGGTGACCGGTGCCGTCCCAGAAGTTGAAGCCGCCGGCCACCCGGACCCCGCGCGCGTTCGGCGCCCACACCGCGAACCGGGTGCCCGCCACCCCGTCGTGCGTCGTCGGGTGCGCGCCGAGCGCCCGCCACAGCTGCTCGTGCCGGCCCTCGCCGATCAGGTGCAGGTCCAGCTCGCCCAAGGCGGGCAGGAAGCGGTACGGGTCCTCGACCTCCTGTTCCGTCCCCTCGTACGCCACGAGGAGCCGGTGGAGCGGGACCTCGCTCAGCGGTACCAGGCCGGAGAAGAAGCCGTCCCCGTCGTCGTGCAGCTCGATCCGCAGCTCTCCGCAGAGCACGGTCACCGCGAGGGCGTACGGCCGGAACGCACGGAAGGCGACCCCGCCGGGGACCCGGTGGGCGCCGAGCACCGCGTGCGGGTCGTGGTGCGTGCCGGCGAGCAGCCGCTCCCGGTCACCGGCGTCCAGTGCGGGGGATACGGCGACCTCCTCCCTGACCCGGGCCTGGGCCTGGGCGGCGGGTTTCCGCGTGCCGGTCTTCTCCGCGGCCGGCTTCTTCGCGACCGTCTTCTTCACGGCCGGACTGTTCGCGGCCGGCTTGTTCGTGCCGGCCTTCTTCGTGACCTTCTTCTTCGGGCCGGCCTTCTTCGCGGCCTTGGCCGTCTTCTTCCCGGTCGTCTTCTTCGGGTCGGGACCGCTGGACGAGGGGCGGGGGGTCACGGGAGGAGCCTCCTGGGCGAGAGGGGGGCGGGCGGGGGAGTCATGCCGGTTCGGGCACGGACAGGCGGCGCACCGCCGCCAGGGGCACCTCGAGCCAGTCGGGACGGTGCCGGGCCTCGTACAGGACCTCGTAGACCGCCTTGTCCGTCTCGAAGGCGCGCAGCAGCACCGGGTCGGTGCGCGGGTCGTGGCCGCCGGCCTCCGCGTACCCGGTGCAGTACGCGGCCCGGCAGGCCTCGGCCCAGCCCGGCACGCGGACGTCGGCCGAGTGCGCCGCGTAGTCGAAGGACCGGAGCATGCCCGCGACGTCCCGCACCGCCGGCTGCGGCAGCCGGCGCTCGGTCAGGGACTTCGCGGGCTCACCCTCGAAGTCGATCAGCGACCACGCCCCGTCGGGCGAGCGCAGGCACTGGCCGAGGTGCAGGTCGCCGTGGACGCGCTGCGCGGTCCAGCCGCGGCCCTCGGCGGCCAGGTCCGCCAGCGCCGTGAACGCCGTCCGCAGCGCGGGCGCGTACGACCGGAGCAGGGGCACGGCCCGTGCGGTCTCCTCCAGCCGCTCGGTCATGCCCTCGGCGAGGTGCCGCGTCTGAGCCTGGCCGAGGGTGACGGTCGGCAGCGCGCGGGCCAGCGCGGTGTGCACCTCGGCGGTGGCCCGCCCGAGCGCCCGGGCCTCGGCGACGAAGTCCTCGCCCTTGGCCAGCTCGCGCAGCGCCAGCTCCCAGCCGTCGGTCGCGCCCTGCAGATAAGGCTGGAGCACACCCAGTACCCAGGACCGGCCTGCCAGGTCCGCCGTCATCCAGCCCGCGGGCGCGGGCACCCGGGGGCAGCCCTCGCGGGCCAGGGCCAGCGGCAGCTCCAGGTCGGGGTTGACGCCGGGCACGATGCGGCGCAGCAACTTGAGGATGAACGTATCTCCGTACACGACGGACGAGTTCGACTGCTCGGCCGTCATCAGCCGCGGCACCAGCCCGGCGCGGATGTCCTCGTCCGGTGCCCGCTCGAAGCGCAGCGCCCCGATGCGGGCCCGGGTGCGCAGCGCCTCCAGCAGCACCTCGGCGGGACGGGTGTCGTACAGGGCGTCGTAGGCGGTGCGTCCGGCCGCCGGGCCCTCGCTCACATGGCCGATCAGCGCGGGCGCGAGCCGGGGTGGCAGCGCCTCGCGCGTGCCTATCAGGAGCTGGTAGCAGTCGCCGGGCTCCTGAGCCGCGCCCCCGGCCGGCGCGTACTGCTGGTGGGCGCGGACCAGGACGTGATGGAGGCCGAGGCGGGAGTCGGCGGGGAGCAGTTCGGTCGCGGCGACCAGCGAGAAGCCGGTGACCGGACGCCCCTTGCCGGCGAACCAGCGCTGTCGCGGAAGCCACTCCCGCAGCAGTGGGTCGAGTGACGCCAGGAGGCCCGGCGGGCTCGTGACGGTGCGTATGACGGCTTCCGACATGGCGTCGCGTCCTTTCCCCGGAGCGTCGGGGTGGTTACTGATGCGTGCCCCGGGCGGAACGGTGGAAACCGCCCCGCCCGGGGACGGGGCCGGTGTCTAGACGGCGTCCTTGCGGAGCCGGAACCAGTAGAAGCCGTGCCCCCCGAGGGTCAGCAGGTACGGCAGGTCGCCCACGGCCGGGAAGCGGACCCCGCCGAACAGCTCCACCGGGTGGCGTCCGCCGAAGGCGCTGAGGTCGAGTTCCGTGGGCTGCGCGAACCGGGAGAAGTTGTGCACGCACAGGACCAGGTCGTCCCCGTACTCGCGCAGGAAGGCCAGTACCGCGGGGTTCGAGGAGGGCAGCTCCGTGTAGGTGCCGAGACCGAAGGCCACGTTCTGCTTGCGGATCTCGATCATGCGGCGGGTCCAGTGCAGCAGCGAGGACGGCGAGGCCATCGACGCCTCGACGTTCGTCACCTGGAAGCCGTGGACCGGGTCCATGATCGTGGGCAGGAACAGGCGCCCCGGGTCGGACGAGGAGAAGCCGGCGTTGCGGTCGGGCGTCCACTGCATGGGGGTGCGCACGGCGTCGCGGTCGCCGAGCCAGATGTTGTCGCCCATGCCGATCTCGTCGCCGTAGTAGAGGATCGGCGAGCCGGGCAGGGACAGCAGCAGGGCCGTGAACAGCTCGATCTGGTTGCGGTCGTTGTCGAGGAGCGGGGCCAGGCGCCTGCGGATGCCGATGTTGGCGCGCATGCGCGGGTCCTTGGCGTACTCCGCGTACATGTAGTCGCGTTCCTCGTCGGTGACCATCTCCAGGGTCAGCTCGTCGTGGTTGCGCAGGAAGATGCCCCACTGGCAGCCGGACGGGATGGCCGGGGTCTTGGCGAGGATCTCGGAGACCGGGTAGCGCGACTCCCTTCTGACCGCCATGAAGATGCGGGGCATGACGGGGAAGTGGAAGGCCATGTGGCACTCGTCGCCGCCCGCCGCGTAGTCGCCGAAGTAGTCGACGACGTCCTCCGGCCACTGGTTGGCCTCCGCCAGCACCACCGTGTCCGGGTACTGGGCGTCGATCTCCTTGCGCACCCGCTTCAGGAAGTCGTGCGTGCGCGGCAGGTTCTCGCAGTTGGTCCCCTCCTCCTGGTAGAGGTACGGCACCGCGTCCAGCCGGAACCCGTCGATGCCCAGGTCCAGCCAGAACTTCAGCGCGGAGATCATCTCCTCCTGCACGGCCGGGTTCTCGTAGTTGAGGTCCGGCTGGTGGGAGAAGAAGCGGTGCCAGTAGTACTGCCGCCGCACCGGGTCGTAGGTCCAGTTGGACGCCTCGGTGTCGACGAAGATGATCCGCGCGTCCTGGAACTGCTTGTCGTCGTCCGCCCAGACGTAGTAGTCGCCGTAGGGGCCGTCCGGGTTTCTCCGCGACTCCTGGAACCACGGGTGCTGGTCGCTGGTGTGGTTCATGACGAAGTCGATGATCACGCGCATGCCGCGCTGGTGCGCCGCGTCCACGAACTCCACGAAGTCCGCCAGGTCGCCGAACTCCGGGAGCACGGCGGTGTAGTCGGAGACGTCGTAACCGCCGTCGCGCAGCGGTGACTTGAAGAAGGGCGGCAGCCACAGGCAGTCCACGCCCAGCCATTGCAGGTAGTCCAGCTTGGCGGTCAGGCCCTTGAGGTCGCCGACGCCGTCGCCGTTGCTGTCCTGGAAGGAGCGGACGAGGACCTCGTAGAAGACGGCTCGTTTGAACCAGTCCGGGTCCCGGTCCTTGGCGGGGGTGTCCTCGAAGGTGTCCGGCACGGGCTCGTTGACGATCATGTGGTGGGTGACCCTCCGATCTGCGGGTGGGGCGGTCGCAGAACCGTGCAGACGTGCGCGGGCGAACGGCCCGGCTCCAGGCGCACATAGTTGGCCCTGCCCCAGTGGTAGGTCTCGCCGGTCAGCTCGTCGCGCACCGGCACCGACTCGTGCCAGTCCAGGCCGAGTTGCGGCATGTCCAACGAGACCGTCGCCTCCTGGGTGTGGCGGGGGTCGAGGTTCACGACCACCAGAACCGTGTTCGACCCCTGCCGCTTCGAGTAGGCGATCACCTCCTCCTTGTCCGTGGTGTGGAAGTGCAGATCGCGCAGTTGGCGCAGAGCCGGGCTCTGGCGCCGGATGGTGTTGAGCCGGGTGACGAGGGGGGCGATGGTGGTGCCCTCGCGTTCGGCGCGGGCCCAGTCGCGTGTTTTGAGCTGGTACTTCT